>NZ_JAKVUA010000010.1:0-117251 GCF_033978845.1 Tenacibaculum sp. 1B UA
GCGTGACGCGCTGATGGTTTCGTTGTCTTGAGGAAACACCAGCGTGACGCGCTGATGGTTTCGTTGTCTTGAGGAAAGCTCAGCGTGACGCGCTGACGGTTTCGTTGTCTTGAGGAAAGCTCAGCGTGACGCGCTGATGGTTTCGTTGTCTTGAGGAAACACCAGCGTGACGCGCTGATGGTTTCGTTGTCTTGAGGAAACACCAGCGTGACGCGCTGACGGCTTCGTTACGTTGAGGAAAGACCAGCGAAGCTCGCTGATGGTTTCGTTGCGTTGAGGAAAGACCAGCGAAGCTCGCTGATGGTTTCGTTGTGTTGAGGAAAGACCAGCGAAGCTCGCTGAGAGACTATTCAATAAAGTGTGTCAACAGCGATATATAGAACCGTGCTACTCCGTAAAACATCTTTTACTCTCTAAATAACTTAGCTTATGGAATTCCGTAAAAAAATTAAATTATTATTAGTAAGTTCGTAAAGATATAAACAAACATAAAATACAACTATAAACCTATCAAAACAGGTGTATAACGATGTATTTTACATCTATATAAACAAGTTAGGTAAAACAGAACAGTAGCAGCGTGTTTGAATTAAAAAAAAAGTAATTATCATTTAAAATAATTAAAATTGAACCCCTACTCCATTCTGAAAAATTATTCACTCCGAAAAAAATCCTTTAAGAGTTTTTAAAAGGTTACTGTGGTGTTTTTTTAGCTCATGAAGCAAATGACAACTGAAACTAATAAAACGTGCTTAAAACGTTACGTGTAGAAAATAGTAGAAACGTGTATGAATTATCGTAGCTACTAAAAAAGTTAAGTGTTTGAAACTTGTAATTTTAAATTAAACTCAAAACTTTCTGAAAACAAATAACGCTGGAATAAGCGTAGCAATGTTTTTCAATGAAACCTCTTTTTTGTTCGAAAAACTGACAACCAGCAGAACGTGGAAAATTATCGTAGTTTCGTAATTAACTTATTCCTATTTACTTCGTTGAAACTATTTCAGGCTGAAAAAAACTGCATTACCTAACACCGGCTAAACTTCATGCGGGTTTAGTTTTTAACTCCAATGTTTTATGTATATTTACTTGGTCGCCAAATCTTGTTGATTTGGCGTTGTGATTAAAAAAAATACAAAACCAAACAAAAAGCTTCGGCTTGGTCACGGTTCGAAAATCTGGTCGATTTTCTAGTCCGCACAAAGCCTAGCCAAAACCGTTGGCGGTAATTAAACTCACTCAATCTAAATGAACGAATATTTTGAAATCAGAATTAAGGGAAACAATTACTATTGGCACATTGCTGAATTGTTGGAATCTAATGAAGAAACTGAAAAGTTTTTATTCACAAGAAATGAAGAAGAAATAATTCTGAATAAAAATGAATTCAGTAAGCGCGATTTATCTGTTGATAAAATACATCTAGAAAGACTAGGATTCTATGATAATGAAAAGAAAAAATTTGTTTCTAAAAATGGTCTATTCGTAGAACCAATTTATTTTCATAAAAAAGAGTCTTCAACAATAGCAACAGAAGAATTTTTAGGTTATGTCATTTATAAATCAAGCCAAACAGATAGTTTAAGAAAACTTCATTCTCAGCTATATCAAGATTTCTTTAATGACATAATTAAAGATAAAGAATCAGCTCGCAAACAGTTGAATTGTTTTTACTCAATTAATCATTTGTTTCAAGTTCTAAAAGAAAAATATACTTTTTCATTTAATGAATTAGAAATTATAACAGGTAATAAACAAAATGAGCGATAAAAACAAATTGATTAAAGTAAATAATCAGGTTCTAAAACGAACTGATAATATTATTTCTATTACCAATAAAATTGTAAATAATCAAATAAGTGTTACAAAAGAAGATTTCGAATGGTGGGATAATCTCGAAGATTTTTGGAAAAAGATTTTTAACTTCTATATCGAAAAAGTTACTCTACCACCTTCGCCATTAGACGAATTTGCATTCAAAACTAATGTAAAAAAAAATGGACTTAATGGTTATTTTAATGGCAAACAGCTGCAAGATTTAGGTATTACAGATACGCCAACCAAAAAAGAGTTACAAGAAATTCTTAGCATAAAAAAAATAAGAATTACAGAGTTTGGAATAAATAATATTTCGCCATTAAGTAGATTAAAAAATATCGAATCAATAGACTTAAGACAAAACTCAATTGTTGATATAAAACCACTTAAAGACTTAAAAAAATTAAAAGAGATAATTTTGTTATCTAATTCTGTGGAAAATATAGAAAATTTAAAAGAGTTAAAAAACCTTGTGGTATTAAATTTAGATGAAAATAACATTATTGATATATCGCCAATTAAATCATTATATAAGTTAGAAATTTTAGGACTATATAAAAACCATTTTACTAGTATTAAAAGTATTAAAAATCTTCCTAATCTTTTAGAGCTTTCGTTATCTTACAATAAAAAAATAAAAGATTTAAACTTTTTAGAAGAACTAAAGAATCTAAAATCATTGAGCTTAAGAGATTGCAATATTAAAGATATTACAATATTAAAAGATTTGAATAAATTAGAAAATTTAGATTTGGGTTGTAATAATATAAGAGATATTTCAGTATTAAGTTACTTATTTCACATCAAAAAAGTATATCTCTGGAGAAATCAAATTAATGATTTTAGCCCTTTATATAAACTTCAAAATCTTGAAAAAGTCAGTCTTGGCGAAAACAATATTACTGAATTTATATACGACGAATTAATTAAAAATATACCTGAGTCCAAAATTTATAATAGAATGTAAAATGCAAACAGAAGCAATATTTGAAAATATTAACAAGAGAATCAAACAAGAAATACTAAAAGCAGAAAAAACAATTTATGTTGCTGTTGCTTGGTTTACAGATTATATTTTATTTCACGAATTAGAAAAAAAAGCTAAAGAAGGCTGTAAAGTATTTGTGCTAACTTCAAATGATTTTATAAACAAACAGTCAAAAATAGATTATGATACTTTCCAAGAAAACTTTAAGGTTTTTCTTTTTGGCGATTCTAAAACAAGGCTTATACACCACAAATTTTGTGTAATAGATAAGCAAACTGTTATTACAGGCTCTTATAATTGGACACATAAAGCAAAATCTAATGAAGAAAATGTAGTAATCACAAAAGGAGATAGTGTTTTAGCGGAACAATTTATTGGAGAGTTTAATAAACTACTTGAACAGTTTAATATTAAAGATAATCAAGTTGACTATCGCAAAGATTTAGATAAAATTATTAAGCGTTTAGAAATCATAAAGAACTTCATCTTAATTGAAGAAACGGAATCAATAAATACAGTAAGTAATAAATTAAAACCTTACAAAGAGTTAAAATCAATCTTAATTTCACTCAAACAAAAAGAATACGCAACTGTTATTAATCAAATCCAAGATTTTATAAAAAGTAGCAAAAATGAAAATTTAACGCTTTGGATTGATGAAGAATTAGTTGCATTGAAACTTGAATTAAAAAATCTTGAAATTCAATTAAATGCTTATGATAATGAGAAAATTGAGTTAGAAAAAGAGTTATTAGAATTTCAACATAGACATAGCTTGGAAGTTGGTTCAATTATGTCTGAAATTTTAAAACTTAGAAAGCATAAATTTAGAGATAATAAAAAGAAATTTAAAGAAGCAGAAAAAGACGAAAAACAATATAATGAGCAAATTGAAGAAGATAAAAATAAAGTTCATTTTGACTTAAACGAAGAAGAAAAAAAGGAATTAAAAATTAAATTTAGAAAAGCGTCTATTCTTTGTCATCCAGACAAAATAAATGATGAAATGAAAGATGAAGCAGAAAAAATGTTTATTGAATTAAAAAACGCTTATGACAGTAATAACATAAACAAAGTAAATAACATTCTTAATTCTTTAGAAAATCAATCCTTCTTCAAATCTAAATCTGAAACAGTTACAGAAAACGAAAAATTAAAATTAGCAATTCAAAAAATACGATTACAAATAAATAGTGTTTTAGAAAATATTGTTGAAATAAAAGAAAATGAGACATACAAAACAGTATCAAAAATAAAGGATTGGAATGAATATTTTAGTAACTTAAAAGCGGATTTGAATACGGAATTAGAACAATTGAAAAACGAAACGGAAATAATAACTACCGCCAACACCGTGTATAATTAATTACTTGGTTATCGCCTACTTACGAAAATACTCACGTATTTTCTATTCGGTTTTTATTTGCTAAATTACGTGCTTAACCACGCAACTAATCATACACAAACACGTTATGTGCAAGCTGAAAAAACCAACAAAAATGGCTGATGATACAATATACATGTCTGAAAAAGATGACTACCCTAGAGAAAAAAAATCTTATGGAGAATTAGTAACACGAGTTTATTTTAGTGGAAAACCTGAAACAGCAAAAGAAGCTAGATTAAAATATACAAAACCTCTTGTAAAAAAAGTAGAAGGTCCTTTTAATGAAAATGGAGAGTTAGTTAATGAACTTGAAATTGGAACGACATATATTTATAAGGCTACAGAACATCAAGAATCAATTTTATCTCTAATTAAAAATATATGGTGGGCTGAACAATTAGATGATGGAACAATTACAGACCTAGAATACAAAAAAGGAGAAAATCCATATTTGGATGATAAAGGAGTTGTTTGTTTCAAATACACAGTTAAAGAATGTGAAAAAGTAAGGATTTATGCTTATGTAGCTAAGCCAATAAAGCCTGTAAGTATTGAATCCGAAGTAGCTTCAAAAAAGGCTATAGCGTTTTTTATTGGTGGTGCTAGTGATAAAGAACCATACTATGGCAATCCTGCTACTGAAATTGTAAAAGAACGTGTTAAAACCGAATTTGATGAATTAATTAAAACAGAAAGTATTAAAGGTTATGATAGTTTCTATCTAGGATATAATGAAACAAGAGGAGATGAAGACATTCAAAATAAAATTATTGCTAATATTCACAATAAAGAAAATACAGCTATTTACATTATTGGTCATAGCCTTGGTGGTTGGAATGGCGCTCATTTATCTCAAATCTTAACTGATAGAGGGTATAATGTGGATTTATTAATAACACTTGACCCTGTTGGTGTGGGTTCAACTGTAACTTACATTTCAGATATTTATTGGGGAACACCAAAACCTAAAGCTAATTATTGGATACACATAAGTACATTTCCTGAAGATTATAGATTTGATGATTTTATAGCTGATTTTGGAGAACAGTGGAGACCCAAAACAGGAATGCAAATTAATGATGAATGTAGTTGCAATCACGGAAGTGCTGGTTTTATGTTTACTAAAAACCTAAAGGACACCGATATTTCTGCATCCGATATGCTTCTTCATCAAATAAAACTTTTCATATCAAAACAAGCTGAAAAATGAAAAACATACTAATTATTTTAATCTCTATCTTATTTTTTTCTTGCAATCACGATATTCCAATAGCAAATATTCAGTTTATTAAAATTGAAAAAAATGATAAATATGAAAATTCCTTTTTTTTATATTTCAAGTCTGATGTAGAACTTATAGAAAATCTGCAAAAAGAACACCTAGGAGCAAGAGTTGATTGCTTTTTCAAAAATGAAAGGGTTAATAAAAGAGATTATGCTGACTACAAAGGTTTCATATTATCTTCTGTTGGAGATTTAGAATTAATATCTAAAAAAGATAAGTATACTTATAAAATTAAAACTTTCTTTGAACAAGAGGGTATTGAAAAATATTCGAATAATCCAATAAAACAAGGAGAAATAATATTAAAAAAATTACAAGAAGATATAGACAAACAAACTGAGTGTGCAAATTGCGCTGTAACAGCTGTCACTTTTATGAATACAACAAATCGATATATATCCAATGCAATGTGTCTTCCTAAAAGAGAAATAAAGAAAGTACTGAAATAACGTTTTGTAACACGGTGTATAAAACATAGCTAATAAGAGCTAAACTGAAAGGGTTCTGTATATTTAGAAAGTCCGCCAAATTTTTAATTTGGCTTTTAAAATTGATAAATTAAAAACAAAATATAAAAATTCGGCTCTGTGTTAACCCGAAAAGTTAGTGTCTTTTTGCACGCTACGTTTCATACACAAACCGTTGCAACAATTTAACCAAAACGTTGAGAAACTAGGAGCTTAATGTAACAAATACTTTAATTGAGATACTAATTATTTAAAATCTAAAATCAAATGAAAAAAATAACGAAAAGAAAAGCATTAATTTTATTATCAATTGGAATGCTTGTAATTACAACTTCACAAATTTTATCTCACTTTTTTGAATTACCTGATTTTACAAAGGGTTCTTTTATCGGAATTGGAATCGGACTTTTACTTACTTCGTTAATTTTCGGAAATTTCAAAACTGTTCGTAATTAGAAGCGAAAAAAAGCGGAATTGAATATAATTGGAGGAAAGAAAAACTCTTTTTTAAATTATACTTTCCAAAATCAAACGAATTCAATTAAATATCAGCACAGAAATAATTTAATGAACTATTTTCGGAATCTGAATTTAAATAAGTAAATGGAAACTAAAATCTTATTAGTTACGAAAAAAACTGTTGCCAACAATGTATAAAAATAATTGCGGTTTAGTGCTTAATCAAAGGTAGTTGCGTGTTTGCTACGTCTGAATTTCCTGCGGAAATTCCTCGCACACAAACCCGCAACTATTCTTATACTAGACCGTTAGCACACAGTTGAAAACCGAACTCAAAAAAAAAACACTGAATAGAATTGATAGATTTTGATAGCATAAAAAAGAAAGTCGAGTTAGAAAGCAAAATAGAAGACATTTACTCGAATTTTCTTCTAAACTATCTTTTGACAACCCAAAAAGAAGTCGTAAAAATTACCAAACTGACTTTGAGGTTGAATGGATTTCCACCAGACATTTCTGATTTTATAAAAAAACAGTGGTCAATTAGATTTGGCTACGTGGAATTAATAAAAGAAAAGAAAAATTACGTAAAAGTAAAACTTACAGATTCTGCATATTTAATGGCTGATACTTTTGAATACAAAGAGCGAATTGTTAAGCGGACTTACTTAATGCGCTTGATTTATGGAATTGTGGTTTTCTTTAGAGCAATTAAGAGATTATTCAAAGTAATAATTCCGAACTTCATTAAACGTTTATTTAGCAAAAAAAGTGGAACTCTGATTATGAAAACCATTGGAGTTTTAAGTGCATTATTAGGTTTTATTTGGCTCTGTATTGAAATGTTTGAATGGGCAGTAAAAAAAGGATTTATAAACTGAAAAGAAAAAACCGTGTGCTAACACCGTATAAAAATAATGCTTAATTTAGTGCTTAATCAAGAGTCCGTGCACTTTTGTTACGTCTGATTTTCCTGCGGAAAATCCTCGCACACAAAACCGCAACTATTCTTATACATAAACGTTGACCCGTCCTGAATAAAGGCTACATAATTTTAAACATTATGTATAAAAACGACAAAGTCATCAGACGGTATTCAGAACCTTTCAAACTGAAAATTTTAGACGAACTTACAACCGGTAAACACACAAAAAGCGAACTTTGTAAACTCTACTCTATTGCTCCTACAACAGTCAACGAGTGGATTAAAAAGTACAATCGTAAAGATTTAATGAACACCTCAAATGACACAAGAACTATATCAAAAAGCAATTAAATTTGCTGGAGAAAAACATAAAGATCAAAAAGTTCCTGGAACAAACTCTAACTATTTGCTACACATCTCTAGCGTTGCTATGGAAATAATCTTAGCATATAATGCAACTAACAATTTCGATTTGAATTATGCTGTTCAATTAGCGCTACTCCACGATACATTAGAAGATACTGATACTAACTTTTTGGAGTTATTGAACATGTTTGGAGAAAAAGTTGTTAATGGAGTTCAAGCATTAACTAAAAATAAAAATCTGGATTCTAAAAAAGAGAAAATGACAGACAGCTTGAACCGGATAAACAAACTTGAAAAAGAAGTTGGAATGGTAAAATTAGCAGACAGAATTACAAACCTTCAAGAACCACCAAAACATTGGAAAAAAGATAAAATTCAACACTATTTATCTGAAGCTATCGTAATTAATAAAACACTAAATAACAAAAATGAATATTTAAATAAAAGGTTAGAGAGTAAAATTGCTGAATACAAAAAGTATACTATTAAATAAGAATAACTTATTATTAAACTCTTAATTACAAACATAATCTATTCTTTAATCTCAAGAAGGTGTAGAGAACCTCAAAAAAATACTAAAACAATTAATAACATTAAACTAAACCTAAAAACATTATATTTAACTCCATAATTAACAGACACATAAAAGCTGTTATTAACAATTATAAATCAAATAAGAATTACAATGAAAAGAATTTACTCAATCTGTTTGTTATCAATAATTACTTTAACTTCATGTAAAAATGAGAAAGAGACTACCAAAAACAAATTAGATGAAGTTGTTAATAATGAAGTAACAACCAAAGAGAAAAAAGAATTAAAGAATAACACTAAAAAATTTTCTTGGAAAAACATAGTTGAATCTAAAGTTGATATTGGTGCATACCCTTATATAACACCACCAAAAGGTATGTTAGTAAATAAAAATACTAGCAGCACAGAGTCTTATGACTTTCACAAACTTGAAATGTTTGACGGTAAATCATTTTTTGACATAGAAGGACGAGTAGATAAAATGGGAATTATGATGGATGGAAGCAAAAAATGGAATCAATACTATTTTGATAAAAGTATTAAAGACTATTTAAAAGCTATTGGTGCTCAACTTATTTTTGAAGGAAAAATACCTAATGAACTTGTAAACCAAAAAGGAGAAAGCGTAAACGATCGTTATGCTTACTTTAATAATTTTTATGTTGGTGATGCTGTAAACTCCCCTATTCGTATGTATGTATTAAAAACGCCAACTAAAAAAATAGGAATTCAAATTTATTCAGATGTGGCTAATGCACAAATTGGAGTTGTAGAATCAAAAGAATTTGAACAAACAATAGAGAAAATAACAGCAGATAAAATTATAAATGAAATAAACACTAAAGGCTTTGCTACATTACATATTAATTTCGACTCTGGTAAATCAAGAATTAAAGCTGACTCTTACGAAATAGTGAGTGAAATATCTAAAATGTTAAAAACAAACCCCAATTTAAAAATAAGTATTGAAGGACATACTGATAATGTGGGTAATGAAGAATTTAATATGAAACTTTCTAAAAACAGAGCAAAATCCGTTCTTATGTCAGTCGTAGATGAAGGTATTGAAGAATCAAGATTAGAAAGTAAAGGCTTTGGGCACACGAAACCTATAGGTAATAACGCTACAGAAGAAGGAAAAGCACAAAACCGAAGAGTTGAACTAAGAAAAATTTAAGAAAAAACGTGTAAGTAGTATGAAAACTACTGCTTACACAAAACACAACATATTATATTTTTTAAATTATTAGGGTATCACCCCAATAAAAAAACACACTTTCTTATCTTATATATATTTGAAGGTGTTAATAAAATTGCTATACTTTCTACTTATTCTACTTTCTAAAAAATGTATTGGTAGTTTTAGTATATATATAAACTAGTTGTAAGTAATTTGAGAAAATCATCAATAACATAAAATATTTAGCTCTAGAATAAAATTAAGTAAGTACTTAGCTAATCGACTAAAGGAAATTTTTACCGAGGGGAAATGGGTTGTGGAAACAAACTTCAAAGAGCAAATAATTGATCTTGATTGGAAACAAGCAACTCAAAAAATAGAAGATTTCAATACTATTGCTGACTTGACGTTTCATATTAATTACTATATCTCTGGTGTATTAAAAGTACTCGAAGGTGGAACACTTGATATTCGGGACAAGTTTAGCTTTGATTCGCCGCCAATTAAATCGGAACAAGACTGGAAAGAGTTAGTGAATAAGTTTTGTTCTAATTCGGAAAAATTCATAAGTCTCGTTGAAACAATGACTGATGAAAAATTATTGAGTGATTTTGTTAACAAAAAATATGGAACTTATTTTAGAAACATTGATGTAATGATAGAACATACATACTACCACCTTGGACAAATAATACTTATTAAAAAGAAAGTTATTCAATAAAGTGTGTCAACTTGTTTTTAGTACTCTAAACAACGTATCAGGAATCGATAATAACATACAAAACACCCCACCCCTACTATTTAAATAATTAACATAATGATACTTACAAATTAAATTATTAGTAAGTTCGTAAAATATAAACAAACATTAAATACAATCAAACCTAACAAAATCGCTGTATAACGATGTCTTTTTACATCTATATAAAACACATGTTGGCGGTAATTGAACAATCTGTAACATACATCACAATAGAAGTTACATAGAAGAATTATTTTCGTAAAAATAAAATCAATAAAAAATGGAACATTTAAATCGAATCGGACTTGACACAGAAAAAAGTAAAAAACTGGCAGATTTACTCAATGAATTACTCGCCAATTATTCGACATTTTATCAGAATACCAGAGGATATCATTGGAATATTAGGGGAGATAAATTTTTTGTTCTACATATCAAATTTGAGGAACTCTACAATGATCTAATATTAAAAATAGATGACGTAGCAGAAAGAATTTTGACATTAGGTTATACACCAAGTCATAAGTACACCGATTATCTTAGAAAAACAGATGTTAAAGAAAGTAACCAAATATCTGACGGTAAAAAAGCTGTAGAAGAAATTCTTGCAGCATTCAAAACTATTATTTTAAAGCAACGTGATATTTTAGAAATCGCTTCTGACTCGAATGATGAAGGAACAAGTGCATTAATGAGCGACTATATAAGAGAACAAGAGAAATTGGTTTGGATGTATTCTGCACACCTTAATGATAAATAAAGCACTCATTGAATACCGCAAATGTTTTCAACACTAATTAACCACAACTAAACAAGCATTATTGTAACAATAGTTACTTTCTTAAAATAAGCTAAGTTGTACCTTTACTTTAAAATAATGACAAGTAATTAAAATTATAGAACCATGGAAAATAATAACGAAATAGAAAACAAAATTTATTCAATGCCAAGAATTGGAGACAATGCTCCAGACTTTGAGGCAGTTACAACTAAAGGAAAAATTCAGTTTTCAGACTTTGCAAAAAATAAATGGGTAGTAATGTTTTCTCACCCTGCAGATTTCACTCCTGTTTGTACCACAGAGATGAGTGGATTTGCACAAAGAAAAGCAGAGTTTGATGCTTTAAACACTGAACTGTTAGGTTTGAGTATAGATAGTATTCATGCACATTTAGGTTGGGTTCAAAATGTAAGAAAAAATACTGGTGTTTATTTTGACTTTCCAATCATAGCTGACTTAGATATGAAAGTATCAAAGTTATATGGAATGTTACAACCAAATGAAAGTGAAACAGCAGCAGTTCGTGCTGTATTTTTTATTGACCCGAAAAAAAAGATTCGTTTGGTTATGTACTATCCACTAAATGTAGGTAGAAATATGAATGAAATATTAAGAGCATTAGAAGCATTACAAACTTCAGATAAGTATAAGGTAGCCATGCCACTTGATTGGAAAAAAGGAGATAAGGTAATTGTATCACCTCCAAAAACACTAGATGAATTAAATGATAGAATTAATGATGAATCGTTAGAAAAAGTAGATTGGTACTTAGCAAAAAAGAATCTCTAACATTAAATAAAAAACTACCGTAAACACAGGTAACCGTTGTACAAGCCCTATAAAACGATATTTTGTTTTAAGATACTTGTACAACGGTTATTATTATTAGGAATAAATGTAAATCTCTTCTTAGAAAAAGCGTAGGTAAATTTATAAAATCATTAGATAAAGACTTTACTAAAGTCAATCTTAAAATTGATAGAGACACGCTATTTAACGTTCTTAAAAAATACAACATACTTACACTTAGAAAAAACAAGTACTATAACCACAAATTCGTATCATTGTTTTTATAAGTACAATAATCTTATAAAAGATATAGAAGTTACTAAACCAAACCTTTCATAACGTGATGCATGCAAAAAGAGCAATAAAAAACACAATTAATTTATACAACCAAATAAGATTACATCTATCTTTAGACTATAAAACACCTAATATGGTATATAAATTATTTGCTTAAAATCAATTTTAACCATAGCCATATTTAAAGATAAGACATTTGATAAACCGAACTAAATAAGAAAAAATGTTTAGACATCAAGGTAAAAGCAGAACATTAAAACATAATCTGAAAATTGCCACTATTCTATCATTTGTTGCTGGTATTGTGAATGTTACAGGTTTTTTAGCATTTAAACAATTGACAACAAACGTAACTGGACATTTTGCTCTTTTTATAAGAGATGTTGCCGATTTTGAGGTTTGGAAAGGAACAGTTTATTTTCTTTATCTTTTTTCTTTTCTCTTTGGTTCTTTTTTGTCAAGCTTTTTAATTGAAAAATTTAAAGAAAACAAAAAGCTCAACGTTTTTGTTATACCAACAATAATTGAATGTTTCATTTTTTTATCAATCCCTATCATAAGTAATACTGTAGAAATAAAATATCCAGACTTCATTGTTTGTTCACTCCTCCTCGCCATGGGACTTCAAAATTCTTTTGTCACAAAGATTTCAAATGCAATTGTAAGAACAACACACCTTACAGGGTTATTCACAGATTTAGGAATTGAATTATCTCAATTATTTTTCCCTGAATCTCATCCGCATAGAGAAAAAATTAAAGCAACTATAAAGCTTAGAATTTATATTATTTGTTTCTTTTTTTTAGGAGGAATAACCGGTGGATTTCTTTACTCTAAACTTAACTTGAGGTTAAACACTCTTATTTTAGGAGCTATAATTTTATTAATAAGTTTATTTTATGACGATTTAAGGTATAGATTAATCAGAACTAAAAGAAAATATAAACAAAGAAAAAAACTACACACAACTAATAAGTCTGGTTAAAACAAATAAGTTTCATAAAATTTACCTCAAAGTACTTTTATAGCTCAAATCATACGGCAACCCATTTTTTACAACAGCAAAAATATGTTTTAGTAACTTATTACATACCTTAACCTTCTAAATGATAGAGCATAAAACCTGTATAACCACACAGCTCTTTTAAAACCAATACAAAAAATAGTAGAACGTGATAAAAGTTACACTACAACTAAAAAATCTATCGTACATTTGCGATAAGAAATATGAAAAGAACTTTAGAACACGTAGAGTATAACAAAAATACCGAAGCTTTAGCTAAGTTTGCTAAAGCATTAGGACACCCAACACGTATTGCCATTTTAAAACATCTTGAAAGTCAATCATGCTGTTTTACTGGTGATTTGGTAGATGTTCTTCCATTAGCACAATCTACCATTTCTCAACACCTGAAAGAATTAAAAAATGCTGGTCTTATTCAAGGAGAATTAAAGCCACCAAAAATAAAATACTGTATTAATAAAGAAAATTGGAAGATTGCAAAAAACTTATTTCAACAATTCTTTGATTGATATTTTTTTAATAATCAAATCGTACATTTACGATAAACAAACATAAAATAATGACTAAAGTAATTAAAATATTAGGAACAGGATGTCCAAAATGCCAATCCATGACAAGTGTTGTTAAAGATGTCGTTTTAGCAAACAACATTGATGCAACAATTGAAAAAATTGAAGATATTATGGAAATTATGAAATTCAATGTAATGATAACACCAGCTTTGGTAATAGATGATGTAGTTACAATAAAAGGTAGAGTACCTTCAAGAGATGAAGTATTAAAACTTTTAAATTGAGTAAACTATGAAGTATCATATCAAAGCTTCATCTATTTCAAATCAAGATGCAGTTATTTCTATTAAACAATCAAACATAGGTTTTGGCATCACTAAAAACACTACTGAAACCCTCCCTAACCCAGCAGAATTATTCTTAAGTTCATTCGCTTCATGCATACTTAAAAATGTAGAACGTTTTTCAATTATGATGAAATTTAATTACTCTAAAGCTACCATTGAAGTAACAGCAACACGTATTGAAAATCTACCACGAATGGAAGATATTGTTTATACTTTAACAATTTACAGCGATGATAAAAAACTAAATGTTAATTTATTAAAAAAGAACATAGAAAAGTTTGGTACAATATACAATACTGTAAAGCTATCTTGTAACATTTCTGGAACTATTAATATAACTGAAAATGTTTAATTGGTTACAAAATTTTGCTGACTGGCTTATATACTCTGTTTTTAATATTGAAACAGAAACTCACTTAGCAACCGCCCTTAATTTCTTTGTGTATGATACACTTAAGATTTTAATTCTCTTATTTGTTATTGTTTTTTTTATGGGAATAATAAACGCATACTTTCCCATTGAACGCCTTAAGAATTATCTGAATCGAAAAAAAATGTACGGCTTAGAGTACTTCTTCTCCTCTATTTTTGGAGCAATTACACCTTTTTGTTCGTGCTCTTCTGTTCCTTTATTTATTGGTTTTGTTCAAGGCGGTATTCCTCTAGGTGTAACATTTTCTTTTTTAATTACTTCTCCTTTAGTTAATGAAGTTGCCATAGCTATGTTTATAGGTATGTTTGGCTTAAAAGCAACACTTATTTATGCAGTTTCTGGTATTATATTAGGAACAATTGGTGGTTGGTTATTAGGCAAATTAAATCTAGAACCTTTACTCTCCAATTGGGTAAAAAAAATTCTAGAACGTAAAATACAACAGGTAGAATATAAAGAAGAAAAGCTAACTTTTTACCAACATTTACCCGAAATTATAAGAGGAGCTTGGGATATTGTAAAAGGAGTGTTTATTTATATAATTATTGGTATTGCAATTGGTGCAGTAATGCACGGGTATGTTCCAGAAAACTTTTTTAATGAGTTTTTAGGAGGTGAAGAATGGTGGACTGTTCCCCTAGCTGTAATTGTGGCTGTTCCAATGTATGCCAATGCAGCAGGAATAGTACCAGTTATTGAGGTTTTTGTAGCTAAAGGTGTACCACTTGGTACTGCAATTGCCTTTATGATGGCAACAGTAGGGTTGTCAATTCCTGAAGCAACTTTACTAAAAAAAGTGATGTCGCTAAAATTAATTGCTATCTTTTTTGGTGTAGTAACACTATGCATCATTATTTCAGGATATTTATTTAACATCATATTATAATCTATAAAATCAAATAAAATGAATAAAACAATCATTTTTTTTACCGCTTTAGTAATCGGTATAATATTTACATCTTGTGAAAGTCAAGAAAAAAACAAAACAACTACTCTTAATACATCTATTTCAAAAATAGAAGTTTTAGACTTCCATTCCACTCATAGGTGTATGACCTGTAATGCAATTGAAGCAAATACCAAATTTACTTTAAATACCTATTTTGCAAAGGAGCTTAATGAAGCTAAAATTACATTTCAAGTTATCAATGTAGATGAAAAAGAAAATGAAAAGGTTGCTGAAAAATTTGAGGCGTCTGGCACTTCTTTAATCTTAAACGTAATTAAAGAAGGAAAAGAAACCCAAATAAATCTAACCGATTTTGCTTTTATGAAAGGTAACGACCAAGAAGCCTTCAGTAAAGAATTAAAAGCTAAAATTGATAAAGAATTAAAATCACTCTAAATGGATTATTTACAATCGCTTTTAGAAAATTACAATATCCCTGTTTTATCGGCATTTATACTCGGGTTAATGACAGCTATTAGCCCGTGCCCTTTGGCAACCAACATTACTGCAACTGCATTTATTTCTAAAAATATTTCGAGCAAAAGAAAAGTTTTTTTGAGCGGATTATTATACTCTTTAGGAAGAGGGTTTAGTTATACTATAATTGGTTTAATATTATACTTTGGTGCAAGTAAGTTTCACATTGCACGGTTTTTTAATCAAAACGGAGAAAAATATTTAGGCCCTTTATTAATTATAATCGGCTTAATTATGCTAAATATTATTAAACTAAATTTTTGGGGTAAATTAAATTTTCAAGAAAAACTATCTGAAAAACTCAAAGATAAAGGTTTATTAGGTTCTTTTTTTATAGGTGTTGTTTTTGCTTTAGCATTTTGCCCATATAGTGGAGCATTATTTTTTGGCATGCTAATTCCAATGGCAATTACATCAGTAGATGGACTTTATTTACCTATAATATTCGCATTCGGAACAGGGTTACCTGTAATTATTTTTACCTACTTGTTAGCTTTTACTGTAGGAAAAATAGGCATATTCTATAACAAAATCACAAAAATTGAAAAGGTAATACGAACAATTACTGGTATCGTTTTTATACTTACTGGACTATATTATGTTTCTGTTTTTACAGGAATATTTGAATAAACAACATTAACAAGTATGTAAAAAACACCAACATATAACAAAGAACTAAGCTAAAACACAAGTAAATTTTATATCATAACCTTACTCCACACTTTATTTTATAAACTAGATAATAATATAATAAATTTACTTATATGCTGTTCAATTAGCGCTACTTCACGATACATTAGAAAAATTGCTCCCATATCCTTAAACTACATTTTTTTACTAACATTTTTCTACACGGTAGTATATACCACTGTTTAAAATAGCTCCCCTTACTATGGGAGAGTCACTCCCCTTAGGCAGGGAGTATCGCTCCCCTTACCATTGGGGTGTCATCCCAATTAGGCTTGGGGTATCGTTTCCATTACCGTTGGGGTGTCACCCCAATTAGGCTTGGGGTGTTGCCCCTATAAAACCACCCCCTATTTTCACCCCATAAAAACAACCAACAAAAGCTAGCCTTTCTAACAAAAAAACACTGTAAAAGAACATATTACAAGCAATACCTTAACCAAGCCACACATAAAAAGTGTAATTTTTTTCATATCTTCTCATGGTCTAACCACTTAATAATAAGCCTTAAACACAAAAGCCATGAGGAACAAACTAAAAAAAGACTTAGGATTATTTGATGTTTTTGCCATAAGTACTGGAGCTATGTTTAGCTCTGGTTTCTTTTTACTACCAGGAATCGCCTCACATTACACAGGTCCCTCTGTGTTTTTGGCGTACTTACTTGCAGGTGTATTAATACTGCCCACCATGTTTAGCATTGCTGAAATATCAACAGCCCTACCACGATCAGGAGGAGCATACTTTTTTTTAGACAGAAGTTTAGGACCACTTATGGGAACCATTGGCGGACTGGGTACCTATTTCGCTTTAATGCTAAAAACAGCCTTTGCAATTATTGGTATTGGTGCTTATGCCGCTATATTTTGGGAAGTTCCCACCAAAATAGTTGCTATCGTAGCCACTCTTTTTTTTATGGCATTAAACTTAGTGGGAGCTAAAAAAACCTCCGCCTTTCAAAAGGTGTTTGTCATATTCCTATTAATCATTTTAGTTGGTTTTATTGCTGATGGACTTTTTTCCATCTTCACCTCAGATACTATTACCAACGAATCTATTAACAAACAATTTACCCCTTTCTTTTCAAACGGATTTGGAGGTATGTTTACTACCATAGGTTTTGTTTTTGTTTCCTATTTAGGGCTCACTCAAATAGTAAGCGTTGCAGAAGAAATTAAAAATCCTGAAAGAAATATTCCTTTAGGTATGATACTCTCATTAGTCGTTACAGGATTAATTTATGGTTTGGGTGTTTTTATTATGGTTACTCTTATTGAGCCTACCACTTTTGCTAATGAGTTAGCTCCTGCGGCTACAGCTGCAGAATACCTTTTTAAATGGTTACCCGATAATGTAGGAGTTTTATTAATGTCGGTAGCAGCGCTTGCTGCATTTGCCTCAACAGGAAATGCAGGGCTTTTATCAGCATCAAGATATCCGTTTGCCATGGGACGCGATAAATTATTTCCTGCTATTCTAGCCAAAATTGGCAAAAAAGGAAGTCCTGTAGTCGCTATATTCTTAACCACAGCGCTAATTATCGTATTCATTTTAGTATTATCAGAAGAAGGTATTGTAAAGCTTGCGAGTACCTTCCAACTATTAATTTTTATCTTTATTAACTTCTCTGTTATCGTTTTTAGAAAAAGTAAAATAGAATCGTACGATCCTGGGTATGTATCTCCATTATATCCGTTTATGCAAGTTATAGGAATTGTTATTTCATTCATCCTTATTATTTATTTAGGATGGATGCCCATACTTTTTACCTCTGGTATTATTGTAATAGGCCTACTTTGGTATCACTTTTATTCCAAAGGAAAAGTAAAACGAGAAGGTGCTATTTTTCATTGGTTTGCGCTTTTAGGAAGGCATCAATACGATGAATTGGAAAATGAATTAATGACCATTTTAAAAGAAAAAGGACTTCGTGAAGGGGATCCGTTTGATGAAACCGTAATTACATCGAAAATAAAAATAATTAAGGATACCACTAACTTTGATAAGGTCTTAAATATCGCTTCCGATTACTTTTGTAGGGAGTTAGACCTCAACAAAGAAGGAGTACTACACAAATTTTTTCAGTCGATACCCGATGAATCTGTCATCACTTTACCAGGTATTTTAGTTTTTCATGCCAAGTTTAAGAGTGTTACACATCCTTCCATGAAAATTGTAATTTCTAAAAAACCAATTGAAGGAATACTTCCCTCTGAAGATTATGAGTTTAAAAAGCCCATACAAATCTGTGCTTTTCTAATTAATTCTGATGAAAACCCAAAACAGCAATTACGTATGCTATCGAGACTTCTTGATATTTTAGAGCGAGAGCACATCGTAAAAACCTTGCTTAAAATGAATAGTCACAGAGAGATTAAGGAGTTTTTATTACAAAACGAGCGATTTGTAAGCATCAAACTACTCAAAGGAACTCCGCAAGACACCATGATTGGAAAACAGTTAAAGGAAATTCAGTTACCAAAAGATGTTTTAGTCGCTTTGGTTGAAAGAAACGACAAAACATTTACCCCTAATGGTTCAACTGTTTTTCTAAAAGATGATGTACTCACCATACTTGGAGAAACCAAATCTATCGCAAAACTGTATAAGGAATACATGAGTTATGAAATAGATAAGCTGGATACGGAGGAGACTACTTAATTTTTGGTTTGATTCTAAAGCTATTTTAAATAACTTAGCTTTCGACCAATAAATCTAAATTATTGGCATAAACATTCAATATTTAGCCACATAAATATTCATTCTGAACAAATTTTACTTAAATGATAAAACATCATAACTATTTTAAAGTTCATTTACCTAAGAAACAATATAAAGGAGAAAGTGAAGACGAATTAGCTGAAATTATTATGGAAGAAGCTTACCTATTATCTGACGGAAAATGGACTAAAAACTACAGTCCTATTAATCCAAAAACTGACAGATTTGAAGTAAGTCTTTATCCATCTATTCTTTACGCTACCAACAAATTAAACTATTCTGAAAAAGAGAAGTTTCAAATGATAAATAACTATTTAGACCATTCATTTGTTGACTTTTTAGAAAAATTTGATCCTTTATACAAATGCACAAGTTTCATAGAGTATCACCTCCATTATTTCAAAGGAGACAAAACCGAGTTTTACAAACACATTAAATATCAAATTATAACTATTATTAAAAAGCGAAAAGAATTAAAAAAGAAAAACTTAGATTATAATAATTTAGAACTAATTATAAGTGACTGGGTTAACGAAAAAATGAAAACAAAAGAAGAAAAATTAAATACTCTAAATGCAGAAAATGTAATTATAAACAACAAAAGCAAAATTAAAAACCAGTCAATTAAAACAGGAAAAGATCCAAAAGAATCAAACTGGAATAAAGCTAATGTTTTAATTGCTCTAGTAGTTGGAACTGTAACAATAATTGGAATTATATGGGGAATAATAAATTAAAAAACTATACATACACTTTAAACCTTAATTAATATTGATTTAACCAGTCTTTTTTCACTCTTATTTATCAATACCTTTTTAAAATTAGCTGAACGAGAAACAAAATCAATAACAAAACTCCCCTCTACTCTCTTTCCAAAAAAATCTAATTTACCATATCTAACAATTTTATATTATCAGTTTACACTTCTTATAGAAATTATATCTTTGGTAAACCATGTTTCATGCTGAAAAAGATTAAATGACAAAATGGACTACCAGACATACGAACCACATACAGATTTAAGCTCCATTATTAGTTGTTATTGGACGTTGGAAGTACCCATACATTCCGAACCACAAAAACAACGAATTGTACCAGATGGTTGTATAGAAATGGCATTTATTCTTGGAGACGATATAAAACGGTACACTTCCGAAAACAACTTTATACTTCAACCACGGGCAATGATATTGGGGCAAACAATTGAACCTTTCTACATTGAACCTACAGGATATGTCAATACTTTTGCAATTAGATTTTATCCTTATGGGTTTGCTAATTTTATTTCTGAACCAATCAACAACTTAGCAAATACAGAAACACCTTTAAACCTCCTTTTTGACAAGGAAATCGCAAATAACTTGCAACAAAAAATAATCAACGCTGAAAATACGATACAACGTATAGACATAATCGAAAAGTTTCTTTTACATACGTTTAACGACCAAAAAACAATTCATAACATAGTAAAAAGTACTGTGGATACTCTCCTATCTACAAACGGAAGTGTTTCTATAAACTCAATCCTCCAATACGACCTATCTAAAAGAAGGCAGCTTGAAAGAAACTTTAAAAAACAAATTGGAGTAAGTCCCAAACAATTAGGAAAAGTAATTCGGTTACAAACAGCTTTAAAATTGATGCTTAACCAAAAGTCTAAAAACCTAACCGATGTTGCCTATAAAAGCGACTATTTCGACCAAGCCCACTTCATTAAAGACTTTAGAGAATTTACAGGAATAAACCCTAAAGAGTTTCTTGCTGACGAAAGCTTGAAGCTTTCTACCCTTTTTTACAAATAAACTAAGGTGTCGCATTTTTACAATTTCAACTAATTTTCTGCTCTTAGTTTTGCATCAATAATACTAAGCCGAAAATGAAAAACAACACATTTATTACCATTATTACCCTACTTTTTTGCTTTGTGTCTTGCAAAAACAAAGACACTTCAGTCGCTAAAACAATACAATCTAAAGAATCAATCACTAAAAGCATACAACAGATGAAAAGTTATGTCTCAATTTTTGAAATTCCAGCAACCAACATTACACGAGCCGTTAATTTTTACAAAGAAATTTTAGGAATAGAAATTGAAAGATTCCATTTTCCAGAAATGGAAATGGGGGTATTTCCTTACCAAAATCAAATGGTTACAGGAGTAATTATACAAGGCGAAGGTTATCAACCTTCTGCTAGTGGCGTTACCATTTACCTCAATGGTGGAGACAACCTGCAAACTATTATTGATAAAGTAGAAGAGTATGGTGGTAAAGTTATGATACCTAAAACACCTCACGCTGACGAAAACGGGTATTTTGCCATTTTTCTCGACTCAGAAGGAAACAAAATCGGACTTCATTCGCCAAATTAAAAAACAAACACCTAACAATAAAGGGAAGTAATAATGGTTTGGGTACTAACCCAAACCGTTATTTCTTTTTATTAAAGTGTCTTGAAAACCAACCCATAGATTTATAAAGTCAGCTACAGCTCATACATCAAACGAAAGTAAAACTCCCTTTATAAAACCATTCTCTCCCCTTTCTAAAAAAATCTAATTAACGTATCTTGCAGTCTTATTAAAAGATACCTATAATGCAAGACAAAAACGTACATACCTATATAAAAAATGTTGTAGAAAATATGCCGGCAGATTGGTTAAACCTTACCACGCACCGCCTGGATATTTATGAAGAAAAGCTAGCTAAAACCCAGTTTTTAGAGCAGTTTGAAGATTTGTATAAAAACAACAATGCTACTGCTTCAGCGTTAAGCGAGTTACCAACTGCATACGATTATATCCGTTTAGGGCATCCTTTATCATCTGTATTAGAGTGGACGATTGCCAAACTATACAACACAAAAGCAGCAAATGTAATTAGTTTTTCGTCACAAACAGTTCCTGTATTGGCTGTGTTAAGAGCGAATTTGTTTGCTAATAAAAACACGCAAATAGTGTACACCAATAAAATCCCTAGCTTTTTTGATGCTGAAGCAATTAAAAATGTATACGGATATCAATTTGAATTAAAAAAGGTGGATAGTGTTGAAGCGATAACTGAGTTTGATGGTAGTACCGTATTGATTGTTGAGCAAGAAGCTATTTGCAACTTTACCATTGTACCAAACGTTGATTTCTACATCAACACACACCCAGAGTTAGGAAGCTTTTTATTAGTAAACGGTGAGCAAAACGACGCTTATATTTCAGACATTCAACATGTAAGAAGAAGAGAAACTATTGCCATGACTCCTGCTAATTCATTAAAAGCATTAAAAAGTCTTATCGATGAGCCGTATGATGTTACGGTTACTGATGTAGCAGAAAACAAAGCGAAGGTTGAGAAACTCATCAATGAAATTACCAATACCAGTACAAAAGCGTTAGTAGCATCAAGTGGACTTTCAATACAATACGCCATTTTAATGGGATTGATTGACGATGCTCTTGAAAACCATAAAGGAAAAGCGATTAAAATTGTAGTGCCTCCAAACTGCTATGGTGGTACTAACGACCAAGCAAGACGTGTTGCTGCTTGTTTAAACAACGTAGACATTGTTGATTTACCTGTTGATGGAGACAACGACATGGTAGAGAGTATTGATACCGTGTTAACCAACATTGCAGCGCAAGATGCGGTTCCGTATATCATTGCAGAAATTCCAACCAACCCAAGAGTAGAAGTACCAAATCTTACCGATTTAAGAAATGTTTTAAGTAAAAAACGTACCACTCCTACTGGTGAAACAGCGGTTGATCCTGTATTTATTTTAGACCAAACTTTTTGTCCGAATGTTCACTTTTTAGGAGATACAGACATGTTAGCCAATATTAGAACTATTTCGTTTGCAAGTGGATCTAAATTCCCTAGTGGTGGAAAATGTACTGCTGGATACTGTGTTGGGAATAAAACAACCAACACGTTAATCAAAAAAATAGAAAAGCACTTACACATTTGCGATAACGAGGCTACACCGCTTCAATACGAAATATTAGCTGCACAAATGCCTTCAATGACACAACGAATTAGTGATGCTTATAAGAATACGCGTGAGTTTGTAAACTTTATTCATGAAGTGTTACCAGATGCTAAAATCAATTTTGTTTCTGAGGAATTAGCTGCACAAGGGTTTACACCATCGGTATTCTCGTTAGACCTTCCTACCAAAGGAAATACTGCGGAAGAAAAAGAAGCGTATAAAAGAGCCTTAAACTTAAAGCTTATCAATTTAATGATTACTGAAATACCTAATGAAAGTAAGTATTGTGTAAGCTACGGACAGTTAAAAGGTTGTTATTGGACGATTCCTGCAACCTCAACACAAGGAACTACCAAAGAAGGGGATAAAGATTATATTGCTCGTGTAGCGCTATCTCCTAACATGGATTTAGCACTTCATAAAAAAGTATTCCTTGATTTTGTAAAAAGTATTTAAGAACAATAAAAACGTCATTTCGACCGAAGGGAGAAATCGCAAGGTTCAGCGAAGCTAAATCTTATCAAAGGGAGTAACTCTGATTATTGAGATTTCTCAGTCGTAACCTCCTTCGAAATGATGTTTTATTTTGTTTTGCAAATGAACACTGAGCGAAGTCGAAATGAATAAAATGGCTATCTTACTCTCGACTTACACAGATTGCTTCACTACCGTTCGCAATGACGTTAACCGAAACGTCATCTCGAACTGAAGCAACGCGGAACGTGAGAGATCTTAATAATAGGAGTTACTCTCTTCATGAGATTCCTCACATTCGTTCGGAATGACATAAAATTATTCGCAATGACTAAACTCTTTTTATCGTACCTTTTTTATTTTTTATATATTTAAAGAACTAAAAAACAAACTACTAACCTCAAACTAATCACTATGAAGCAAAAAATTTTATTCGTACTAAGTCTGCTATTCGGATTAATGTTTATCAATTCAGGATTAAACAAATTCTTAAACTACATGCCAATGCCAGAAGAATTACCCGAAAAAATGATGAGTGCTATGACTGCCATGATGGAAATTGGCTGGTTAATGCCTTTGGTAGGAATCATTGAAATTTTAGGAGGTATTCTATTCATTATCCCAAAAACTAGAGCCCTAGGAGCTGTTGTTATTTTTCCTGTAATGATTGGAATAATGCTAACTAACATTTTTCAAGCGCCTTCTGGACTTCCTATTGCTATAGCATTATTTGCTATTAATCTTTGGGTAATTTATGAAAACTGCGATGCTTATAAACCTATGGTAAAATAATAACTATCATCATTACGAAGGGGGACACGACTGAAGTAATCTCTCCGTCGACCAGCAGATTGCTTCGTTCCACTCGCAATGACAAAACATACTGTCATCTCGAACTGAAGTAGCACGGAATGTGAGAGATCTTAATAATAGGAGTTACTCACATGAATAAGATTTAGCTCCGCTGAACCTTACGGTTTCTCACATTCGTTCGAAATGACAGTTATTAAACGTCATTACGAAGGAGGTACGACTGAAGTAATCTCTCCGTCGACCAGCAGATTGCTTCGTTCCACTCGCAATGACGTTTTTACAAATCTATTTCCTTTAACGCTTTGATGTTATTACGCTCTAAAAACGCATCAATCGTTTCAAAGTGTTCAATAACACGTTGGTCTTTAAACTCAAATACTTTTTGAGACAAGCCTTGTAAGAAATCACGGTCGTGCGATACTAAAATTAACGTTCCGTCAAAGTGTAATAAGGCTTCTTTAATTACTTCTTTTGATTTTAAATCTAAGTGGTTCGTAGGCTCATCTAAAATCAACACGTTTACAGGTTCTAACAACAGTTTTACCATTGCCAAACGGGTTTTCTCTCCTCCAGAAAGTACTTTTACTTTCTTTTCTAAATCATCTCCCGAGAACATAAAACGTCCTAAGATATTTTTGATTTGTGTTCGAACATCTCCTTCTGCAACCTCATCTACGGTTTGGAAAATTGTTAATTCTGGGTCTAATAACGAAGCTTGATTTTGTGCAAAGTATCCCACTTTGGCATTGTGCCCTAAACCACATTCTCCTTCAAAATCAATTTCTCCCATAATTGCTTTAATCATGGTTGATTTTCCTTCTCCGTTTCTTCCTACAAACGATACTTTTTCACCACGAGCTATGGAGAAACTTGCATCTTTAAATACGGTTAAATCTCCGTATTGCTTCGTCAATCCTTCCACTTTTACAGGGTAATCTCCTGAACGTGGTGATGGTGGAAAACGTAGTTTTAAGGCTGAAGTATCTACCTCATCTATCTCTACAGGAACTAATTTTTCTAACATTCGTTCACGCGAAGCTACTTGATTCGTTTTTGAATACGTTCCTTTAAAACGTTCGATAAATGCTTTGGTATCGGCAATAAATTTTTGTTGTTCTTGATAGGCTTTTAACTGATGTGCACGACGTTCTTTACGCAACTCTAAATAGTGTGAATAATTCGCTTTGTAATCGTGAACCGTTCCCATGGTAACCTCAATGGTTCTGTTGGTAATGTTATCGATAAATGCTTTATCGTGCGAAATTACTACCACCGCCTTGGCTTTGTTTAATAAGAAGTTTTCCAACCAAATTACCGATTCTATATCTACGTGGTTGGTAGGCTCATCTAACAAAATTAAGTCGGGTTTTTGCAGTAAGATTTTCGCCAGCTCTATACGCATACGCCAACCTCCACTAAACTCTGAGGTTGCTCTTTCAAAATCTTCTTGCTTAAATCCTAACCCTTTTAATGCTTTTTCTACTTCTGCTTCGTAGTTTATTTCTTCTAACGCGTAGTACTTCTCGCCTAAATCTGATACACGTTCGATGATTTTCATATAATCGTCCGATTCGTAATCGGTACGGGTTTCTAACTGTTTGTTGAGGTCGTCCATTTCTGCTTTCATAGCAAAAATAGATGCAAATGCTTTGGATGCTTCTTCTTTTACCGTGCAATCGTCTTCCATTAACAAGTGCTGAGGTAAGTAAGCGATTACGGTATCTTTCGGACTACGAACGCCTCCTTTAGTTGGTTTAGAAACTCCTGCTATAATTTTCATCATGGTGGATTTTCCTGCGCCATTTTTACCCATTAAGGCAATTTTATCGTTCTCGTTTATTACAAACGAAACGTCGCTAAACAGCGTGTTACCACTAAACTCAACCGTTAATTGATCTACCGTAATCATACAAAATATTTTAAGCGGCGAAATTAGCAAAAATGGTGTATAAACTTGTGAAAAACTTTCACTTAGATAGTTTATTGATTTTGTTATATTTGAAACTCTAAAACAAAAAAAGCATGAAAATAAAGACCTTAATCTTCGCCTTACTACTTTCAAACATAGTTTTTGGTCAAAATAATACCTCTAAAAACAGCAATAAGTTACTTTCAGAAACAACTACTGAAGTTAATTCTTTATACACTCCTAATTACCCTGAAGGGATATATACTTCTAAAAAAGATTTTATTGCTAAAAAGCCTAGTTCTTTAAAAACTGTTGTAATGAAAAACTTTAATAAAAAAGTTATGGATAGTATTATTCACGATTGTTATTTCTATTACTCTGATAATAATAAAAAGGTGAGAAACGTCTTTGCAATTTCCTATAAAGGGCATTTATACTTTCAAATTAAAGCTATTTTAAAAAACAGAAACAAAACTGATAGGGCTCAAAACACCAACTACCATAACATGTTTGTCAGGACTATTATAGGCGGAGAGAATTACTTATATACCGAAGCTGAGTTAGTGAACCAATGGGCTATGGGAACTGCTGTAAATTTTGGGGCTATTGGTGGTGCTATTGCTAATGACCTTATAAAAGGAAAAGGTATTGTTTGGGATTTTAAAAATAAGGAATTTAACATTTTTAAATCTTGTAAAGACTACAACAAATTTATTGAGGACAAACTACCAGAAGCTGTCCAGGAATGTAAAAAGCACCAACCTGACATGTTGGGAGTTAGAAAAGCTATAGAAAAAATAAAATAATATTACAACTGCTTACTCATACTACAACTAACAAAATTCTACTTTTAAGTATTGGTTGATAGCTTTTTCTTGACTTTTTTTAATGCTTACACCGAGAGCTTTTATAAAATCTGTTGGGATTTGAGGCTACGGCTAGCAACGTTGTCAGCTTTTTTATGCGTGTTATTAATTTATCTATTGCCGTAGTATTAGCGACCCATGCCGTGGTGTTAGCGACCCGTGCCGTGATATTAGCGACCCGTGCCGTAATATCAGCGACCCATGCCGTAGTATCAGCGACCCGTGCCGTGGTATCAGCGACCCATGCCGTGGTATTAGCGACCCGTGCCGTGGTGTCAGCGACCCATGCCGTGATATCTGCGACCCATGCCGTGGTATCAGCGACCCGTGCCGTAATATCAGCGACCCATGCCGTAGTATTAGCGACCCGTGCCGTAGTATTAGCGACCCATGCCGTGATATCTGCGACCCATGCCGTGGTATCAGCGACCCGTGCCGTGGTGTCTGCGGAGCACGCCGTGATAGTAGCGACCCATGTTGGGGAAGTATTCAATAAAGTGTGTCAACTTGGTTTTTGATTTTCTAAATAAGGTATCAGAGATCGTTAATAACAAGTAAAACTACTTTTAATATCTAAATAGCTGAGCTTATGGAATTCCGTAAGAAAATTAAATTATTATTGTTAAGTTCGTAAAAATATAAACAAACATAAATACAACTATAAACCTACCAGAATGGGTGTATAACGATGTATTATACACCTATATAAACAAGTTAGCAGCAAGATGTCGAAAAAAAATATAGATAAACGAGAGATTCAATTAGGAGAACAGATTCAAAATGGTTTATATGGTAAAGAAGCTATAAAAGATGCCAATATTTATAAAGAGATATCCAATACTGGTATAGAAACTTTTATTAAAAATATTAATGATTTTTATTCAAAAGAAATCGAATCTGTTTTTAAACCATATCCGCATGCATTAATAGAAATTATTTTAACACTATTTTTCAAGAATAATTCAAAAGATGTCGAATTATCAGACTGTTTTGCTTTAATTTTTCAAAAGAAAATTGAAGGAACTAGAAAATCTTATATAAAAGATAAATATATTAATATGTTAGAAGCTGGTCATGCTTCTAAACAATCTTTATCAACAAATAATCCTCTAATTATATGGGAATTAACAAAAAATAATTTTCTAGCATATAACGAATTTCTTAATGTTTTAATTGGTGTAATTCTTATAAATTATCGTTACTCTATTGGAAAAACATACAAGTTTAATACACTTGACAACCACTATGGTAATAAAGTTAACCAATTAATTGAGTTAAAACCTGAGAATCAATGTTATCAATATTTATTTGAATTATTACAACCAGATATTAGAAACGCTATTGGACATCAAAATATTTGGTTCGAAAAATCTAGTAATACAGTTACATATTTAAATGACAAAACTGGTTTAAATGAAACAATGTCAATAGAAGATTTTATTCTTTTAAATTCTAAAGCTTCATATCTAGCAGAAGCATATTTAGTATCTATAAGCACTATTGCAATCTTTTCATTTGGAACAACACTAGATCGAGCAAGATTACCAAAAGAATTATTTTTATTAATAATGAAAATAAATTCATCTAAATAAAAAAATCCTGCTGCTAACACCTGCTCATAGTTAATGCGGGTTTAGTTCTTTCTCAAAGTTTTGTCTATATTTACTTGTAGGCTTACCCTTTTTAGGGAAGTCTACAAAAAGGAGAAGCCTACAGCTCCTACTCCTTTGCTTTTTACATCGGCATCACGTAATAAAGCTATAATTTGTGATACTTTTCGCATGGGGTAGTTACGAGCAGCGTTTACATAGTCGTCTACAAAATATGAGGGTATTCCTATGTTTTTGGTGTTATAAAACTTTTAATCTTCTAAAATCAACTTTTCTTTGGTTTAAAAACTTTAAGTCTACAAAGTATTCTTCAAAATCTTTTTTAAGAATATTTTCTCCAGCTTTACTTAAATACATATCTTCCATTTCCCATTTTTTATAATATATATTAATACCGTTTTGTTCGTAAAGCTTCATTCTGGCTTCTACTTCATTCATAAAAACTGATGTTTGTAGTTTTATATTTTTGTCTTTTAAAGAAATTGTTATTTGCGACCTAAACCTTTTACGAGTTTCAAACCTGTCGTGTTTGTTTTTATAATATTCAGGCGACCTTATAAATAATTCATCTAAAAAACTACTCTTTTCATCTAAGTAATCGTCTGGATTTTCTCTACACTCTTTTCCGTATACATCAATAGATATAGTTTCGTCGTAATAGAATCCTTCAATTCTAACATCTTCTGTAGATACTTTTATGTGTAAGTAATCTTTAAAGAGCGACTTGTTTGACCTATTGTTGTATCTGGTAGCATTATTATAGTTATCGGGACTCTTATGTGAAGATGTAAGGTAAATACCTTCAACTATTTTTCTTATAAATGTTACTAAGCTAAACTGCATTCTTAATGGGTTTCTTTGATGTTTTAATTTTTAGCTATTTTTCTTTTGCTGTAGAATAAAAAATAATAGAAAGCTAGATAAGATGATAACAAAGTGAAGGGATAGATTATAACTAAGTTAGCATAATAATAACGTTCTGCAACATTTAGTTCTGAATTAGCTTTTCCAAACTTAAATATGTTTAACAATGTATTTGTTATCTCATTGCCATAAGTAAAGTGTTCATCGATATAATTAATCAAATAAACCATAATTAAAGTTGAAAACCCAGCACAGGTAACATATACAAGTGGTTTTCTTCCCTTGAAATTCATTAATAGACCAAAAGCAGTTAATAGAATTATAAAAAAGAAAAACAACAAAAAGCCTTTACTGCTTTTATCAGGCTCACCTTGTATTAGTACTTCTGCTAAAATTATGAATAAGATTATTTGAAAAGTAGTAAAAATGCTACTGAAAAAGATCAGCATTATATTGATTATATTTTTTATCATAATTTACTTTTTTACCATTCTACAGGAAAAAAAACAGTTTTATAACGAGTAGGTCTAACCTTAACTTCACTACGTTTTGAGCTTCCTGTAGGATTATACTTCATTTTATGAGCTTTTCCTAAACCTGTAATAAAATTCAGTGAAATAGTATCGTTTTTTGTCAGCAATTCCAATAAGTTATAATGTTTGTTTTTAAACTGAGAAAAAGAACCTATGTGCAAAGTATCCTTGTTTTCCTTTATCATTTTTTCAACATAAGGTTTAAGTTGTGACTGGACAGCATTGGTAGTATCTAAAAGATGACATCTTATGTAATAGATGTAATTTAAACTGTCTTTACCATAAATAATTCTTTTTTGGTGATTAGTAGCGTATATAAGTGAATCGTTTTTAATAGTATAAAGCCCTAGTTGAGATTTTTCTTTTTCTATATGAGGGCTAAAATGGTAATAATTAATTTTACTTAGTGTCTGATTAACATAAGATGTATTCCTTATTTTAATTTGATTGGGAAGTTTTATGTATGATATTTTATTTTCAATTCGTTTTTTATACATCCCTATTATTACTGGATAATCATTAGCCTGAACTTGATTAAAAACAAGATCTTTTTTAGGGTTGGCACAAGTAAATGTTGTTAAGATTATAAATAAGTAAACAGTTAACTTCATTGATTAGTTAAGCTTAATAGGTACTTTAATTCTTTTTATTTTTTGATTTTTCCCCTTAAGTGGCAGAAGTTTAAACCTTAAATATAGAGTATCTTCTTTTATTAAGTCTTTTGTTAAAGTTGGGTAATTTTTATAAAAATCTTCAAAAACCCCTAGTGTAATAGAGTCTTTTGTTTCTCTACCTTTAATATATTTTGACGATAGTTTATTCGACAGTTCAGTATCGTAAATCATATGCCTGGTGTATAATAAGAACTTTTTTCTTTTATTAGAGCTAAATGACCTTTCTTCATAATCTTTTAATACTTCTATCTTTTTTTCTTTGTTTATATAATAAATTTCCACAGAAGCGCCTTTTTTAGGGTTTCTGTATTTGTATTGATAAGTATATAAAAGTTCTTGTTGACTACTCTCAATATATAGATTAAAAGGTAAACTTATCGCATCTATTTTTTTACTTTTAGGATTATACCAACCGATTATTTCATTACTTTTTGAAGTAGTACTCTTTACTTCAATATTTCTTTGCATACTGCAAGAAGAAATAACAAATAGAATTAGCGTTATATATAACTTATATTTCATAATTTATTCAATAAAAATGGATTCAATAATTGTTTTTACTTGTACTGGATTTTTTTTATCCTCTCTAATTAAAAGCATGACATTTCTATCACTAAATATCTTTTTATCATAATCTCTTACCTCTTCTAATGTTTTAAACTTACCTGTAAGTATACTAGATAGAGTATTACTTGTAATAGGCTCTAAGAAATATGCCATCTCGTAAACATGTAGAAATGTTCTTAAAGCATCTAATCCTTTTATTTTTGCTCTTTCAAGTTTTTCTTGCATTATTTGGTCAACTATAGCTTCTTGCTTTTCATGTTCAACTAATGCTACATATCCTAAAAACTCAAGCCATAAACTAATACCTACTATGGGAGTTTTGGGTAAAAAACGTTTTAACAAAAAATCAGGTACGTTTAAAGGTGTATCCGTTATTTCTTCTAAGCTCATCATAGAGAAATCAACCAAACTAAATATTTTACTAAATGCTTCAGATGCACCTTCTGCACTCATTAGTGGTCTTATACGTAATGTATTAAGTATTTCTACATTAGTACCATTAGTTGCAAAATAATGTGCTTGGTTAGCTGCTGATTTTACAATACCGTTATTAAAACGTCTACCTCTTTTTACAATTACCTCTTTGTTAAATACTTCTTCGGTGTATTGGTAAATTTTTCTAGACTTGGTATGTATTTTACCATTTGTATCTACCATAGTACCTTTGGCTAATTTCGCCAATGCAATGGTAGTTACTTTACTTTCAATAGCATTATTATAACCTGCTACAGCACTACTTACAAGTTTTTCAGCTTTCTTTTTAACTTTCTTTTTAATTTTTGATTTAGCAACATCCTCAACTTCATCAGTTGTAGCTTCTTTAAGTTCAGCTAAAAACAAAGGGCTTCCATCGTTAGCAATAAGTTGTGGTAATTTACTCCCTGCAATAGAAGGTTTAAAAAACAGTGTTCGATCGGTAAAAGCTACATTAAGGTAAATACTTTCTCTATTAGGTAAATTTTTAGTTATTTTTTTATAAGTAACTCTCCAATAAAGTTCAATATCGTAAGCTCTATCTTCTACAAGATTTTGTTCCCATTTTTGGTTAAGAAAAAGTTCAATAGTCGCCTTATTATTTTTTACAATAGCTTTTTTATGAATTTCTTTCTTATCGAACTCATCATCGTCAGGGTTTAAATAGTCATCTGAAAAAAACTTATCTAAATCATATAACTTACAATCAATTTGCTCTCCATCTTTTATATCCTTAGTTTCTATGTGAAAATAAACTGTATCTCCTAATTTGGCTTTTGTTAGGTTTAACCTGTCATTTTTATTTTTAGTCCACCATCCACTAATTATTTGAGGGTTTTTTTCTGACTTATTGGTTTCTTTCTCTTTATAAGGAGTATCTTCTATAGATGGTATAAAACTTTCTTGCCAAGGCTTTATATAACGAGTAGGACTTTTTCTACGCCAATCTGTACTATTATTAAAAAAACGATAATCTTGCATTGCAGGTGATATGGTTAAGGTAACCTGCATACCTTTTTGATTATCAAAAGTTTCATAATAATTTACAAGTACGCCATCTTGAAAGTTGTATTGAAATAGTTCTATTCCATCAAACTCGTCTTTGTAAAAGACTATTTTACCGTCTCTTAATTGATAAAGATTAAAAGGATGACGTATTTTTTTATTACCTCTTCTATCTGATTTAATCCAATCAACAAAGGTATCATCGTACATTTCAGATTCAAAAGTTATTGAAATAGCTCCTCCTAATAAGGCGGAAGTTGGTTTACCGTTCCAATCGGTAAGGCGATTATAATTTAAGTTTGTAGTAAGTAGTTCTCGTTCCTCACCACATACAAAAAGCTTTGCTTTTATGTTCATAGATGTATTTTAGGGTGGTACAATTTTTTGAGTTAAAGATATAAAATATCTCCAAAATTATACAATTAGTGTATTGATTTTTAAGCTTTTTGCCGTAAAATACTGTCTTTTAAGAAGAACCAATTTTATTTGTACGCAACTTGTACCTGTGTATACAATTTTATGTACTTAAAAAGCCACTAAGTAGTACGTGTTTTTTTGCTCTTTTATTCGAGCAGTCGTCTGTTTTGATACGTTTGATTATGAAAAGTGAGTCTGTGGGTAAGTTAAAATTGCCTCTTTATTAGAATTTTGTTTGTAAAATATCGTTTTACAACATTTTTCTCGTAGTTTTTTACTTCTTCAGTCACAAAAGTTATACACAACACTATTAATGCAAAATCTTAAACAGTAATTCTTTTAAAATATCAGCATGGGTTTGGTTGGCTCCTACTCCTTTGCTTTTTACATCAGCATCTCGTAATAAGGCAATAATTTGTGATACTTTTCGCATCGGGTAATTACGGGCTGCTTTTACGTAGTCGTCCACAAAATATGGTTTTACTCCTAAGTTTTTAGCAACCGAGGCTTTCTATTTATCTTTTAATCCGTGATATTAAAATTCATATATAGAAAAACGATTACTTACTCTGTTAATAAACTTTTTAAGAGTATTATGAATTAACAGGTAAATAGTTAACTTCATTAATTAATTAGTTAATTTAATAGGTACTTTAATTCTTTTTGTAGATAGTTTACTTTTTTTATCCTCGTTGTTAAAGCTTAAGAACAAACTATCTTTTACCAATATATTTTCAGCTAAATCTGGTAATTTGTTTTTAAAATCATTAAAAAAGTCGAGTACTATAGAATCACTTTTAAACTCTCTATTTCTATAAGAGTGCAATATTTGGTCGGAATATTTCTTGTTTGTTATTAAATGTTTAGAATAAATAATGTATTTTTTCTTTGTACTAGGTGTTATTTTTTTTCTACTGAAGTTCTTTTTCTTTTTTAATTTTCCATTTGCTTCTAACTCATACAAAAATGTATGTGTACCACTGTTTTTATCTGCATAAATATATTTATGAGATATGAACTCACGTGGTATTAGAAAACTTTTATTTTCAACTTCTAAATATATAGGAACACTAAAAGCCCAAATATCTTTCTGCTCTTTATCATACCAAGCAATAACTTTATGTTTATTAGACACTTTACTTGTAACAGTAATTTCTTTAGTTGTTGTACACGAAACTAATAGAAGTGTGAGTATAATATTTAAATACTTCATTTTATTTTAATATCTCCATAATATTTTTTTGTGAAAATCTCCCATGTAATTTGTGTTTTTTAAGCTTTTATATTTAGTATTTCTATTGATTTAGAAATTTAATTTTCACTCCATTCATCAAATACTTGAGCTACCCAAAAATCCTTTTTACTATCATACTTATAGTAAATTTGTTCACTGCCAAAATCAGTCTCTATTTGTAATATTGCATTTTTTAAGTCTTTACTTATAAGTATACTTTTAAGCTCAAATAGTAAGTTTTTATATTTGATTTTTCCACTTGGGTAATAAGCTACTCCGCTAAAAACAGCTAGAACATCTTTATCCCTTTTTAACCCATAAACAGACGCAGTTGCAAATCGTTTTCTCTTATTTATTATTTTTTTATACTTTTTATTATAATAAAGCAATGCCCGCTCAGTATTTCGAGAACGTGGATAAAGAATATATTTATTTGATTTTTTCTTATTTATAGGCTTAAAAAAAACTCTTCCATAATTATCTTTTGTTTTAATTATTGAATCACAAATAGTAACATTTACAGATTGGTCTATAACTAAATATTTCACATTGGACAACAGTCTGTTTTTTCCACTACCTACAGAATCAAGAACATTATTTTGAACAAAGAGATTTTAGACATCGAATTATAGAATTTAAAAAGAGCATTTAGAAATAATATATGCATATTGTGTTTTTATTGTAGTTTAGAATATTGGTGTAATTTTTCCCATTGCCATTTATTAAGTGTGTATTTAATAATAAAGAGTAAGGAATCTCACACTAAAACCCACTTTGAATTCTATATTTTTTTAATACTTTTCCAGTAATTCCGTCTATGCGAAATCGAAGCGTTCCTTTTTTGTTAACTTCATTCTTGTAGTTTTCATTTCCTTTTAATAAACCAATATACCAAATAGGTTTTACCTCTGGAAATTCATTTAAGTTGTTATGAACAGCATAAAACTCTGTTATTTCATATTTTTCAATTTCTTTTTTTGCTATTTTTTTTACTATTGCTATAGCCTCTGCCCAACAAATATTATAACCTTTTTCATAGTCTATTACTTTAGTAATATTTCCTTGTTTATCATAGTTGGTTTCTTTACCTAATGTATAAATATTATTATATGTGAAAGCTGAAAAATTTATTTTTCCTTTGTTATTATAGTATAAATATTTATTTATGTTTGTTTGTTTGTTTGTTTGTTTGTTTGTTATCTCATCTTTAGAATACCAATATTCGTTTTTATAATCATCGTCATCAACTATAACAATGCTTCTTTTTTCTTTTTGCAAAAGATTAAGAATTTTTTCATCAATTATTAACTCCTCTTTAGAAATCTTAAAAATAGGATTATTATAATGACAGGTATCATCGTTTATCAAATACTCTTTAGGAACAGAAGAACAGTTAACAAATAAAACAAGTGTAAAAAATATTAAAAAGTAACGCATCTTATTTTAGTTTAGAATATTGGTGTAATTTCTCCCACTGCCACTTATAGGTATGTTTTTTGTTGTTTTCATAATCCATATAATTGTCAGTTTTATTGTCTTTAAATTGGTGTTTAGCCCTTTTAGTCTTATCAACCTTACCTTCATTAAAGGTATGCCTTAGACCTAAAGCATGCATTACTTCGTGTATAATATTCTCTGTAGCTATTTTTCCATCAGGGTCTAACACCAAATAGGCTATTCCATCACCTGTGGGTGATATTCCTCCCGATGTTTTATATTTACCATCAGGTTTAATATCTTTTTCGTTAATACACTTTTGATTGATAAAATACACTGTTATTTTATTTACATCTCGATTACTATGTGTTTCACCAATGTAATGTAAAACAACGTGTTTTCTACTTCTTTCAATATAGTTTCCAACTTCTACGACAGGATGTGTTTTCAAGAAACCTCGTGTTTTTAGCTTTTGCGAATATTCAGTAAAATCTACTATCTTAGGGCTATTATTTGTAATAGTAACATCAATCAAAGCGGGGTTTAATCCTTTTTTTAGAGATGCCTCTAAGTCTTCTTTTTTGATTTTTCTTTCCAAGTTACGTTTATCTTTCCCATTCCCTTGAATCTCCACAAAGTACCACTCTAGGTCTATAGTTTTGGGTTTAGGGTAGTATATATTAAGAGCACCAACGGTTAATTTATCATCCGCTTTTATAAGGATTTGCGCTGGGGTTGCATTGTTGTTTTTACATGTAATTTTTACCTCTTTTACGCCTTTTAAGTTTTTAGGTTCAAAACTAAAGTCTGGATGTTCTTCAAAAGCTATGTTTTGATATTGTTTAGCTTTCTTTTTAGTATCCCAATCTAGTTTTAATTCTACTGTTTGGTTTTTTCTTATACTTATCCAATTTGGTATATACTCTTCATCTAAAATTTTTTCTGAAAGAGGTTTGTATTCTTTCTTTAATTTTTCATAACCCGATATTACTATAGTTTCTTTAGGAATGCTATCAAAACCAAAAATTCCGTCTTTTATATCACGGCTTCTAGCAGCCTCTACTATTATTTTAAAAGGCTTTTTCTCTTTCTTTGGTTCATTATTCTCCTGTGCTTTATAAGGTGTTTCTTCTATAGGCGGTATAAAACTCTCTTGCCATGGTTTTATATAACGAGTTCTACTTTTTCTTCTCCAGTCAGTACTATTATAAAAAAAACGATAGTCTTGCATTGCAGGTGATATGGTTAACGTAACCTGCATACCTTTTTGATTATCAAAAACCTCATGGTAGTTTATAAGTACACCATCTTGAAAGTTGTATTGAAATAGTTCTATTCCATCAAACTCGTCTTTGTAAAAAATTATTTTACCGTCTCTTAACTGATAAAGATTAAAAGGATGACGTATTTTTTTATTGCCTTTTCTATCGGTTATAATCCAATCAATAAAGGTATCATCGTACATTTCAGATTCAAAAGTTACTGAAATAGCTCCTCCCAATAAGGCGGAAGTTGGTTTACCGTTCCAATCGGTAAGGCGATTATAATTTAAGTTTGTAGTAAGTAGTTCTCGTTCCTCACCACATACAAAAAGCTTTGCTTTTATGTTCATAGATGTATTTTAGGGGTGGTACAATTTTTTGAGTTAAAGATATAAAATATCTCCAAAATTATACAATTAGTGTATTGATTTTTAAGCTTTTTGCCGTAAAATACTGTCTTTTAAGAAGAACCTATTTTATTTGTACGCAACTTGTACCTGTGTATACAATTTTATGTACTTAAAAAGCCACTAAGTAGTACGTGTTTTTTTGCCCTTTTATTCGAGCAGTCGTCTGTTTTGATACGCTTGATTATGAAAAGTGAGTGTGTGGGTAAGTTAAAATTGTCTCTTTATTAGAATTTTGTTTGTAAAATATCGTTTTACAACATTTTTCTCGTAATTTTTTACTTCTTTAATGATAAGGTTTGCACACAATACTGTTAATGCAAAATCTTAAACAATAATTCTTTTAAAATATCGGCATGGGTTTGGTTGGCTCCTACTCCTTTGCTTTTTACATCAGCATCACGTAATAAGGCAATAATTTGTGATACTTTTCGCATCGGATAATTACGGGCTGCGTTTACGTAGTCGTCCACAAAATATGGGTTTACCCCTAAGTTTTTAGCAACCGAAGCTTTCGATTTGTCTTTTAATCCGTGGTATAGTAATAGTTGTGTAAAAAAACTATTTAGTAAGGAAATGGTCATTACCAACGGGTTGTTCTTTGGATTTTGCGCAAAATAATTGATAATTCTATTTGCTTTTACCACATCTCGCTGTCCTACTGCTTTACGTAACTCAAAATTGTTAAAGTCTTTAGAAATTCCGATGTTTTCTTCAATATGCTTATCGGTAATAATGGTTTCCGCAGGCAATACTGAGGTTAGTTTATCTAATTCGTTGCTAATCTTGCTCAGGTCGGTTCCTAAAAACTCCACCAACATTTGCGAAGCTTTTGGTTCGATGTTAAACTTTTTTCCACCCAATACCTGACGAATCCAATCGGCTACTTGATTATCATACAGTTTTTTACTCTCGTAAATGAGTCCACTTTTTGCAATGGCTTTGTACGCCTTTTTACGTTTATCGAGCTTTTTGTATTTATAATTAAACACCAATACGGTACTCGGTTGTGGATTGGCAGCATACGACTCTATTTTATCAATCGTACGGCTTAAATCTTGCGCTTCTTTAACAATAATCACCTGCTTTTCTGCCATCATCGGAAAACGTTTTGCCGACGACACAATTTCTTCTATCGATACATCACGACCGTACATAACTACTTGATTGAATCCCTTTTCGGATTCATCTAACACATTATCTTCAATGTAATCTGAAATTTTATCAATGTAATATGGTTCTTCCCCCATTAAAAAATAAATGGGTTTGATATTGCCTCCTTTAATATCGGATATGATAGATTTAATTTCGTTCATAAAGCCTCTCCTCAATCCTCTCCTAAGGAGAGGAAGTATTATTGTTCTTGTTAATACTAACTCAAATAATTACCTCTATTAGGTATTATTATTTAAAATGTTATAGCGAGGTATTCATTTGTAATGATACTCTTTTGTCATTTCGAAGGAGCAATTTTATGAGCGACGAGAAATCTTAACAATAAGAGTAACACACCTCTTGAGATTCCTCCTCCTTCGTCGTTCGGAATGACAATTACTATAATGTCATTTCGAAGGAGGTTACGACTGAGAAATCTCATTCAACGGAGTAACTCTCATGTTTAAGATCTCTCACATTCCGCGTTGCTCCAGTTCGAGATGACAATAATGTTTCGTCATGTTGAACAACGAAGAAATAACTTATAATTTTATTACTTTTGGGTTATGCAAAAGCTCAACCTTCCTAGCTATACATTCAAGCTCAAAAGTAACGAAAATAAGACGCTTATTTTTGATAATTTGAGAAAAAAATATATGGTATTAACTCCCGAGGAATGGGTACGTCAGCATTTTGTGCAATGGTTGATTCAAGAAAGAAACTATCCTGTTTCATTGATTGCTATTGAAAAACAATTGGTTATCAACAACCTTAAAAAACGTACCGATATTGTGGTTTTTGCTTCTGACGGGCATCCGAATATTATTGTGGAATGTAAAGCTCCGCATATAAAAATTACCCAAGATACTTTTGATCAGATTGCACGCTACAACTTAAAACTCGATGCTGATTACCTCATCGTTACCAACGGACTGCAACACTTTTTTTGTATGCTAGATAAAGAGAAGGAAACTTATGTGTTTTTAAAAGATATACCTAAGTACCAATAAGTTTTATGAAAGCAAATTTTACCACTGAACTCATAACTATTATTAAAAATGATACTTGGATGCTAAACATTCTTGAAGCTGTTAGGAATCTACATTTACCCGACTGTTGGATTGGTGCTGGTTTTATTAGGAACAAAATTTGGGACTATAAACACAATAGTAAAAGAACTTCTTTAAACGATGTTGATGTTATTTATTTTGATGAAAGCGACATTTCTAAGGCTCGTGAATTAGCTCTTGAAGAACAACTCAAAACTATTAATTCCTCTGTAAATTGGTCGGTGAAAAATCAAGCAAGAATGCATACTCGAAACAATCATTTACCTTATAAAGATTGTTACGAAGCCATTTCTTACTGGCCTGAAACAGCTACAGCAATTGCTGTTCAGTTAAATACAAACAATCAAATAGATTTTATTGCTCCGTATGATTTAGATGATGTATTTAATCTTATTGTACGACCTACTCCTAATTTTGATTTAACAACGTATCGTAACAGAGTTATAAATAAGGGGTGGGAAAACATCTGGGAGAAGTTAGTTATTGAAGAGTAAAGGTTACGCACCTCGTGAGATTCCTCCTCGTACCTCGTTCGGAATAACGGTAACGGAAACGTCATAGTGGGGAGTAATAACAATGCTGCTATCTCACTATTAACAAAGAGATTACTTAACATACCACTTTGACTACGCTCAGTGTTCATTTGGAATGATGGTAATTCCTTTAATGACATCCAGCACACATTTCAACACACAAAACAGCACGCTTATAACATTCCTTTGTCCTTGCTTTTATCATTTTCTTAAATTCATGTTCTGAGGTACCAAACTTAAAAAATTGATTTTATGAGTAATGATATTAAACTAAACTTTATAAACAGATCTAATGATGCTAATAACAGCAGTATTGTGATTTTCCAGAAAAATATTTCAGATACCTTTGATGAAATTGCCATTGCATGGAAAGTTATTAAAAATTGTGGTCGATTAGACAATCATCCTTTCAACTATCCTATAATCTTTCAAATTGCAGCTAGTGATTCTTACGGAAACTACACACCTCAATTAACCGCCTGTAATGGAAATGCTTATGAAATGGTTAAAAGTACTTCTGGAAATGTCTTACAGAGTTCTTCAACTCCAGCTACTAACCCAGAAGAAGTAGAAATACAAAATAACTTAACTAATGGCGATATTTGTGCTCACTGTTACAGAAATGGTAAATTATTAGCTACTAAAACTAATCTTGTACCAGGTCAAAAAGCTATTTTTAAATTTGAGCCTAGTATTTACATTGGTGTTGCCTCTCAAATTGAAGAAGGTAGTTTTATTTCTTCTGCAGTTATCTCTGAAATAAACACAAAAATTACTATACTTGGTATTGCTAGTGCTGATATTGTAATGACCGGCGGGAGTTCTGAACCTTTTAATTTTAGTTTAGAGAATATAACGTATATACCTGTAGAATTAGAATAGAAGTTGCTCTGTTTAATAAGATTTAACTTTGCTGAACCTTACGGCTTCTCTCATACAGTCAGAATGATGGAACACAGAATGACTCATGCTTTTTAACACGAATTTCATTTTTAAACTGTAAATTTGCCGTCTTGAAAACAGCAATCGTCATATTAAACTGGAATGGGAAAAAATTGCTTGAGCAATTTTTACCTTCTGTCGTGAATTTTAGTTCAGAAGAAGCTGAAGTGTATGTCGCAGACAATGCTTCTACAGATGATTCTGTTGAATTTATTAAGCAGTATTTTCCTACTGTAAAAATTGTAGAGAATACCGAAAATGGCGGGTATGCAAAAGGTTATAACGATGCGTTACAACATATTGGTGCAGATATCTATTGTTTGGTAAATTCTGATATTGAGGTTACTGAAAATTGGTTGACTCCTATTATCAATACTTTTAAAAAAGAGTCCAACACAGCCATTATTCAACCAAAGATTTTAGATTTTAAAGATAAATCGAAGTTTGAATATGCAGGTGCTGCTGGTGGTTTTATTGATGCTTTTGGATATCCATATTGTCGTGGTCGTTTGTTTAGCGATTTAGAAACTGATAACGGACAGTTTAACGATACTACCGAAATATTTTGGGCATCTGGGGCTTGTTTTTTTATCCGCTCTGAAGTTTTTCATCAACTCAACGGTTTTGATGAAGATTTTTTTGCACATCAGGAAGAAATTGATTTGTGCTGGCGTGCTAAAAACAGTGGACATATTATAAAATATGTAGGGTCATCCACTGTGTATCATGTAGGTGGGGCTACATTGGATACTTTAAACCCTAGAAAAACGTTTTTAAATTTTAGGAATAGTTTACTCAACTTAGTTAAAAACTTACCTTCTGCTAAATTGTTTCCAATTATATTTTCTCGTTTAATTTTAGACGGGTTGGCTAGCGTTAAATTTTTATTGGAAGGGAAACCTAACCACTTGTTTGCTATTTTAAAAGCTCATTTTAGTTTTTATGCACATCTTTTTAGGTTCATAAAAAAGAGAAAAGAATCACTAAAGAAACCGAACTACTACAAACACAAATCTGTGGTTTGGCAGTATTATGCTAAAGGAAGAAAAAAGTTTACCGAGTTACGTTAATTCTTGCTCATCTTTATAAATATAATATAGCAGAAAGAAGACTGCAATTCCTCCAAAAGTATGCCATAACCAGTGCGTTTCCATAGGTAATACAACTACTTTATTATCTAATGTCCTAAATAGTAAAGCTATTCCAAAAACTGCTCCTCAGTATACAGTGTATTTTACATTTCTCCAACGGGTCTTATAAAACAACACGCCATGCATCTGTTTCTGCAAACTCTTTGATAACCTTATTCCTCTCTACTAATAACTTTATCATATATTTTTTCAAGAATATTTTATCTATTAACTTTCCTAAAAAAACTAGAGGAGACACATAATCAAACACATCAATCATCTTTACTTTATTCTCAAAACTCTTCTATGAAATAATGCTCATGTCGAAAGCTTTTAAAAGCTCCTTTTTGCATTTCATCTACAAAATATTCTGGATATTTATATTCTGTTATTTTTGAAGTTAATTCTTGGTAAAAACCTAAGTGTTTAGCTCTCCAAGTAACACTTTCATTTAACCCTATTAAACCAGTCATTTTACCAGCAACAACTTCCTCTTTTGTCTTTTGAGTTGATATTTTATGCAATTCTACACTACGAGATAAATCAAATACAATTTCTCTGGAAGAATGTATATAAGTAACTAACTCAATCCTAGGCATTACAAAACATCTAAGTTTCCTTTTCCTTCACGAAGTACTTCTGGTTCATCGGTTGTTAAATCGATTACAGTAGATGCATGATTGTCACCATACCCACCATCAATCACGACATCAACAATGTTCTGCCATTTCTCGAAAATTAATTCAGGATCGGTTGTATATTCTAATACTTCATCTTCATCGTGAATAGATGTAGATACAATCGGATTTCCTAAAGCTGCTACAATGGCTCTTGCTATATTATTATCAGGTACACGAATACCTACTGTTTTTCGTTTTTTATAGGCTTTTGGTAGTGAGTTACTACCTGGTAACACAAAAGTATATGGCCCTGGTAAAGCTCTTTTTAAAATTTTATAAGTTGCGGTATCTATTTGCTTTACGTAATCAGATAAATGACTTAAATCGTTACAAACAAACGAGAAGTTGGCTTTTTCTGGCTTTACTTTTTTTATTCTTGCTACTTTTTCTAGTGCTTTAGTATTGGTAATATCACAGCCTAAACCATAAACAGTATCGGTTGGATATATAATTAACCCTCCATTTTGTAAAACTTTTACAATTTTTTCAATCTCTTTTGGATTGGGGTTGTCGTTATACAGTTTTATAAATTGTGCCATAGCTTAGTAATTATCAAAGTCAAAATCGTCTAGGCTTTCAAAGTTATTAAATTCATCATCAATTTCATCATCTATATTTTTTGAAAGATCTTCTGCCTTAAATTCTTTTTCTGGAGCTTCTTCTGGAATTTCTCCTACAGATAAGATCATTTTTGTTTCAGTAACTTTTTCATTAGATTGTTCTATTACCTCTACATAAAACGTCCACATTTGCAAGAAATCGTACACATAAATCAACTTATCGTGTTGGTTTGGTATGGTTTCATGCAACATACATGTTGCCATTGAAATTCCTTCTCCTGCTTCTGACATATTAAATAAAGGAATTTCTTCACCTTGATTCCAATCGTCATCGGTACGGTAAAAAGATGCCATTTCTTGTCCGTTAAAATCAAACGCTTTTGCGATATCAAAGTGTAGGTTTTCTAACGAAGCTTTTTCATTTACTAACAGGGTTCGTATTACATCTTCTTTCGTATCTAAAATTACGCGTACTTTATACATTCTATCATTTTTTGTCAGTACAAAAATACGTATTTTTGAGTGATAATTTTTAGTCACTATGAATAAGCAAGCATCTCTTACAGTCTTAAACAGTTACAACAAAAACACCTTAATGGAAACTTTAGAAATAGAGTTTATTGATGTAGGAGATGATTTTATTACTGCTAAAATGCCTGTGACACCTAAAGTACATCAACCCTACGGGATATTACATGGTGGTGCTACAGCTGCTTTAGCAGAATCGGTTGGTAGTTGTGCTTCTGCATTTTTTTTAAGAGACTTTAATAAAATTATTAAAGGTATTGAACTTAGCATCAATCATGTAAAAAGCAAAAGAGAAGGATATGTTTTTGCGACTGCAAAAGCGATTCATAAAGGTAGAACTACACATTTATGGGAAGTGAGAATTGTTGATGAGGATGAGAATTTGATTTCACTTTGTAAGATTACCAATATTGTTTTAGACAAACAATAGCATGAAATTGCTGAAAAAAATCTTGAAAATCGTTGGAATTGCTCTCTTTGTGCTTTTCCTTGTTTTATACTATGTATTCTGGAGTTTTTCTGCTCCTAAATCTGATGTAAAAGTACTTAAAAAAATTTCAGGTAGTTCTGTTACTCCTGTCCTCACTTATAAAAACTTTAAAGGTTTTAAGTACAGAAAACTTTCAATCATAAAAGATACTACTTTACCTACACTGGTTTTTGTTCATGGAACAATAGGTTCTTCTATCGATTTTGTAAAATATATGAAAGACAGTGTATTGCTTAGCAAAGCTAATATGATTTCATACGACAGAATTGGTTACAATTATCAAGACAAAAATTCGGTTCAGGAAAGTATTGCTTTTGAGCGTGACATGTTAAGAAGTATTTTACAAGATTACAACCCCAACAAAACAATACTAGTAGGCTACTCTTACGGCGGTCCTATTGCTTTGGCTATACAACAAAAAATTCGAAAAGTGATTTTGTTGGCTCCAGCAGTGTATAGCGAAATAGAACCTATGCCATGGTCTTTAAATTTATATAAGTGGAAGTTTACTCGATGGTTGGTTCCACCTATTTGGCAAGAAGCTAGCAGAGAAAAGCTATCTCATAAACAAGATTTACAACTTTTTGAAAACAATTGGAAATCTACTCCTAACAACATAGTAAGTATCCATGGAACTAATGATTGGATTGTACCTTTTAAAAACTCTTTATTTTTAAAAGAACAGTTTCCTGAAAATCAGTTTGAGTTAATTAGCATTCCTGATGCTGGTCATGGATTTATTTGGAGTAAATTTGACACGATTAAAAAACATTTAATACAACAATTAGATTGAGTATTTTTTTAAACATAAAAGAAGCCTTCAACATAGAATTACCTTTTGTTACTTACAGAAAACCTAACTGTACTATAATTAAAGGATGGTTTCAACAAAACAACGACTTAATTACCTCTGAAAACTATAATGAGAGTGGATTTATTTTTGCTCCGTTTGACAACAGAGAAAAAGCTATTTTAATTCCTAAAAATCAATCTACCTATATTGAAGAAGAAATTACGATTGGCGATACTCAAACTAACAATAACAATCATGCTCCTGATACTGCTTCCGAAAAGAGCCATATCCAACTAGTTGAAAGAGGAATCACTGCTATTAAAAACCAGCAGTTTAAAAAAGTAGTCCTTTCCAGAAAAGAAAAAATAGAGGTATCAAATTTCAGCCTTATTGATACTTTTCAAAAACTTCTGAACAACTACCCTACAGCTTTTGTATATGTTTGGTATCATCCTAAAATTGGGTTATGGTTAGGAGCTACTCCAGAAACTTTAGTTAGTATTAAAAATAAAAGTTTTACTACTATGGCTTTGGCGGGAACACAAGTTTACAATGGTACAACTAATGTTACTTGGCAACCAAAAGAATTAGAAGAGCAACAATTTGTAACTGACTACATTACTAACAATTTATCTGATATTTCTTCAGAAATTACAAAATCTGGTATTGAAACTATTAAAGCAGGAAAATTACTTCATTTAAGAACAGTTCTTAATGGTAAGCTAAAAACTAATACTGCTTCTTTAATCAAAAGCTTACATCCTACCCCTGCCGTTTGTGGAATGCCTTTAGAAGCTTCAAAACAGTTTATTTTAAATAATGAAAACTATCATAGAAGCTTTTATACAGGGTTCTTAGGAGAACTAAACATTAATGATAAAGAAAGTAATTTGTTTGTTAACCTTCGTTGTATGGAAGTTTCTAACAATACTGTATATATTTATGTTGGAGGTGGAATTACAAACGACAGTAATGCTATAAAAGAATGGCAAGAAACGGTAGCGAAAACAACTACTATGAAAAAAATTTTATAGGAAAAACACTTAACTCACAAGATATTTTAATTCAAAACAACATAACCTACTGAAATTCAGTTTTTTTTTATTATATTTAGATAAACTCAAAAACTCGCTTTCCTATGAAACAAAAATTACTTAGGATTAACCAGCGTGAAGATAAACTTAATAGTAGAGTAGGTAGAACTTTAACTTATAAGCAGCTGGTTGAATTCGCATCAAAACTACCAAACAAAATAAAATCGCTTATATAAAAAATAAAAACCACCAATTGCTTGTGCAACAATTGGCAGTTTTTCTAAGTGTAAATTGAATTTGAATTGATTTTTTCTGCACAATCCAATCTCTAAACACAAATTATACATTTGTGTTTAGAGTTATGCAAAACAGTTTCTTCTGCTTAAATATCGTCGAAAGAAACGTCAGTAAAACTTTCTGTTGAAGTTGCTTCTGTTGCTACGTTTTCTTCTTTTTTATAGTCTTTTTGATGACGTTCACTGATTACCTCAGATCCTTTTTCATTTACGATAAAGTCTGTTGCTTTATTCAACATCTCTTTAAAGTCGCTAAAATCTTCTTTATATAGGTAAATTTTATGTTTCTGATAATGAAAAGAACCATCATCATGAGTAAACTTCTTACTCTCTGTCACGGTTAAATAATAATCATCTGCCTTTGTAGATCTAACATCAAAAAAATATGTTCTTCTTCCTGCTCTTAAAACTTGTGAAAAGATTTCCTCTTGTTCTACTCTCTCGCTCATAATTCGCTACTTAAAATAATAGTTGTTTACTTAAATTTTCCTCAACAAATCTAACAAAATATTTGACTTGACAATACGAAATGCTATATTTCTTTTTCTAAAAGCTGTTGCTCATATAACTCTTTGTAATACCCCTCTTCTTTTACTAATTGATTATGAACACCTTGCTGAATTATCTTTCCGTTATCTAATACAATTATTTTGTCTGCATTTTTTGCCGATGATACTCTATGACTTATTATTATCGTTGTTTTATCACTAGAAACTCGTTCTAAGTTAGATAATATTCTCTCTTCTGTCTCAGTATCTACTGCTGATAAACAATCGTCAAAAATTAAAATTTTAGGATTTTTTATAATAGCCCTCGCTATTGAAGTTCGCTGCTTTTGACCTCCTGAAAGCGTAACACCACGTTCTCCTAAAATAGTTTTATATCCTTGTTTAAAGTCAATAATATTTTCATGAATTACCGCATTTTTAGCTGCTTCAATAATTTCTTCTTCCGTAGCATCTTCTTTACCAAACTTTATATTGTTTTCAATCGTATCTGAAAATAAAAATGGTTCTTGTGGCACAAACCCTATTTGGTTTCTTATATCATACAAATTACAGGTTTTAATATCTTTCCCATCCATTAACACACTTCCCTTTGTAGTATCATACAATCGAGAAACCAGATTAATAATAGATGATTTACCACTTCCTGTTTTTCCTAAAACTGCTAGTGTTTCTCCTTTTTCTACTTTAAAGCTAACATCTTTTAACGCAGTAATATTTGTATCTTCATAAGTTAAAGAGACATGTTTAAATTCAATATTTCCTTCTATTATCGTTTCTCCTTCATTTGCATTTTTAATTTCTGGAACTTGCTCTAAAAATTCGTTTATTCTTTCTTGAGAAGCTTCTGCTTGTTGCACCATAGAAGTCACCCAACCAACGACAGCTACTGGCCATGTTAAAATATTTACATACATCACAAATGCTCCAATGGCTCCTACCTTAATTTCATCATTAATATATAAACTACCACCAACATACAACACTATAATATTACTGATTCCTATTAACAAAATCATTAACGGAAAAAACAACGCTTGTACTTTATATAAGTCTATATTTTTATCTTTACTTGCATCTGCCAACGTATCAAAGTTTTTAATCACAGCATTTTCTATTGCATACGATTTTACGACATTAATACCAGAAAAGAACTCTTGATTAAAAGTGGTTAATTTTGAAAGGTATTGCTGGACCACAGTACTTCGCTTATTAATTTGCTTGCTTAAAACAAAAACTGATATTGATAAAACAGGAAAAGGTATCATTGTATACAAGGTAAGCTTTGGTGATATCGCATACATTTGGGTAAATCCGACAGCAAAAGAAACCAACATGTTTAACGAGTACATAATAGCTGGTCCAAAATACATACGAACCTTAGATACATCTTCACTAATACGGTTCATTAAATCACCTGTTCTATTTTGCTTATAAAAATTAAGTGATAATCGTTGGTATTGTTGATAAATCTCATTTTTTAAATCAAATTCTATTAATCGTGACATTACAATAATAGTTTGGCGCATTAAAAATGTAAAAAAACCACCCAATAATGTAACTCCCACAATAAGTAGGATATTTGTAAAAAGAATACTTTTTACTTCTGACATTTCGGTTATTTTACCTAATTGATAATCTTCTACAACATTTAATGAGTCACCAACAAAATTGGGAATTTTAAGTGTCAGTATTTTTGATAATATAGTAATTAAAATCCCTAATAATAACCTCCATTTGTATTTAACAAAGTACTTGTTTAAGTATTGTAATGCTTTCAATTTTATTTTATTATAAAAATTAAACTTTATAAAGACGCCCTGTTAAAGATACCTTAATTGAGACCTCTTTTTTTGCTTATGTTTTAATGATTTCTTACTTTTGTACTCGAATTTTTGAGATTATCCAAATCGTCTCAAATTAAAAAACAAAACAAATGACATCAGAAATCATTGATACTAAAGATCTTAAGAATGACCCAGTGTTTGGTCAATTATCTTTTGACAATCACGAGCAAATCGTTTTTTGCAACGACGAAGATACAGGTTTAAAAGCAATTATCGGTATCCATAATACAACTTTAGGGCCTGCTTTAGGAGGTACTAGAATGTGGCAGTATAAAAGTGAATGGGAAGCTTTAAACGATGTATTACGTTTGTCTCGTGGTATGACTTACAAATCTGCTATTACTGGTCTAAACCTTGGTGGTGGTAAAGCAGTTATTATTGGTGATGCTAAAACTCAAAAAAATGACGCTTTAATGCGTAAGTTTGGTGAGTTTGTTAATTCTTTAAGCGGAAAGTATATTACTGCTGAAGATGTTGGAATGGAAACTCGAGATATGGATATTATCCGTGAAGTTACTCCACACGTAACTGGTGTTTCTGAAAACATTGGAGGTTCTGGAAACCCTTCTCCTGTAACAGCTTACGGTGTTTACATGGGTATGAAGGCTGCTGCTAAATATAAGTTTGGAACTGAAAACTTAGATGGTAAAAAAGTATTAGTTCAAGGTGTTGGTCATGTTGGAGAAACTTTAGTTAAGCACATTACTGATGAAGGTGCTCAAGTTGTTTTAAATGACATTAACGAAGCTCGCTTAGAAGAGTTAAGTAAAAAATATGGCGCTAACGTAGTATTAGGAAATGATATTTTTGGACTAGATGTAGATATTTATGCTCCATGTGCCTTGGGTGCTACTATTAATGATGAAAGTATTGCTCAATTAAAAGCTAAAGTAATTGCAGGTGCTGCTAATAATCAATTAGCTAACGAATTAAAGCACGGTACAATGTTAAAAGATAAAGGAATTGCTTATGCTCCTGACTTCTTAATTAACGCTGGTGGTATTATTAATGTATATGCTGAGGTTGTAGGTTACGATAAAGCTGAGAGCTTAAAAAGAACTGAAAACATCTACAATACTACATTAGATATTTTCAATTTATCAGAAAAAGAAAACATCACTACACATCAAGCTGCTTTCAATATTGCACAAGCAAGAATTGATGCTCGCAAAAAAGAGCAAAATAGCTAGATAAAAAATAAAAAAGTTTTACTTTTGCAGAGCGTTAGAAATGGTTTCTATCGCTCTTTTTTTTAAAGTTCTTTAGAATGATTAACAGAAGACATATTCGTGTTAAAGTAATGCAGTCGGCTTATGCGATGCAACAATCGCATAGCGATGATTTGGTTAAGGAAGGAAAATTCTTAAAACACAGCATTCAAAAAATGTACGATTTGTACGTTTTAAATCTTCAATTATTAGTTGAAGTGCAAAAATTAGCTCGTAAGAGAATAGAGCTTTCTAAAAAGAAAATACTTGCTACTAAAGAAGAACTGAATCCAAATACAAAATTTATAGATAACAAGCTTTTAAACTTACTTAACGAAAGTGTAAGTTTAGAAGGGTATATTGAGCTTAACAAGTTAAATTACTGGGATCTTGATGATGAGTACGTAAAGATTTTATTAGATGAGCTACAAAAAAGTGATCTTTATAAAAAGTATATGGATACTGTTGAAGACTCTTTTAATGTAGACAAAGCTTTTGTTATCGACTTTTTTAGAGAGATAGTAGCTCCTAATGAAAAATTAGCTGATTATTTTGAAGATAAAATGATCTCTTGGGTAGATGATATTCCTTTTGTAAACACTTGGATTCTTAAATCTTTAAACAAACAAAAAGCTAATAAACCTTTTATTTTAGGTAGTTTATATAAAGATAATGAGGATAAAATATTTGTTTCTGATTTGTTTACAAAAACGATGTTACATCAACACAAATACGAAGAAGATATTATAGAAAAAACTCCTAACTGGGAAGCTGATAGAATTGCAGATATTGATATGATTATTATTAAAATGGCAATTACTGAGTTTTTACACTTCCCTTCTATCCCAAGTAGAGTTACTATAAACGAATATATTGAACTAGCTAAGGATTATTCAACGAATAAAAGTGGTTACTTTATAAATGGTGTTTTAGATAAATTAGCCAAAGACTACCTAAGTTCAAATAAGATGGTAAAAATTGGTAGAGGTTTATTATAATAAATTAGTATTTTTACAACAAATTAAAAATATTTTTACAATGAAGAAAATAGCAGTAATAGCAGCATTTGTTGTATCGGCAGGGGTGTTAGTTTCTTGCGGACAAGGAAATGCTTCATCAAAAGTTAAAAAAGAAAATGTTGAAAAAGCAGAAAAAAGAGACAGCTCTATTGGTTTAGGTGCTCCTGTTATTTCTTTTGACAAAGAAGAATTTGACTTTGGTACTGTTAACGAAGGAGAAGTTGTTAAAACGACCTTCTTAGTAACAAATACTGGTAAGAGCGATTTAATCATTACAAATGCACAAGCATCTTGTGGATGTACTGTTCCTGAATGGCCAAAAGGGGCTATTGCTCCAGGTAAAACAGGAGATATTAAAGTTAGTTTTAACACCAACGGAAGAGTTAACAAACAATCAAAATCTATTACCCTAACCACCAACACTGAAAAAGGTAGAGAGGTTATTAAGATTTCTGGAATGGTAACTCCTAAAAAGAAAAATTCATAATGTTTATAACCATTTTTTTACAAGCTAGCTCTCAAGAAAGTTTAATGAACATGCTTCCTTTTGTAGCAATGATTGCTGTTTTTTACTTTTTAATTATCCGTCCACAAATGAGACGTCAAAAAAAGGAAAAGCAATTTCAAACTGAAATCAAAAAAGGAGCGAAAATAGTTACCACTAGTGGTATTCATGGTAAAATTGTTGAAATCAACGATACTGACAACACAGTTACTATTGAAACTGGTGCTGGTAAAATAAAGTTTGAACGTTCTGCCATTTCTATGGAAATGAGTAAAAAACATTCTACTGAGACTAAAAAATAACAGTATATTTTTTTATAAAAAAGTGAGCTCATGAGCTCACTTTTTTGTTTTTTACGTAGATTGCATCAATAAACTATTTCTTGAAAACAAAATTTAACATACCTAAAACTTTCTTTGGTTTTTTAACTGCTTCAGTATTTTTTTGGTTGCTTATTAATCTATCAAAAGAATATAACACTACCCTTGTGTACAGTGTTGAATACGTAAAACTACCACAACAAAAAACATTAATAGAAACACCTATTAATCAGCTTTCTTTAAAACTAAAAAGTAGTGGATATAATTTGTTAGTTGCTAGCATTACCCATAAACCGATTAAGCTGGACCTTACTAAAGTTTCTAAGAAAACTAGAACTAATTATTACTTTTTATCTAAAGATCTAACTTCAGAAGTTCAAAAACAATTAAAATCTAGCATTGAATTAACTAAAATTGTAGAAGATACAATTCCTTTAAAAATTGGCACGCTTAGTTCAAAAAAAATCCCTTTAAAACCTAACTTAAATATCACTTTTCAATTAGGATATGACCTCTCAAAACCTGTAACAATTACTCCTGATAGTGTTTTAATTTCTGGAGATGAAACCTATGTTAAAGAAACAAAATTTTTAACCCTAGAAAATATAACGTTAGAAAACTTATCAAAGAGCACTAATATCTCCTCTCCTATTATCTTTCCAGAAAACACACAACTTAAATCAAGCCATTCAACAGCTGAAATTAGTATTGACGTTGATAAGTTTACCGAAGGAGAAATAGAAGTTCCTGTGTTTGTAAAAAATGCTCCAAAAGGAATTAATGTCTTTCCTAAGAAAGTTAAGATTATCTATAAAGTAGGCTTGCAGAATTTTAATGAAGTAACACCTGACTTATTTAAAGTAGAGTGTGATTATCTACAATCTAAAAACAAAGAAGTTAACTATCTCACCCCTCAAATAAAAGATCTTCCTGATATGGTTACATTGGTAAGAATAGTTCCTAATAAGATTGACTTTTTAATATATGAATAGTATTGTAGTAGGTTTAACAGGCGGTATTGGTAGTGGGAAATCTACCATAGTTAAAATGTTTTCAGAATTTGAAAATATTTCCATTTATATTGCTGATGATGAAGCTAAAAGGCTAATGAACACATCCGCTAAAATTAAGACTCAACTAATTGCCGAATTTGGTGAGCAAGTTTATGTTAACGATGAGCTTAATAGGTCTTACTTAGCTTCAATTGTTTTTAACAACAAAGAAAGATTAAGTACACTTAACGCTATCGTTCACCCTGTTGTTAATAAACATTTGCAGCATTTTATTAAAGAAAACATAGATAAAGATTACATTTTGTATGAAAATGCCATTCTTTTTGAAAACGGGAGCGATTCTCTTTGTAATAAAATCATAACAGTTACCGCCCCAATAGACGTAAGAATTAATCGAGTCATAAATAGAGACAACTCAACCATTGAAGAAGTAAAAAACAGAATTAAAAATCAATGGGATGAAACTAAAAAAACACTTCAATCAAACTATTTAATTGAAAACCTTACACTTACAAAATCAAAAGAACAAGTCTTAAAAATCCACAATTCTTTAACAGAAAACATACATTAATTTACACTTTTTTATAATTTTTTGTTAAAATTATCTTAATTTTATAGCGATTCTGTTAATCTAAGTTAAAAGATTATACGCCTAAATTTTATTAATTTATTTTTGAATAATGGGTAAGAAAATTTTTATTCTCATTGTTATTTTAATGAGTATTTCTTTAATAGGAATCATCTCTATTCAAGTTTATTGGATTAACGATGCTATTAAAAATAAAAAAGAACAATTTAAAAACAATGTAAAAATTGCTTTAGCTCGCACCTCTGAAAACATAAAAGAGAGAGAGTATCTAGAGTTTAAGCAAAATTATAAAGATTATTTTGAAAATGATAAACTAAGAACTGATGCTGAAATAACAACTTTTCTTTTTCAACAAGTTGATACGGTAAGCAAAAAAAAGTTTTCTTTTGGTAGTACTATTTTAGAAGAGAGTATTAAAATGCCTAATGAGTTTGTAGATAACGACTCTATTATTATTAAACGCTACTCGGGGAAAGAAGATATTTACTTTTCTCAGGTAATAAAATCTGAAAATAAAGATTTTAAGCCTTTTTTAGATGAAAACCGTTACTCTACTTTTAGGACTTATAATAGTTGGAATAATGAAGTTATGGAACATGCTTTTAGACGAAGTAAAGCCGTGTTTCCTATTAACCAAAGAATAAGTAATAAAGAGTTAAATTACACTCTGAAAGAAGAGTTTGCTAAAATGAATATTACACAAGATTTTAAATATGTTGTTTATGAAGAAGGTTTGGCAACACAGTTAAAGTCTGGATATTTTAACATACAACCAGAAGATATTAGCTATCCGTTATTGGAAGATGAAAACGGAAATAGTAAATATAAACTATATGTTAAATTTCCTAACGAGAAAAAGAATCTGCTTTCAGGCATGATGAAAGTACTGATACTTTCTTTATTTTTTATAGGAATTATCATTGCTGCTTTTTCAACATCGTTATATCAGCTTATTCGTCAAAAAAAGATCTCTGAAATAAAGACAGACTTCATTAACAATATGACACATGAGTTTAAAACACCTATTGCCACTATTAATCTAGCTTTAGATGCAATTAAAAACCCAAAAATCATATCAGATGAAGAAAAGGTTAAGCGATATGTTCAAATGATTCGCGATGAAAATAAGCGTATGCACGGACAGGTAGAAAATGTATTACGAATTTCAAGACTCGAAAAGAACCAGATTGAAATTAGTAAGGATGCAGTAGACATGCACGACATAATTGAAGAGGCTACTGAACATATTCAGCTATTAACCGACGACAAAAAAGGAAGTGTAACAACTCATTTTAAAGCTATTTCAACAGAAGTTCTTGGAAATCAGTTTCACTTAACAAATGTTGTTGTTAACATGTTAGAAAACGCATTAAAATATTCAGAAAACGCACCAAAAATTGATGTATTTACTGAAAACACAAATAAATACTTTATCTTTAAGATAAAAGATGAAGGTATAGGGATGAGTAAAAATGCTCAAAAATATGTGTTCGATAAGTTTTATAGAGAACATAAAGGGAATATACACAACGTAAAAGGTCACGGATTAGGCTTAGCCTATGTAAAAGAAATTATAGATAGTCACCAAGGTACCGTTTACGTTGAAAGTGAAAAAGGGAAAGGAAGCACATTTACAGTTAAATTACCATTAATATAAAATATTAAGAAATGGGGAGTAAAAAAATATTATTAGTAGAAGACGATCCTAATTTTGGAACAGTTCTGAAAGATTATTTAGCATTAAATGATTATAATGTTACACATGCTAAAGATGGAATAGATGGTTTAATTATGTTTAAAAATGCAGAATATGACTTATGTATTTTAGATGTAATGATGCCTCGTAAAGATGGTTTTTCTTTAGCTGAAGACATTCGTTCAACTAACAAAGAAATTCCTATTATCTTCTTAACTGCAAAAACATTAAAAGAAGATGTTTTAAAAGGGTATCAAGTTGGTGCAGACGATTATTTAAATAAACCTTTTGATTCTGAAGTTTTATTACATAAAATTAAAGCAATTTTACAACGTAAAGAAACAGAAAAGACAAACGACAGTGATGAATTTGAGTTTAAAATTGGGTCTTTTGATTTTAACTCTAAACTACGTCATTTAATATACAAAGGTGGAGAACCTCAAAAGTTATCACCTAAAGAAAGTAAACTTTTACGAATGTTAGCCGTGCATAAAAATGACTTAATGCCACGTGAATTGGCGTTGACAAAGATTTGGCGAGATGACAACTATTTCACTTCTCGTAGTATGGATGTTTATATTGCTAAACTTCGTAAATACTTGAAGAATGATGAAAATGTAGAAATTTTAAATATACATGGTGAAGGATTTAGGTTAATTGATAACAAATAATGTCATTCTAAGTAAGAAAAGCTTAGGTAAACCCTAAGCTTTTTTTATTATCTATCCTATTTGTTTTCTAACTACGCTCTAATGATTTATCAACAGTACTGTACTTTCCGTTATAACTTCCTGTTGCTACATTTCCATTAGCCTTTTTAACTTTAATATCTAATGATATATTAGTTTCATTAATTGAATTTATAGTTAAAGTAACTTCATCTCCAGTTTCATACTCCATTAACAATTGCTCATTATCATACTCTCCTAAAAACTCTCCATCCGTCATAAATTCATACCATAAACTGTCTGTTGTATAAGTTTTTGAAGTTAAGTCTTTATCACGAACAGTAATTGAAAATAAATCCACCTCAGTTAAAGCTATACCAGAGTTTCGAGCAGCTTCTATATCTTCTTCAGTAACATTCAATAAGTGTAAGAATACAGAAGGCGTATCTCCTTTCATGAATTTCTCTACCAAAATTGATTCTATTGAATAATTTTCACCTTCAATTATAAATTGATTTGGTGTTTCTTGAACATCATCAGATGAACAGCTTACATAAAAAACAGTTGTTAAAATAATTGCTAATAAGTAGTTTATTTTTTTCATAATTGTATAATTTGATATGCAAAACTACCTTAGTTTTAAACCATCTAGTTAAATTTACTTCTGAATATATCATGTATTTTTCTAAAAAGCTAAACTTTCCTTTTAAACTATTTTCTACTACTTTTTTTATACATTGTAACAATAATTTACATCAATCGTCAAATACATATAATCAACAAAAACCAAAATAGCTTGGAAACAATTTTATCTATTCGAAACCTCGATAAAAAATACGGAAAAGTTCATGCCGTAAACAATCTTTCCTTCGATATACAAAAAGGCACAGTGTACGGAATTTTAGGACCTAACGGAAGTGGGAAATCTACTACTTTAGGTATTATTTTAAATGTAGTAAACAAAACCTCAGGGAGTTTTAGCTGGTTCAATGGAAACTTATCTACACATGAAGCATTAAAAAAAGTAGGAGCGATTATAGAACGTCCTAATTTTTATCCATACATGAGTGCTGTTCAAAACTTACAATTAATATGTAAAATTAAAGGAGTTTCATACGATAAAATAGATGAAAAATTAAAAACTGTTAACCTTTATGAACGTAGAAACAGTAAGTTCAAGACTTATTCTTTAGGAATGAAACAGCGCTTAGCTATTGCTTCTGCCCTATTAAATGATCCTGAGATTTTAATTTTAGATGAACCAACAAATGGATTAGATCCTCAAGGAATTCATGAAATTCGTCAAATAATTAAAGAAATTGCTAAAAATGGAACCACAATTTTACTTGCCTCTCACCTACTTGATGAAGTAGAAAAAGTATGTTCGCACGTTGTAGTAATTAGAAATGGTGTAAAACTATATAGCGGTAGAGTTGATGAAATGAGTGCTTCAAATGGTTTTTTTGAGCTTCAAGCAGATAATCAAGATACACTTATTCAACTTTTAGAAAATCATCCAGCAATAGGAAAAATAAAAGAAGAAAATGGAATTTTAATAGCAAGTCTAGCATCAGAATTATCAGCATCAGAAATTAATACATTTTTATTTGATAAAGGTGTTTCTCTTTCTCATTTAGTAAAACGCAAACCTAGCTTAGAACAACAATTCTTAGACCTAACCAACAACCAATAAACCTACAACACCATGTTACGACTTTTAAATATAGAAATTCATAAATTAAAATATAACAGAGCTAGCAAAATTCTTTCTATTATATATTTCGCTTTATTGACCTCAATTGCTTTAATTGCAGCAATAAAATTTGATATAGGCCCTATTAAGTTTCATTTAGCTGAACAAGGAATTTTTAATTTTCCATATATCTGGCACTTTAACACCTATATGGCCGCTATTTTTAAATTCTTTTTATTACTAGTTATTGTTTCTATGATGGCTAACGAATACAGTTATAAAACTTTAAAACAAAATTTAATTGATGGATTAAGCAAAAAAGAATTTATTCTTTCAAAATTTTATACTGTTATAGCTTTTTCTCTTATTTCCACCGTTTTTGTTTTTGCTGTTTCATTAATTCTTGGTGCTATATATTCTGATTTTAATGAAATTTCTATCATATTTTCAGACTTGGGTTATTTATTTGCTTTTTTCATTAAACTTTTAGGCTTTTTCTCTTTTGGTTTGTTTTTAGGAGTCTTAATTAAACGATCTGCCTTTGCTGTAGCGGCTATGATTGTTTGGTTAATTGTAGAAAGTTTAATTAAAGGATATTTATATTGGACATTTAGAAATATAAAAACTGGTGTTGATGAAGCAGTCAACTCAATTATGCAGTTTTTTCCTCTAGAGTCAATGGCTAACTTAATTAAAGAACCTTTTACAAGATTAGGTGCAGTTAAATCAGTTGCAAATCAAATAGGAGAAAACTTCACGAAAGATTACTCTGTTAGTTTATTTAACATCGTAATTGTATTAATTTGGACAACTATTTTTATTTATTCATCATATGCTTTGTTAAAAAAACGAGATTTATAGAGGGTTTTATGTAGTTTAGTTGTTTTATTTATATAATTAATTCCATTTAAATGAAAAAACAACTACTTCTAGCACTTTTTTTTATAGTTTCTATTTCTTCATATAGCCAAAAAGAAGCAAATATTTGGTATTTTGGGAATAATGCAGGACTGGATTTCAACTCAGGAAATCCAGTAACATTAAATGATGGGCTACTAAAAACAGACGAAGGTTGTTCAACCATTTCAGACGAAAATGGTAACTTATTATTTTATTCAGATGGAATTAATGTTTGGACAAAAAACCACGAGTTAATGCATTATTCTAGTGGTGGTTTAGCAGATAACCTTCAAGGAAACCCATCAAGCTCACAATCAGGTTTAATTGTCCCTAACCCTGAAGATAAAAACCTTTATTACATATTTACCGTGGGTACCAACTTTATAGGAAACCTTCCCTACCCAGATAATCCTGGATTTAAATTTTATACTATAGATATTTCAAAAGGTAATGGTGGAGAAATTATTTCTGGCCCTACCAACCTATCTAATGGACAAGATAGAGAATGGTCTGAAAAAGTTACTGCTGTACAAGGAAAAGATTGTAAAGAAATATGGGTTTTATCTATAGTACAAAATACCTTTTACGCCTATAAAATTGATAAAAATGGAGTAGATTCAACAAACCCAATAATCTCAACTTCTTCATATTTTTTAAGAGATAAAAGAGGATACTTAAAAGTATCTCCCGATGGAACTAAGGTAGCATTAGCTGATTTTACTAATGACGGAAGTGGAAGATTAGTATTATACGATTTTGATAATGCCACGGGTAAAGTAGATTCTAATGGTCTAATTCTTACAGATGGCCCAATTGATGGGGCCCCTTATGGCGTTGAGTTTTCACAACAATCAACAAAACTATATACTTCTTTATATCATGAAAACAGTAATTCTTTTAGAATTTTTCAATATGATTTGTTAGACTCTAATATTCCACAAACTAAAACTCAAGTTCATCAAGAGCAAGGTTATAGAGGAGCCTTACAACTGGCCCCTAACGGAAAAATTTATGCTTCCATTCCTGAAAGAAATCATTTAGGAGCCATAGAAAACCCCGAAGACAATGCTACAGACATTCAGTTTACATCAAATGCTGTTAGTCTTGGCGGGGCAAGGTCTTCACAAGGTTTGCCTCCTTTTATCCAATCATTTTTTGCCCCTGTAAAGCTAATAAACCTTGCTAATAATGAAGTTTTAAACAATAGCAATCAAATTTTTTGCATTGGAGAAAGTTATCAAATTCAACCAGAAAAGAACAACCCTAGTGATACATATACATGGTTTAAAGATGGAACAGAAGTAGCTAATACAAGGGTTTTAACAATTGACAATATTAATTATGGCAGTGGTTTGTATGAAATACAAATAGAATCTAACTCTTATTGTAAAAAAACATATACCGGTAAAGTTCAAATTACATTTGAACCAAAGCCTACAATTAACACATTACCTCCATATATTCAATGTGATTTTGATAACAATACCATTGATGGATTTACAACTTTCAACCTAGAAATACTAGAAAAAGCATTAGTAAAAAACCTTTCTGAGGTTACAATAGATTTTTTTGAAACATCTGACACTAGTTTTTCAACACCTCTTAACAAAAATAACTATACTAATTTAGCAACCACAAATCATTCTATAACTGTAAGAGTTACAAACAATACTACACAATGTTACCAAACTGATGTTGTCAATTTACAGGTAAACCCTACAGGGTTAACTTCATACACCAATGAATACATTCATGAATTAGATCAAAACGCATCTAATCCTGATGCTAAATTTAGTGTTGGTACTAACAACGGTTTTTTTGATTTTTCTTTAAAAACTCAAAAAATAATTAATAGCTCTGGAGGAACATTGTCTGATACTACTCATGATTTCCAATATTATAGAACAGCAAAGGACGCATCATTACAAACAAATCAAATTGTACTTCCATACCAAGATGACTTATTTACCGATAATTCTGATGTATATGTTAGAATTTCAAACAAAGGAGCTACATCTTGTGAAGCCGTTGGGAGTTTTAAAATTTTTGTAGAAAAAATTCCTGTACCACAAGGAAACCTTAATGACTTAATTTTATGTGTCGATAATCCAAGAACAAACCCTCAACCAAAGAGAATTCATTTAAATGCTGATACAGGGAATCCAACCGACACCTATAAATGGTACTTAAATAGCAAATTAATTTCAGGTGAAACATCTCCTACTTACAATGCTAATGCTTCTGGAGAATATAAAGTCGAAGCTTATAGAAAACATCCTAATATTTCTACCTCATATCTAGGATACAACACATTTTTTGTAAAAGAGTCTAACCAAGCATTAGTTATAAACATTAAATCAGTAGACGATCGAGATAATCCAGAAAGCAATAAAATTGAAATCACTGTTGATGGAATTGGTGACTACGAATATGCTTTAAATAGCACAAATCTTAGCGACTTTGTTAAAGGAAATGAAAATCTAACATATACCTTTACTGATATTCCTCCTGGATTAAACTCAATTTCTATTAGAGATCGAAATGGATGTGGAATTACTACATCAAACCAAATTTCAACTATTTACTTCCAACGTCACTTTACACCAAACGGTGATGGGAATTTTGACACATGGAAAATATTAGGAGTAAACAATAACTATTACGATGTTGTAAAAGTCCAAATATTTAATCGTTACGGAAAACTCATTAATGAAATTACTGATAAAAATCACCCAGGTTGGGATGGTGTATACAATGGCACGACCTTACCTACAAATGATTATTGGTATAACGCTGAGCTAATTGATTCCAATGGAAAAATAAGAAAAAAGACTGGGCACTTCTCTCTACTTAGAAAATAAATCACACACTATGAAAAAATTAATTATCTTAAATTTATTGTTTACTTACGTATCTCTATTTTCTCAAAATGATTGTTCTGATGCTATTGTTGTTTGTGGTAATAGTGGTTTTCAAAACTTAAACGCGACAGGGGTAGGTATTCAAGAACTTTCAGGATCTAATACTTGTTCTAGTCAAGAGAATAATAGTTTATGGATTAAAATTAAAATTGATAAAGGAGGTACATTAAGCTTTACCCTAACCCCAACTAATGCTGACGGTAGTCATAATACTGACATTAACATCGATTTTGATTTTTTTATATTTGGTCCAAATGTAAATTGCGGAAACATAGGACAAGCCATTCGATGCTCTACAACAAATCCAGCTGCAAGTAACCAAGGAAATAACCTAACAGGTATTAGGAGTTCTGAAACTGACATTTCTGAAGGGCCTGGTTCTCTAGGTAATAGCTTTGTTAGTGCATTTGATGTAAATGATAATGATTCTTATTTTCTAGTTATTGATAGACCTATAGGTAACAGTAGCTTTAAAATTGATTGGACAGGTACAGCTACTTTTAACAAACCTCCTACAATCAATCCTCCAACAGTTGGTCAATCGTACGACTTGGAAGAATGTGATAGTGATGGTACTTTTGACAACAGTACAAATTTTGATTTGACTATCAATAGTAACTCAATACTAAATGGACAAACAGATCTAAAAATTAGCTACCATCTAAGTAATAATGATGCTCAAACCAACACAAACCCTATAGTAACTCCAAATGCTTTTAAAAACACAAGTAACCCTCAAAAAATATTTGTGAGGTTAACAAACATAAACTCTGAATGTTTCTCTGTAACCGATTATGATATTATTGTAAACAATAATATTAATATTACTCAACCATCAGATTATGTTGTATGTGATGATACTGATAGTGGAAATAATACTGATGGTTTGTATAGTTCATTTTTATTATCTTCTAAAGACAGTGAAATTTTAGGAACATTAGACCCCAGTGCACATATGGTGAGTTATCACCAAAATCTTTCTGATGCACAAGATGATTTAAACCCTATAAATAAAAACACTCTTTTTACTAATACAACAAAAGGCACTCAAACAATCTTTGTAAGAGTTGAGAATAATGTTGGTTGCTTAAATACTGCATCCAGCTTTAACCTAATTATAACACCTATTCCTGATTTTGTTACAATACCACCATATCAACAATGTGATTTTGATGCCAGCCCTACTGATGGTTTCACTACATTTAATTTAAAAATCAAAGAGGCTGAAATATCAAACAATGCTACAAATATAACAGTATTGTTTTTTGAAAATCAAACTGATTTTAATAACAACATACCTATAACATCGCCACAAAACTATATTAATACAACTCCATTTAGTCAAACACTACTTGTAAAAATTATAGATAACACAACACAATGTTTTAATACAGGAAGCCTAGGCCTAACTGTTAATTCCTCAGGCTTGAGTACATTTAATGATATGTATTCTTGTGAGTTAGACACTAATGCTTTAAACCTAAATGCTACTCAAAGTATAGGAAGTCAAAATGCCTTTTTTGATTTCGACATGAAAAGGGATGATATTATTACAAAATCTAACGGTGCTTTAACTAACACTACACATTTGATTGAATTTTACAAAACAGCTATCGATGCTTCTTTACAAATAAATAAAATTATCTCACCTTATAACGATGATTTGTTCACCGATAACTCAGAAATATTTGTAAGAGTTATATCAAGACACAATAATGCTTGCGAAAGCATAGGTAAGTTTAATGTATATGTTGAAAATCTTCCTAAGCCTCAAGGGAATTTAAATGATCTTATTTTATGTATTGACAACCCAAAGTCAAACCCTCAACCACATACAATCCCTTTAAATGCTGACACAGGAAACCCAACCGACACTTATAAATGGTATTTAAATGGAAACTTGATTTCTAATGAAACATCAAATATTTACAACGCTAATTCTGCAGGAAAATATAAAGTTGAGGCCTATAGGAAATACCCTAATATTTCTAAATATTGCATGGGATATAACACATTTCTTGTTAAAGAGTCCAACCAAGCATTAATTGTAAACATTAAATCAGTAGACGATCAAGACAATCCTGAAAGTAATAAAATTGAAATCACTGTTGACGGAATTGGTGACTACGAATATGCTTTAAATAGCACAAATCTTAGCGACTTTGTTAAAGGAAATGAAAATCTAACATATACCTTTACTGATATTCCTCCTGGATTAAACTCAATATCTATTAGAGACCGAAATGGATGTGGAATTACTACATCAAACCAAATTTCAACTATTTATTTCCAACGCCACTTTACACCAAATAGTGATGGGCATTTTGACACATGGAAAGTTTTAGGAGTTAATAATAATTATTATGATGTTGTAAAAGTCCAAATATTTAATCGTTACGGAAAACTCATTAATGAAATTTCCAACAAAAATGACTCTGGGTGGAATGGGGTTTATAATGGTACTATTCTTCCTTCAAACGATTATTGGTATAACGCTGAATTAATTGATTCCAATGGAAAAGTAAGAAGAAAGACCGGACATTTTTCGCTACTTAAAAAGTAGACTTTCTCTCTTTATTAAGAAATTTTAACATATAAATTACATAGATTTTCCTAAATTGCGAGTTAGCAAACAGTTAACTAGCTATGAATAAATTATTTTTTTTGTTATTATGTTTTTTCTCTTTTTTTTGCTTTTCTCAAAGAGAAGCTGACAACTGGTTTTTTGGAGATAAAGCAGGGATACACTTTAATTCAGGAGTTATTGATGTTACAAACAGTAGCCAAATGACTACTAAAACTGGGTCTGCTAGTATTTCCAATAATCAAGGAGATCTACTTTTTTACACAAATGGTCAAACCATTTGGAATAAAGAGCATAAAATAATGGAAAATGGAGATGGTATAGCTGGAGAGCCAGAGTTAATTCAGCCCTCCATAATAGTTCCCAAACCTAATAGTAGTAGTATTTATTATATTTTTTCAACTAGAAAAACTAAAACTGATAAACCTTTATTTTTTCCTGGAATTTATTATTCTGAGATAGAAATATCTAGCACTTACCCACTAGGTAAAGTAACAAGAAAAAATGTACGATTAGAAAACTCTACAGCCCAAAGAATTACTGCTGTACATCACAAAAACGGGAAAGATGTATGGGTTATTTCTTACGGAACTGATTCGTATGGAGGTCCTGATAATATTTTTTTTGCTTTTAAAGTAACTGAAAAAGGCATTAACCTCCCTGTAAAAAGTAGATTAAATGAAATAAACCCTATTTTTACAATTGGAGAAATGAAAGCTTCTCCTGATGGAAGTAAAGTTGCTTTGTCGACCAATTCTTTTCTTTACATCTATAATTTTAATAATACTACAGGAATTCTTACTAGGTTTAAATATTTAAATTTACGACTAAATTTTACTGATGGATATAGCTCTAACGGTTTAACTTTTTCTCCTAATTCAAAATTCTTATATTATCCTTCTTATTTTTTTAGTAGTAATGAACGTAGTTATAACATTATGCAAATGGATTTAAATGACCCCAGAGAAGGTTATTTTGGAGTCTCTGTTTTTAAAACTAATCCCAATAGGTCAAGTGCTTCTGCTCAATTAGGGTCAGATGGAAAAATTTATATAGCACAAGTAGAAAATAAAAACCTTTTTGATGAGAATGGATATTATACAGGCTTTGAAACATTTCCTAAAAAAACTTTAGGAATTATTAATCAGCCTAATAAAAAAGGAGAAGCTTGTGATTATAAACACGATGCTATAAATTTAGAAAATGGCCTATCTTACTATGGTCTTCCTAATTTTATTCAATCTTATTTTAGAAATAGAATTATTGTTGATAATGGATGCGTTTCGGACTTTTTTGAGTTTAGTTTAGACGCTTATGATACTATTCTTTCAGCTAATTGGGATTTTGGAGACGGATTTACTTCAACAGCATTAAACCCTTCTCATAAATATACTACACCAGGTAAGTACATAGTTACGTGTAAAGTAGTTTTAAATTCAACAAAAACAACTTTTTTTAAAGAAATTATAGTCTACTCTCTTCCTGAACTGATAAGTGGTCAAAAGCTAATGCAATGTGATAACGATAACGATGGAATAAGTTTATTTAACCTATATAATATAGATAAAAAAATATCTAATAACAATACTTTAAGTTATAAGTTCTATAGAAGTAAAAAGGATGCAGAAAACGAAACTAACGAAATCTCTAACCCTGAAAACTTTAACAACGAAAGTAACCCACAAACTATTTTTGTCAAAGCTATAAATAATAATAATTGTATTAAAATCGAAAGTTTCATTATTGAAACTTTATTTAAGTCTTCTATTCCTATCTCTCCTATTGTTACTTGTAAAAATCCAGACTATGAAACTAATAAAGGGGATTTTGATTTACAAAGAAAAAAAGATGAAATTATTAATCAATTATCATTATCTAGCTCAAATAGCTTAACTTTTTACGCAACTTTTGATGATGCACAAAAGTCTTCTAATAAACTACCTAGTATGTTCAATTCTACTTCTACAACCATTTGGGTAAAAATAGAAAATGAAAACGGATGCTTTGGTATATCTCCTATAGATTTAATTGTTAACCATCCTCAAATTAACTTACAGGACAATTATACCATTTGTATTAGCCCCTCAGATCACCCTGCTATTATATTAACTGCAGACTCTTCTAACGATCGGTTTGAATGGAAAGATGAAAACAACAATACAATTAGTACCAGTAATAATTTCACTTTAACCAGAGAAGGTGAGTTTTCTTTAACCATTTACAAAATAGTAAACGGTATAGAATGTTCAAACTCTAAAAATTTTACAGTTAACTATCCTCCAGCTCCAGATATTTTAAATGTTGAAGTAAATGTTCAAAGCGAAACCGACAACAGTGTTTATATTAGTATTGATGGAGGTAGTAGTTATGAATTTTCTTTAGATGGTACTACTTATGTTGGAAATGGAACTTCTCACTCTTTTAACAACGTGCAACCAGGTATTGCTACTATTTATATCAGAGACCTTAATAAATGTGAAAGCCCAACGAAAGCTTCAGCAAGTATAGTTGGTTATCCTAAGTTCTTAACTCCAAATGCCGATGGTTTTAATGACTATTGGAAAGTATATGGGGTAAGTTCAAATTTTTTCAAAGAAATTGATATAAAAATCTTTAATCGCTTTGGTAAAGTCTTATATGTTATAAATGATAAAAACACAGAGCTTGGTTGGGATGGAACTTATAACAACATTAAACTCCCTTCTAACGACTACTGGTTCCATGCCAAATTAAAAGATCTTAACGATAATGTAATAGATAAAAAAGGGCATTTTACACTCAAAAGAAATTAAAATTCATCACATAAATAACTATCCGTATTTTTGTTGAATGAACTTTGAATTACACTCAGAATTTAAACCTACAGGAGATCAACCACAGGCGATTAAACAATTAGCTAATGGAATTTTAGCCGATGAAAGATATCAAACTCTTTTAGGGGTTACGGGGTCTGGTAAAACATTCTCTGTAGCCAATGTTATAACTGAAGTACAACGACCAACACTTGTTTTGGCCCACAACAAGACCTTGGCTGCTCAGTTGTACTCTGAGTTCAAACAGTTCTTTCCAAACAACGCTGTGGAGTATTTCGTTTCATATTATGATTACTATCAACCAGAAGCTTATATTCCTGTAACAGGAACCTACATTGAAAAAGACTTATCCATCAACGATGAGATAGAACGCTTACGAATTAGCACCTCTTCTTCCCTACTTTCAGGACGTCGAGATGTGTTAGTAGTAGCCTCGGTATCTTGTTTGTATGGTATTGGAAATCCGACTGAATTCAAAAAAAATGTTATTACTATTGAAGTTGACCAACAAATTTCTCGTACCAAATTTTTACATCGCTTAGTTACCAGTTTATATGCTCGTACAGAAGTTGAAATAAAGAGTGGAACGTTTAAGGTAAAAGGTGATGTTGTTACCATTTATCCTTCTTATGGAGATAATGGATACAGAGTTCACTTTTTTGGAGATGAAATAGAAGAAATCGAAACCTTTGATATCGAAACTAACGAAATTATTACGCGATTAGACAAGCTGAATATTTACCCTGCTAATTTATTTGTAACCTCTCCTGATATACTACAAAATGCCATTCATCAAATTCAAGATGATATGGTGAAACAAGTAGATTATTTTAAAGAAATAGGAAAACATTTAGAAGCAAAACGTTTACAAGAACGTACTGAATTCGACCTAGAAATGATTCGTGAGTTAGGCTATTGTTCTGGAATCGAAAATTATTCTCGTTACTTAGACGGAAGAGAAGCAGGTACCCGGCCTTTCTGTTTGTTAGATTATTTTCCTGATGATTATTTAATGGTGATCGATGAAAGCCACGTAACTGTACCACAAGTTCACGCGATGTATGGTGGAGACAGGAGTCGTAAAGAAAACTTAGTAGAATACGGATTCCGCCTACCAGCTGCTATGGACAATCGTCCACTAAAGTTTGAAGAATTTGAAGCTTTACAAAATCAAGTGATTTATGTATCGGCTACTCCTGCAGACTATGAACTACAAAAAACCGAAGGTTTGTTTATAGAACAAGTAATTCGACCTACGGGATTGTTAGACCCAGAAATTGATGTTCGTCCTAGCTTAAATCAAATAGATGATTTAATTGAAGAAATTCAAATCCGTGTAGAAAAAGACGAACGTACTTTGGTTACTACACTAACTAAGCGAATGGCTGAAGAATTAGCTAAATACTTAACTAGAATTCAAGTACGCTGTCGTTACATTCACTCTGATGTAGATACCTTAGAACGTGTAGAAATTATGCAAGATTTGCGTAAAGGATTATTCGATGTACTTATTGGAGTTAACCTTTTAAGGGAAGGATTAGACCTTCCAGAAGTATCGTTAGTGGCTATTTTAGATGCTGACAAAGAAGGTTTTTTACGTTCACACAGATCATTAACACAAACCGTTGGACGCGCTGCTCGTAATGTAAACGGTAGAGCGATTATGTATGCTGACAAAATTACCAACAGTATGCAACTCACCATTGACGAGACCAATCGCAGACGTGAAAAACAAATTAATTACAATACCACTCACAGAATTACTCCAACACAAATCAATAAAAAGATAGACAATACGCTATCTAAAAATGCTATTACCTCGTATCATTATGATAATGTGGCACAAAAAGCTGCTGAACAAGAGTTGGAATACTTACCTAAACAAGAAATAGAAAAACGTATTCGTACCAAACGCAAGCAAATGGAAGAAGCTGCTAAAGCTTTAGACTTTTTAGTTGCTGCACAACTCCGTGATGAGATTGAGGTTTTGAAAGAGAGTTTGTAAATAAGTTTGGTTTGACTCTTATATTCAAAACCAGTAACTTTGTTATCGAATGATATACATCATTAAAACAATGGATATTTTAACTGTTTTTTTAAATTAAAGTGAAAAACAAAAAGACAATACCAATACTTGGTCTTTTACTTCACTCTGCCAAAGGTTTTTATGATTTAGGATTTAACTGTGCTTATAACCTAAACAAGAACAATGGAATAAGTGGATTTCAAAGAATTCCTGCTGGTGCAGTTAATATGTCCTTTGCTGCCGAACTATTTTTAAAAGCCATTCATTTAATTGTTAAAAATAAATCTATTAAGGGACATGAACTTCTAAAACTATTCAAAGATTTACCTCAGAACACCAAAACGGATATTGAAAAAAGATTTAATTACCACTTAAAAAACAATAATGAGGCTAAACTACTCCCATCACATAAACTTGTTGTGTCTGTATCAGACACAAAAACAAATCAAGATAATTCAGACAACATTAACCTTTTAGAATTTCTCACAAAACATAATTTAACATTCCAAAACTGGAGATATATGCATGAAGTAAAAGACACCGGATATAGCTATGTCGCAGATTTTAAAACTATAGACTGTTTTTTAAAAAGTTTAATTGATTTCATAAATTCTAATCCTAAAAAAACAGATTTAATTCTAAATAAAAATTAATTCGCACTTCCCCAAGGAGCAGTTGGTGTCTCAATTTCCGTAGTTAAATCAAACTTCACAGAAAATAATCTATCTGTTCCTATTCTACGTAAATTATATGTAAAACTTGTTTCATCAATCGTAACCCACCAAACATTATTAGAAGCATACGAAATTAAATCGGCTGTATATTTATCCGCAGGAAAAAACTGAATATTAGGTAATCCCATATTAGGGTTGATTCCTCCATATTGTGTAATTTTATCTTCGGTACCATCTTTATGTCGATGATCGTGTTTCAGCTTTATTAATTTATCGGGACTCATAGTAAAAACCCAAGTACGAGACTTATCTTCTCCTAAAAAAAAAGGTATTCTAACCGTATTCTCTTCACAAAAGCGAACATGCATTACTAATTTTTTGCCTGTAAAACCATCTCCTTCTTTTCCTCCTGCTATTATTGTTCCTTCAAAAGCTTTTCCGCAATGAGTTTTTAGTTTATTCCAAAATAATTCAGAATTCGTTTCTTCTTGTGCTATTAGCTGTAAAGGAAGTAAAATAAGGATTAATAATATTCTCATTGTATTCTATTTATATTTTAGCAAGATAAAACAAAAAACCTCACTATAACAGTGAGGTTTTTTTATATTCTAACTAAGAATTAAAAGGTAGTTTAAGCGTTTAAAACTTCTCCTACTTTATCGGCTGCTTCTTGGAACTCAGTTGCTGAGATAATTTCCATTCCGCTGTTGTCAATTAATTCTTTTGCTTCTTTAGCATTTGTTCCTTGTAAACGACAAATAATAGGCACATTAATTTTGTCTCCCATATTCTTATAAGCATCTACAACACCTTGAGCAACACGATCACAACGAACGATTCCTCCAAAAATGTTTACTAAGATAGCTTTTACATTAGGATCTTTTAAAATAATTCCGAAAGCAGTTTCAACACGTTGTGCATCTGCAGTACCACCAACATCTAAGAAGTTAGCTGGATCACCACCTGCTTGCTTAATTAAATCCATAGTTCCCATTGCTAAACCAGCTCCGTTTACCATACATCCAACGTTACCATCTAAATCTACATAGTTTAATCCTGCAGCTTTCGCTTCAACCTCAATAGGGTTTTCTTCACGTAAATCACGCATTGCTGCATAATCTTTATGACGGTATAATGCATTCTCATCTAACGATACTTTAGCATCTACTGCCATAATTTTATCATCAGATGTTTTTAATACTGGGTTAATTTCAAACATCGAAGAATCAGACTTGATGTATGCAGTATATAAAGCAGTAACAAATTTTACCATTTCTTTTAAAGCTCCACCGCTTAAACCTAAGTTAAAAGCAATTTTACGAGCTTGGAAAGGCAATAATCCTGTTGCAGGATCAATTTCTTCTGTAAAAATTAAATGTGGAGTTTCTTCTGCCACTGTTTCAATATCCATACCTCCTTCAGTAGAGTACATAATCATGTTTCTACCAGTAGCACGGTTTAATAAAACTGACATATAAAATTCATCTGGCTCACTATCACCAGGATAATATACATCCTCAGCAATTAACACTTGGTTAACTAACTTTCCTTCTGCTGAAGTTTGAGGAGTTACTAACATCATTCCTAAAATATCATCAGAAATGCTTTTTACTTCGTCTAAGTTTTTAGCTAACTTAACTCCACCTCCTTTTCCACGACCACCTGCGTGTACTTGAGCTTTAATTACGTGCCAACCTGTACCTGTTTCTTCTGTTAATTTCTTTGCTGCTTCAACAGCTTCTTCTGGAGTATTTGCAACAATTCCGCGTTGAATACGAACGCCAAAACTGCTTAATATTTCTTTACCTTGATATTCGTGTAAGTTCATTAGATATGAATTTTTAAAGTCGAACAAAAATACAAATTCAATTTATAATACCTTATAAATTGTACTTTAATTTATGATTAAAATCAATTTTATTCAATTTTTGTTTTTACATTTTTTTAACACTTAAACATGTAACATTCTTTTTTTTAACAGGTCTTTACTGTAATTAACGTGATTTTGTGATTTATTAACCCAAATCATAATAATTTAGCTCAACAACTAATACTATATCTCAATCAACTATGCTTAAAATTTTAGCATTTCTTACAATCTGTTTCTTCTTTATAAAAATCACAACTGCTCAAACTATTAACCAAAATAGAAAAAAACTAGACGTAGTACGTGTAGATTCACCACCAAAAATTGATGGAAAACTAGATGACACCGCTTGGCAAAATGTTCCTGTTGCTAAAGATTTTGTGATGATGCGTCCTGACAATGGAAAAGAAGAACCTAACACTCATAAAACAATAGTAAAATTGGTGTATGATGACAATGCTATTTACATCAGTGCCAAAATGTATGATCCTGATCCTTCAAAAATACCTGCTGAGTTTACCAACAGAGACAATATTTGTAATAGCGACTTCTTTTTAATAACCATTAACCCTAACGATGATGGACAAAATCCTTTTGAATTTATTGTAACCAGTTCTGGTGCGCAAGCAGACTCAAAAGTATCAAACGGAAATGAAGATTTTAACTGGAGCGCTGTATGGGATAGCGATTTTAGTATTAACGAAGACTCTTGGGTTGTGGAGATGAATATTCCTTATAGAGCTTTACGTTTTGCCAATGTTCCTGTTCAATCATGGGGAATCAATTATCACAGAAAGGTTCTAAATTTGAATGCTCAATTTACTTGGAACCATATTGATAATCAACAAGGGAATTGGACACAATACGATGGTTTGTATAAAAACTTTACCAATATAAAACCTCCTACTCGATTAAATTTTTATCCATACATCGGCAACTACAACCACTAAAGATGATAATACCGTTTTTGACTGGAGCGTAGGTATGGATGTGAAATATGGAATTACTGAAAACTTTACACTAGACGCAACATTAATTCCTGATTTTAGTCAAGTAGGTTTTGACAATGTTACCTTAAACCTCGGCCCTTTCGAACAACAATTTACAGAACAACGTCAATTTTTTACAGAAGGAACCGACCTCTTTACCAAAGGTAATTTGTTTTATTCTAGAAGAATTGGTGGAAGACCAATAGATCAATTTTTTGATGAACGAAAAGATGATGATGAATTTACTGATGGTAAAAAAGTAAATAATGAAGTTATAGATATTCCTGATAAAGTTCAAATGCTAAACGCTATAAAAATATCAGGAAGAACCAAAGGAGGTTTAGGAGTTGGCTTTTTTAATGCTATTACCGAAAAAACAGAAGCTACTGTTGAAAGAACTGAACAAACAATTAACGGGTTGGATACAATTAGCAATGTGAGTACTTATAAAACTACAGTAAATCCGTTTTCTAATTACAATATTATGGTGTTAGACCAGCAATTTAATCAAAACTCATCTGTTACCTTAATTAACACCAATGTAACTCGTGATGGACGATTTAGAGATGCTAATGTTACTGGGTTACTATGGCATGTAGAAGATAAAGAAAGTAGATACAATGTAGACGGTAGTTTTAAAATGAGTACTATCTCTGACGATGAAGACAACCCTAATACAGGTTACACTTTCGATACTAGTATAGGAAAACAATCAGGGAATTGGCGTGGAGAAATTGGGTATAATTTTGAAAATAAAGACTATAACCCTAACGACATGGGAATTCTATTTAGCAATAACGAACAAGTTATTTACGGTTTTATCGGTTACCAGCTGTTAAAACCTAAAGGACTATTCAATAATTATAGAGTTAATATTTTTTATGATGTTAACTTCTTACACAATCCAGGAACCTACGTAGGTACAAATGCTAGTTTATCTTTTGGTGCTGACACAAAAGAACGATTTAGCTTCGGAGGAAATTTGAATTATAGTACAGAACGAAAAGATTTTTTTGAACCAAGACAAGGAACTACTAGTGGAGTTTATTTTAACAGACCTGAAAGACTAAATGTGAATCACTGGGGATCTACTGATTATAGAAAAAAGTTCGCTATAGACTACGATTGGTATTATATTTTTTATAAGAACAATCCTAAAGAAGACTATGGGTTCAGAATTTCTCCTAGATATCGTTTTACCAACAAGTTTTCTTTAATTTATGGTTTCAGGTATGGTAAAACAAATAACGGTCAAGGCTATGTTACAAAAATTGATGAAGATGATGTAGAAGAAAAACCTTCATTAGCTCCTTTAAAAGATCATATTATTTTCGGGCAACGAGATTGGGCTACTTATGACAATTCTTTAACTGGGAAATATACGTTTAGCACAAAATCAGCAGCGTCGTTATCGTTTAGGCATAACTGGAGTAAAGTTCCATATCAAGAAAAGTATTTTAGCTTAAATGAAGATAACGGAGAACTTACTTCAAATAATTATCAAGGAGAACACGATAAAAATTTTAATAGTTGGAACTTAGACTTAAATTATCAATGGCAATTTGCTCCTGGTAGTCAATTGATTTTTTTCTACAGAAACTCTATAAGACCTGATCATGATTTTGCCCCTGCAAATATTGAGTTTAAAAACAATATCTCTAAACTCTTTGATCAAAGCATGCAGCATAGGTTTTCAGTTCGCTTGGTTTATTTTATTGATTATAACAACATCAAAAGCATAATTTAAATACACGTTTATGTATTATTTTAAATCAGGTAAGCTCTAAAGTTTATCTGATTTCTTTTTTATACATTCGTTACTTAGAAAATAACACTATGATTGTTGCTAAAAACATCCACAAACATTACGGAGAGGTAGAAATTTTAAAAGGCGTTGACCTTCATATAAAAAAAGGAGAAATTGTAGCTATTGTTGGTCCTTCTGGAGCTGGTAAAACAACCTTATTACAAATTTTAGGAACTTTAGATAAACCCTTAAAAAATCAAAACTACGAATTGTTAGTCGATGGTGTTTCTATCAAAGGTTTAAACGACACAAAAGTTTCTGCTTTCAGAAATAAACACATCGGATTCATTTTTCAATTTCATCAGTTATTACCAGAATTTACTGCCTTAGAAAATGTTTGTATTCCTGCCTTTATAGGAGGAAAAGGAAAAGCAGAAACCGAAAAAAGAGCCAAAGAATTACTAGCCTTTTTAGGATTATCACATAGAGAGAACCATAAACCTAATGAACTTTCTGGTGGAGAACAACAACGTGTAGCCGTTGCCAGAGCTTTAATTAATGAGCCTTCTGTTATTTTTGCTGACGAACCTTCAGGAAACCTTGACTCTACTTCTGCTAAAAACTTACATGAGTTATTTTTTAAGCTACGTGACGAGTTCGGACAAACTTTTGTGTTAGTTACGCATAACAAAGAGTTAGCGAAAATGGCTGATAGAACACTTACCATGAAAGATGGAATTATTGTTGATTCTAAAAACATATTTTTTGACAATCCTATTAGTAAAAAGAAACCAGCAACCAATATTACGAACAAAAAGAACTATTCATATTCAGGTCAATTACTTGCAAGAATTTCAGGTGCTTCAATTGTTATAGGTATTTTTAATATTATAGATGGAGGTACTTATACATCAATAATTGGAATATTATTTATTTTTATTGGAATAGTTGCTGCTTTTTTCTCAAAAAAATTATATCGTAAAAATTAAGCTTATTCATTCTTGACATGAAAGAAACTTTTCAAGAACTTGTTACTTATTTAAAAAACCCTGTCTTAGAAAAAGATACTAACCAGAATAGTACGTATCGATTTCAAAAATTCTTTCATCTATTGATCATAAGTATTATTACAGGTGCTGTATTGTCTCCTCTTTTTATTCTTATTCAAGAATTGGGTTGGGTAAATATGAATGAGCATGCTATGGAGGAACTACTAAAAGCACACTCTAAATGGTTTATTGCTTTTCTTGCTATTATTTTAGCCCCTTTGTTCGAAGAATTATTTTTTAGAGCTCCTATCACCTTATTTCATGGCAAAAAAACATTTAAAAAAGCCTTCTATATCTTTGCTATACTTTTTGGTTTAGTACACTTAACCAATTTTGGTATTACCACAAATGTCCTTTTATTAGCTCCAATATTAGTTGCTCCACAAACTATTTTAGGCGGCTATTTAGGATTTATTAGAGTTCGTTTTGGCTTACAATGGAGTATCTTATTACATGCTTGCTATAATGCTTTCTTTGTTTTGCTTAGTTTTGCAGGAGATTTAGTATAAAATGAACAAAACTGAACTTAAAGAATTTTTAGACGAAAAGGTTGTACGATACAACAATCCTGATTTTATTGATAGTGATCCTATTCAAATTCCACATCTATTTTCGTTGAAAGAAGATGTTGAAATTGCTGGTTTTCTAGCAGCAACTATTGCCTGGGGAAATCGTAAAATGATTATTAACAACTCCCATAAAATGATGAGCTTAATGGGAAACTCACCTTACGATTTTGTACTCAATCATACTGAAAAAGATTTAGCTAGTTTTGATGGATTTGTTCACAGAACTTTTAATGCAGATGACTTTAAATTTTTTATTCAATCATTAAAAAACATCTATCAAAACCATGGTGGATTGGAAGCTGTTTTACAACCTAAAGGTAATGCCGATAATTATCAGTATGCTATTCATCATTTTAAACAAGTTTTTTTTGAAATACTACACCAACCAAGAACTTTAAAACATGTTTCCGATCCGTTGAAAGGTTCAGCATCGAAGCGAATTAACATGTTTTTACGTTGGATGGTACGCGATAATACTACTGGAGTCGATTTAGGTATTTGGAAAAAACACTCACAGGCTAACCTACATTTACCCTTAGATGTTCACACAGGAAATGTTGCTCGAAAACTGAGAATCCTTACTCGAAAACAGAATGACTGGAAAGCAATTCAAGAACTTGACCTAACGTTAAGAAAGTTTGATAAAAAAGACCCTGTTAAGTATGATTTTGCCTTATTTGGTTTAGGCATTTTTGAAAAGTTTTAATTTTTCTAAAAAAAGTAGTTACTTAGTTGATATGAAAAATAGTTTTGATAAAATGATGTCTTTAGATATTTATGTGTCTAATTTGGAAAAAGAAGAGTATACTAAAATTGCTACTGACCTTGAACCTTCTTCAAAGAAAAGTGTAAACCTTTTAAGTTGGGGTATTCAAGATTTGTTTTTTGAAAAAGAGTTATATAGTGACTTAAAAATTATAAAAACGCTATCTAAAAACCTTAACTGGAAAAACAACATATCACATATTATAAAAGAGAACTATTATGAATCTTTAGTTCTTACCGATAGGAATAAAAAAATAGTTTGGGTGAGTGACGGTTTTACAAAAATGACGGGATATAAAAAAGAGTTTGCTTTAAACAAAACTCCACGTTTTTTACAAGGTGAAAAAACCAAGGAAACTACTAGAAAAAGGATTCAAACGAAACTACTAAAAGGAAAGCCTTTTAAAGATATAATTGTCAATTACAGAAAAGATAACTCTACCTATAAATGTGAATTACACATTATTCCACTGCATAACAATAACAGCTCAAAGGTCACACATTTTTTAGCTTTAGAAAAAGAAGTAGTTTAATCTTAAAATAAATGCAAGCATTTATTCATTATTTTTTACATTTTGGTTTTCCCATAATCATAGCCTATCTATTTTTTAGAAATAACTGGAAAAGAATTGCTCTAATTTTGCTTGCTACTATGTTAGTAGATCTAGATCATTTATTTGCTAACCCAATATTTGATTCTAACCGATGTAGTTTCGGGTTTCACATACTTCACTCTTATTATGCTATTGGAATCTATATTGTTTTACTCTTTTTAAAAAGACCTTATAATATTATAGGTTTAGGATTATTGCTGCACATGCTAACCGATTTTATCGATTGTTTATTTATGTACAACGCTTGTAATTCTTGCTTAGAAAATGCCCCAGCAAAAAGTTTATTAGAACCAATAAGCAAATTACTTTTTTAACAGTAAATCACAGTACCAAAAACTTCTATCATAGTTTTTAGTAGCTTTTTTTTCTGATTTCTTTGAATCCTGATAACAGTTGTCATCATCGTTTTTATGCAAAGTATACGATTTCAACACCTTCTCTCCTATTTCAAAGGCTACAGGTTTCTTAAAAATAGGTCCATCATAACAAAAAGTATGAAACTCACCATTTTCTCCGCAAACATCTACTCCCTCAGGAAGCTCATTTATAAAATCATCATCAATAACCCTACCTACAAACTCTTCTCCCAACAATTTTGCATTGACACAAACGGTAATTGTTTTAAAACCTAAACTCAGAAATTCACGTAATAACTCCTTAGTATCTTGCTTCCATAGCGGATATACTCCTGTAATTCCTACTTCTTGTAATTTTGAATCACGATACGCTCTTAAATCTTCCAAGAAAATATCACCAAAAATGCCATTTACAAGACCTACATCTTTTAGCTCAGCAGTTTTCTCTTTCACTCTCTCATTATACAAATCCATCGTAACCTCAGCAGGAAAGTAAATTTTTTCTAATGGAATACCAATACTTTCAGCTTGTGCATCTAGTAAATCTTCATGCAACCCATGCATTGAAACACGTTGGTAATCTTGATTTACATTCGTAATCAATTTTTGCACATCGTATTCCTTTTGTTTCAATATTTTGTATAATGCTAATGAAGAATCTTTCCCAGAGCTCCAATTAAAATAGGCTTTTTTCATGTGACAAATATGCATAAAAAAATCCTGCAATAGCAGGATTCATTTTTATTTCGTTTTCAGTAAGATTCCTCTCTTCATTCTGAATGACATTTGTGAAAATTACTTTCTCTTTTGATTTAAGGGAACTGGTCTTTCTTGTTTTACTACAGGTTTTCCATGTAAATCAAAATCTCCTGCTTCAAAAATTTCAATATCAATAAATTCTCCTAATTTGATATAATGTTCACGTGCATCAACAATTACATCATTATCTACATCTGGTGAATCAAACTCAGTACGTCCGTAGTAATATCCACCATCTTTTCTATCAAATAAACATTTAAAAGTCTTTCCTATTTTTTCCTGATTTAATTCCCAAGAAATTTGCGATTGCACTTCCATGATTTCATTCACACGTCTAAACTTAACATCAGCAGGCACATCATCTTCTAAAACATATGCACCTGTGTTTTCTTCGTGTGAATATTCAAAAGCTCCTAAACGTTCAAAACGCATTTCTTCTACCCAATCTTTTAATTCTTGAAATTGCTCTTCAGTTTCTCCAGGGTATCCAACAATCAATGTCGTACGAATTGCCATATTTGGTACTGCTTCACGGAATTTATGAATCAACGCAGTGGTTTTTTCATGCGTTGTACCACGCTTCATTGACTTTAAAATCTCGGTGTTGATATGCTGCAGCGGAATATCTAAATAATTACAAACCTTTGGCTCATTTTTCATTACTTCTAACACGTCCATTGGGAAACCTGTTGGAAAGGCATAATGCAAACGAATCCATTCTATTCCATCAACTTTCGCCAACGCTTGCAGTAAATCTGCCAACGCACGTTTTTTATAAATATCTAATCCGTAATAGGTTAAATCTTGTGCGATTAGCATGATTTCTTTAATCCCTTTTTCAGCTAACTTGGTAGCTTCTGTAACCAAATCTTCAATTGGGGTAGAAACATGCTTACCACGCATTAACGGAATAGCACAAAACGAACACGGACGATCGCAACCTTCAGCTATTTTTAAATAGGCATAATGTTGCGGAGTCGTTGTTAAACGCTCACCGATTAACTCATGCTTATAATCTGCTTCTAAAACTTTAAGTAAATTAGGTAGATCGTGAGTACCAAAATACTGATCTACATTGGTAATTTCAGCTTCTAAATCTGGTTTATAACGCTCACTTAAACAACCAGTAACAAATACTTTATCTACTTCACCTGCTTCTTTACGTTGCGCATAATGTAAAATAGTATCTACACTTTCTTCTTTAGCTTTACCTATAAAGCCACATGTATTAATTACTACAATATTACCATCGTCATTTTCATCTTCATGAACCACGTCTTTACCATTGGCTTTTAACTGTCCCATTAACACTTCACTATCGTAAACGTTTTTAGAACAACCTAAGGTAACTACATTGATTTTGTTTTGTTTTATTGTTTTGGTACGCATATCAAAATTTTGGGGTACAAAGATACGTTTTAATTGATCTTTTTTTACTTTAAACCCTTAAAAATTAGCTTGATTCTTAGGATTGTTTTAGATAACTTCGCTTTCAGTTGATATAAGTCATTAAAACGAACTTATACTCTACATTGTAGCTAGTTAAAAATAATAACTCTGAATTTAAAACTTAAAAAGAATGAAACCAATAGAAGTAATTAAATTAATATTCGGGATTATTTTACTGTTAATAACATCTATCGTAGGAGTAATATTTTTATTTGAGAGTTTAGGCTTTTCAACAAAAACAATCAATCACAAAAATATTTCTTATATATTCTCCAAAGGTGAGTCTAAAGATATTTTTATTTTTTTAGGTTTTTGTGTATTAGCTGGTGCATATTTAATAACATCTATTAAATCAAAAGACTAATGAAGTTTAAAGTCATTGTAATATCGTTTATTTGTTTACTTTTTTCTTGTTGTTTTAGCCCTGACTATAAAAAATCTGAATTAGAAAAATATACCTTGAACTACAAAAATGGTAATAAGTACTGTGAAGGGACTTATTTAGTTTACAAAAAAGGAGAAAAAACAAAAAAATATAAAGATGGAATTTGGAAGTTTTATACTATTGAAGGAAACCCTGAAAAAATAGAAGAATATGATTTTGACGACTTGATAAATTACAAAGAGTTTAATGAGAAAGGAAAGATAATTGTTTCAAAAATAATTTCAGACAAAACAACTACATTTTCTAGATTTTATGAAAACGGGAATATAAAATACGAAAGTGTTACTGAATATGAAACTGACGAAGATTATGAGGTTGATGAAGATGGAACTCATTATTATAATACTGAATATAGTTACAAAACAATAAAAACATATCATAAAAATGGGCAACTGAAGTCTTTGAGAAATGATGAAGGGATTACCAAAATATGGGATAATTTAGGTAATTTGATTTTGGAATTTTAACATAAAAACTACACTAATCACTATCTACATAATGAATGAACTCAAAAGATTGTTACACGATTTAATCGGACTCACAGAAGATGAATTTCAAACGTTTCACAATCAATTAGAAAGAAAAGAATATAAAGCTAAATCCTTATTAATTGAGGAAGGAAAAACAGTAAAAGATTTATACTTTGTCGAATCTGGGCTCTTTAGAACATTTAAAAACATAGAAGATAAAGAATTCACTACCTATTTTGCTTGTGATAAGCATTTTATAACTGTTTTTGATAGCTTTATATACCAAACTCCTTCTTCTGAATTTTTAGAAGCCATTGAAGATAGTGTAGTTTATAAGATATCTTTTGATAATTTGACTCAATTATATAAAGAGTATCCTAATTTTGAAAAGTTTGGACGTGTTTTAGCTGAGAGAAATCACCTTTGCGCCCAACAAAGAACATTAACAATGCAAACAAAATCAGCCAAGAAAAAGTACTTAGATTTTATAAAAGATTACGATAAAAAAATTGTTTTAAAAGCTCCTCAATACCAAATAGCTAGTTTTCTTGGTATAGCTCCTGAGTCGCTTAGTAGAATTAGAAAAGAGGTTGTCATTTCCTAACATTTATCAAGATAAAAATAGTTTATCATTATTTTCTTTGTCTTTATAAATCATAAAATAAATACAATGAAAACAGTATCGATAGTAAAATATACTATACTCTTAATCTTGCTCATTTTTATAGCTAGTGTTTCGTTTAAATCATGTTCAATAAATCCAGAAGCTTGGTCTCCTCCTACACCACCAAAACTGGAAGGCGTACTTCTTGAAAATGACCTGCTAAGTTCAACCCAGCACATCAATTTAGATGGTTGGTACGGTCCAGAAGATATTGCCGTGGATAATCAAGGAAACTTATATTGTGGGGTGCACATTTCAGAAACAGATTTTTCAGATGGTAGAATTTTAAAAATTGATACTTCTGGAAAAGCCTCTGTGTTTTGTAATACAGAATCTTGGGTAGCAGGATTACATTTTGATAGCAATCAAAACCTTATTGCTTGCGATTTAGAAAGAGGTTTAATCAGTGTTGATAAAAGCGGAAAAATCACAACCTTAGCTAGTGAAGATGAACACGGAAACAAGTTTTTAATCCCGAATGATGTTGACATTGCTTCTGATGGAACTATTTATTTTACCAATACTTCTTCTAAAATTCCTTTTAGCAGAACACATATTTGGAAACTATTAATGGAAGCAAAACCAGACGGAGGTCTTTATAGCTACAACCCGAAAACTAAACAAGTAAAAACACTTATAGAAGGCACCTATTTTGGAAACGGTGTTGCGGTTTCTCAAAATGAAGACTTTGTTTTAATGGTAGATTTAACTAAATATAGAATTCTTAGATACTGGTTAAAAGGCAGTAATAAAGGAACAACGGATATTTTTCTAGATAATCTACCTGGTTTCCCAAATGGAGTCTCTAGAAGAGCCGATGGGAGCTTTTGGCTTGGTTTTTCTACTAAAAGAGATCCTTCTTTAGATGGAATACACTCTAAACCACTTGTAAAAAAATTAGTTTATGGTCTTCCGCTTTTTTTACAACCCAAAGTAGCTCGTTATGGAATGATTATGCATTTGAGTGCAAATGGAGAAATATTAAAAACGTATTATGACGCTACTGGTAAAGTTGTATCAGAAGCAAGTTCTGTTGAAGAGCATGATGGTTATCTTTATCTCGGCGGGGATGTATCTGGTCATATTGGAAAATACAAATTGGAGAATTAAAATTCTTCAGAATAATACTACAACAAAAAACTCCCATTTTAGGGAGTTTTTGTACTATTTGTTTTTCTTGACAATCTATTTTTATTATTGATAATTAACAGGTATTTTTCTTGCTTTCGTTAGTTGTTCAAATGCATACCCTAATTGTAATAAGTCTTTTTCGGTAAAGGGTTTTCCTATAAAAGTCAAACTAATTGGTTCTCCTGACTCTTTATACCCCATAGGAACTGTTAAAGTTGGATATTTTGCTACAGCAGCAATACCTGAATGATAATTGTTTATTGATACAATAGCATCTAAATTTTGTTCTATTAAGTCTTTTAAAAACTTTTTCCCGTTAAAACTTAAGCTATCTTTTATTACTTCTAATTGAGTTAAGTTAGTAGTATCCTTTACTATTCCTTCAAATAATTGTTGTCCATACGGTGCTCTTTTAATTGAATCCTTTTTATTGAATACTACTACATCTTCTATATCTTTTATTGTTAGTTTTTTATTTCCATAAATAGATAGATACTTAGATAAATCGTGTTTCATATCTATATTTAACAGTATTAAAAATCCATCAAACGATATTTCAGGTGGTGTTAACTCAATAATTTCTGCACCAGTTTCTTGTAGTTTTTTTATATTTTCTTTGTAAATAGAATCTGTTAAAATAGGTTTTAACACTCCTATTCTTTTTCCTTTCATTGTGTAGTTTTCTTTAAGCAATTCTTTAGAATTAAAACCTTCAGTTTTTAAAGAGGAACTATCTTCATTATCTTTCCCTAACATTGCTTCAAATAAAATAGCGTTATCCACAATACTTTTCGTCATCGGACCAGGCGTATCTAGTGTGCTTGAAATTGGAACAATTCCTGAGCGACTTAAAACGCCAATTGTTGGTTTTAATCCAACTACTGAGTTTTGACTTGATGGTGAAGTTATTGATCCTGCTGTTTCTGTCCCTACAGCTACCACTGCATAATTTGCCGCAACTGATACTCCACTTCCTGAACTAGAACCCCCAGTTTCAAAAATTTTTCTTTTATAAGGATTTAAAGTTTGTCCTCCTGTAGCGCTGTAACCTAGTGGACAGTCTTCACAAAAGAAATATGCCCATTCACTTAAATTCACTTTCCCTAAAATCAAAGCACCAGCTTCTTTTAACTTTTTAACAATAAAAGCATCTTTATCAATTGAATTGTTTTGCAAGGCTACAGCTCCTGCAGTAGTTATCATTCCTTTTGCATCAATATTATCTTTTATTAAAATAGGGATTCCATTCAAAGAGAATTCTCTAACTTTTTTTGATTCTTTATCTTTTGCTCTTGCTGCTTCTAATACCTTTGGATTTAGGGATATTATTGCATTCAAGTACTTGGTACTATCACTTTCAAACTTTCGAATTCTGTACAAATAAAACAAAGTTAATTTTTCGTAGCTAAGTTTCTTTTCTGCAATGCTCTTTTGAATAGACGGAATATCTTTTTCTAACACCAATGGTTTTAATTCATTATACTGCTCTTCAGAAAAATTTGATAAGTCCTTTTCAAAAGGTGTAAACTCTTTATTCAAGTCTAAAAATTTAGATTGAAGTACTTGAAACTTCATTCTCTTTTTCTCGTGTTCCTGTTGCTTTTCTATTTCAGAAGATTCATCGTATTTCTTAAAATACACCTTTGCTGGTGTTTGCTTACATGCACCTATTAATAGAATTGTTATTAATAAAAAAACTGCTTTTCTCATTTGCCAAGTATTTGATAATCAAATGTAATTATAAAAATTGAAAAGCTTCTTTTAGGATAACAAAACTACCCTTCAGTCTAAATTCTAATAACTGATGATGTTTAAACACTATTATTTGGAATGATTTTTTACAGCAAAATCTCCCCAGTCTGCGATAGACTGAATTATTGGAATTAAACTTTGTCCTAAATCTGTTAAAGAGTATTCTACTTTTAAAGGTGGTTTTGATGTATACACTTTTCTTTTAATTACACCATCTTCTTCCAAGGCTTTCAACTGTAAGCTTAAAGTTCGTTCTGTAACCATTGGAATCTCTTTTCTTAACTCACTGTAACGAAGTGTTCCTTTTATTAAATGAAAAAGAATTACTGTTTTCCATTTCCCTCCAATTACTCCCATAGTAAGACTAGTGCAACAAGGAAATTCTTTCCCTTTAAATGTAAATGTTTTAGATGTTTGTCTGTCCATAATTTATACTATCCTTTTTGACCGTTATTGCAAAGATAAAATACTATAATTACTTTTGCTACTATAATATCTATAGTTTAATTAAAAAAATAGAATATGAGCTTTATATCATCAATGCAGCAACGTTATACTACCAAAAAATACAATGCTTCAAAAAAAATTGAATCTAAAAAAATTAAAGAATTACAACAGGTATTACAATTAAGTCCTTCATCAATAAACAGTCAGCCTTGGAAATTTACTTTTGTTTCTGATGCTGATACTAAACAACGCCTTTCAGAAGTATCTTGGTTAAACACAAGTAAAGTTCTTGAGAGTGATACTGTTGTAGTGTTCAACCGAATTAATGATATTGAATTATTTGAAAAACAAATTGAAGAAGAACTACCTGAAGGAGCTGTCGGTTATTATAAAGAATTTATAAAGCCAAAACCTGAAGAAGAGATTAAAGCTTGGTTTGACAGACAAGTTTATTTAGCTTTAGGTGTTTTTTTAAGTGCGTGTGCAGAAATGGGAATTGATGCTACTCCAATGGAAGGTATTGAACCCGAAAATTATGACAAAATTTTGAATAACGAAGGTTATGCAACCCTTGTTGCTGTAGCTATAGGCTATAGAGATAACGAAGATTTTAATCAACCAGATAGAAAACCAAAATCAAGATTAGTATTTAACAAGGTTATTGAAACAATTTAAAATAAAAAAACTCCCAAATTGGGAGTTTTTACTTTGTTATATATTCTTTCACAGTAAAAAGATATTATTTAAAAAACGAGTCTACAAATTCGTGTTTGTTAAATACTTGCAAGTCGTCGATACCTTCTCCTACTCCAATATATTTTACAGGAATTTGGAATTGATCTGAAATACCAATTACTACTCCCCCTTTTGCAGTACCATCTAATTTAGTTACTGCTAACGATGTTACTTCTGTTGCTTTGGTAAATTGTTTTGCTTGTTCAAATGCATTTTGACCAGTAGAGCCATCTAACACTAATAATACATCGTGTGGAGCATCTGGAATTACTTTTTGCATTACACGTTTAATTTTTGTCAACTCATTCATTAAATTAACCTTGTTATGTAAACGTCCTGCTGTATCTATGATAATTACATCAGCATCTTGATTAACCCCTGATTTTACAGTATCAAAAGCTACGGAAGCAGGGTCTGATCCCATATCTTGCCGTATGATAGGTACATCTGTTCTGTCAGCCCAAACTTGTAGTTGGTCTATCGCTGCTGCTCTAAAAGTATCAGCTGCTCCTAGCACCACTTTTAAACCTTTCTTTTTGAATTGTGAGGCTAATTTCCCAATCGTAGTTGTTTTTCCTACTCCATTCACTCCTACTACCATTAACACATATGGTTTTTTATTAGCAGGAATCGTAAAATCAGTTTCATCTCCTGTATTCGTTTCTGATAATAAACCTGCAATTTCTTCACGTAAGATTTGGTTTAATTCTTCAGTTCCTAAATACTTATCACGAGATACACGATCTTCAATTCTATCAATAATTTTTAGGGTAGTTTCAACTCCTACATCAGACGACACCAATACTTCTTCTAAATTATCTAGCACATCATCGTCAACCTTTGCTTTACCTGCAACTGCTTTTGATAATTTAGAGAAAAAACTTGATTTGGTTTTTTCTAATCCCTTGTCTAAGGTTTCTTTTTTCTCTTTCGAGAAGATTTTTTTAAAAAAACTCATTCTTAAATTTTATAATCGCTTATATAGGTTAAAAACTATACCAAATTTTTGATACGGTCAAATTGTCATTGTACAATTACAATTCGCGTTAGGGATTATCTCGGCATCCTTTTTTTGAAGAAAAAGATATAGCGAAAAGCCCAACCCGAAGAGTAACGTTCAAAAATACAGATTTTTAATACATAAAAAAAGCTACTCTCTGATGAAAGTAGCTTTTCTTTAAACTGTATACAAGAATTACTTTTTTGCTATAAAGTCGTTTACTTGTGCTGGATCCATAATAGCTTCAACAAAAGTGTAAGCTCCAGATTTAGGAGACTTTACCATTTTGATAGCCTTGGTTAATCTTTTCGAACCTGTTTGTAACGATGCTACTGATTTCTTTGCCATTTTATATTAAAGTTTACGCCGTAGCTTATTATTTAATTTCTTTATGAACTGTCATTTTCTTTAAGATTGGATTAAATTTCTTTAATTCCATTCTATCAGGAGTATTCTTTTTGTTCTTTGTTGTAATATAACGAGAAGTTCCTGGTTTACCAGAAGCTTTGTGCTCAGTGCACTCTAAAATTACTTGAACTCTGTTTCCTTTTTTTGCCATCTCTCTAAAATTTTATCTAGTAAGGAATTATTTAGTTAAGAAACCTTTTTCTCTAGCTTCTTTAATAACCGCAGAGATTCCTTTTTTATTAATATTTTTTAATGCAGAAGCAGATACTTTTAAAGTTACCCATTTATCTTCTTCTGGAATATAGAAACGCTTATTCATTAAATTAGCGTTAAACCTTCTTTTAGTTCTATTTAAAGCGTGAGATACATTATTACCTACCATCGCTTTTTTTCCTGTTAATTCACAAACTCTAGACATCTTCTTGACAGTTTTTAGTGTTATTTCTAAACGAGGTGCAAATTTATGCAATTTAATTTATTGCACAAAAACATTCTCGATTAAATTTCTAATTATTTTAATCTTTTCAAAACTAGGTTCAGCATCTAACCTATTCGGAAGCGTAACGGCGGCAAAAATACTAATTATTTTAATATAGTAGCCTGTAAAAGTTCTAAAGATTTAGTTACAGTTCTATTAATAACCTTTTCCCTTGGTTGTCCAAAATTAAATTCATAAACCTCTACTCCATCCTTAGTAGCAATAGCGATATACACTAGACCTACATTCTTATCGTTGTGATCAGTTGTTGGCCCTGCGTTTCCAGTTACAGCTATAGCGTAATCAGTTTGTAGTTTCTCTAAACACCCTTTTGCCATTGCTGAAGCTACTTCTTTACTTACTACTGTAAACTCATCAATTGTTTCTTTAGAAACATCCAATAACTGCTGTTTTAAAGCTGCTGTATAGGTTACAAATCCACCCATAAAATATAAGGATGCTCCTGAAACAGCAACGATAGTTGATGCTATTTTCCCTCCTGTTAAACTTTCTGCTGTAGCTACAGTTTTACCATATTTTTTTAACAGTTTACCTACTTCTTTTTCTAATGATGTTTCATTATCGTCTCCAACGATAATTTCTGGAATTAAAGTGTATAGTTCAGTAACTTGCTTTTCCATTTCTTGCACTAGCAGTTTTTCATCATTTCCTTTAGCTGATAATCGCAAACGTACACTTCCATAAGACGGCAAATATGCTAACTTTATAAAATTAGGTAAATTATCTTCCCAGTCGGAAATTCTTTCAGCAATAATTGTTTCCCCTGTACCAACCGTCATAATGGTTCTATGTAATATGAACGGTAATTTAAAAGTAGATTGAAGCTTTGGAAGTACGTCATACTTCATCAATCCTTTCATTTCATAGGGAACTCCTGGAAGTGATACAAAAACCGTATTATTTTCATAAAACCACATTCCCGGTGCTGTTCCTAAACGGTTCATTAATAAAGTTGCTTTGGAAGGAAGCTGCGCTTGATATCGTTGAATTTCGTTAAATGGATGATTCACTTTTTTGAATAGATATTTAATGTTATCAATAACTTCGGGATATTCAACTATCTTTTCATCTTTAAAGTATGTTGCAATCGTTTTTTTGGTGATATCATCTTTGGTAGGTCCTAATCCTCCAGTAATAATAACGATATCTGCTCTACTTTCAGCTTCTTTTAAAGCATTTAAAATATGCTGTTCTTCATCTTGTATTGATGATATTTGATAAACTGAAACTCCTATTTTATTTAACTCTTGACCAATCCATTGAGAATTGGTGTCTACAATTTGTCCGATAAGAATTTCATCTCCTATCGTAATGATTTCTGCATTCATTTATATATCTAAAAAAGAATCCCGCCGAAGCGGGATATATTTTATTTTACTTTTATTTGAAAAGCTTGTTTTCCTTCAATAGTTCCTGTTAAAATATCATTTTCTGCTACTTTCCCAACTCCTGCAGGAGTTCCTGTAAAAATGATATCTCCTTTTTTTAAGGTAAAATATTGTGACACATAACTAATCAATTCATCAATTTTCCACAACATACTAGAGGTATTTCCATCTTGCACCACCTCATCATTCTTCTGTAATTGAAATGATAAGTTTTCTAAGTTAAATTCTTCTTTAGGAAAAAACTCTCCCACAACAGCACTACCATCAAAAGCTTTTGCTTTTTCCCATGGTAATCCTTTCTCTTTACACTGTGACTGTACATCACGTGCTGTAAAATCAATTCCCAATCCAACAGTGTCATAATACTTATGTGCAAATTTTGGAGAGATATGTTTTCCTACTTTGTTTATTTTTACCAGTACCTCTACTTCATAATGAATATCATTTGAAAACGGTGGAATAAAAAATGGCATTTTTTTAGGAAGAATAGCTGAATCTGGTTTTAAGAAAACCACTGGGTTTTCTGGTCTTTCATTTGCTAATTCTTCTATATGTTTTGCGTAATTACGCCCTATACAAATTATTTTCATAAGCCCCTTTTAATTTCCCCAAAGGGAAAAAATCATACTCTTTTATTTTTATAATTTACTCAAACTAATCCCCTCCCTTTGGGAGGGTTAGGGTGGGATTTTAAGGTATCCAAGTTTTAGGGAAGTTAGGTTTACGTTTTTCTAAAAACGCATCACGTCCTTCTTTAGCTTCATCTGTCATATAGGCTAAGCGTGTAACTTCTCCTGCAAATACTTGTTGACCTACCATTCCGTCGTCCGTTAAGTTCATTGCAAACTTTAGCATTTTAATTGAGGTTGGTGATTTTGCTAAAATTTCTTGTGCCCAATCAAAAGCTGTTTGCTCTAACTCGTCATGAGGAATTACGGCATTTACCATTCCCATTTCATACGCTTCTTGCGCTGAATAATTCCTTCCTAAAAAAAAGATTTCACGTGCTTTCTTTTGTCCTACCATTTTAGCTAAATATGCTGAACCGTAACCTGCATCAAACGAAGTTACATCGGCATCTGTTTGTTTAAAAATAGCATGTTCTTTACTCGCTAACGTTAAATCACAAGTTACATGTAAACTGTGTCCTCCACCTACTGCCCAACCTGGAACTACACAAATCACTGCCTTTGGCATAAAACGTATTAAACGCTGTACTTCTAAAATATTCAAACGGTGATACCCGTCTTCTCCAACGTATCCTTGGTGTCCACGTGCATTTTGATCTCCTCCAGAACAAAAACTCCAAACTCCATCTTTAGTTGATGGACCTTCTGCAGATAATAATACAACTCCAATATTAGTATCTTCATGTGCATCTTGGAATGCGTCTAGTAGTTCAGAAGTAGTTTTTGGTCGAAATGCATTACGTACATTTGGTCTGTTAAATGCTATTCTCGCAACGTTGTGTGACTTTTTATAAGTAATATCTTCGTACTCCTTGGCAACTTTCCAGTCTGGCTGTATCATAATTTTAAAATATTGTCGTTATTTAGTTGTACAAAAATAACATAATAACTTTATTTTCTTTTCTATATTTGAACGATATAATTTACCCCTAATATGAAACAAGTATATTTATTATTTACCTTATTAATTAGCACTAGTCTTTTTTCTCAAAAAATTGTTACTCAAAAAGTCAATTCGAAAGAGCTAGGAAAAGATAGAAACATAAAAATCTACCTTCCTAAAGGGTATGATATAGACGAAACCACTAACTACCCTTTGGCTATCGTTTTAGGTGACGAGTATCTTTTTGATTTATACGTAGGAAATGCTAAGCTTTATGCTAATGTTGATAAAGCTCCGAGACAAATTGTCGTTGGAATTGATATGAAGAATACTTATGGAAAAGATATTTCTATTATACCTTCTAACAATGCTTTAACAAGTTCTGGAGTACATTTTTTTAATTTTATTAAGCACGAATTAATTCCTTTTATGGAAGGAAACTACAGAACTTCTCCTTTTATGACAGTTGTTGGTGAAGGAAAGGGTGCTAATTTTATTACTCATTATTTAAAGGATGAAAAACCTGTTTTTAACTCATATATCTGTATTACACCTGATTTACCTCAATTTGCTCCGGCAATTTTAGAATCATATTCTCTTAGCAGGCTGGGTTCTATTGATAATACCTACTTTGTATACATAAGTAATAACAAAAAATATATTGACCCTAAGCAATACAATCGTTTTAGTGAAATTAGAACTTTGTTAACATCATATGAAGCTAAAAACTTTAATGTTACTTTTGATGAGTTTGAATCTTCTCCTAGCTATTTAGCAATGATTGGAGAAACTATTCCTAGAGCTTTTACACAAATGTTTAGTTTATATTCTAAGATTACTAAAGAGGAATTTGAGGCTAATGTGAAAGATTTAGCTCCTTTAGATGCTATTAAATATGTTGAGAAAAAATATTTAGATATTCAATATTTGTATGGTTCTAACTTAAATGTTCGTTTGGATGATATTTTTGTTATTGAAGACATCGTTATTGATAGACAAGATGGTGATTATTTAAGAGTTTTAGGTGATTTTGTAATGATAAAGTACCCTGATTCTCACATGGGTGATTTCTACATTGGTAAATATTACGAGTTGGGGAAAGACTACGAAAAAGCTGATTTTTATTATAAAGCTGCTTATGGGAAAATGGATCCTTCTAACCCTAACGCCGATGCTTTTTATGAAAACATTAAACGTGTAAACGATTTAATGGGAAGTAAAAAGAAAGAAGAAATTAAAAATAGTGACGATGAGGAAATTATTGAAGAACAAGAGGAAGAAGGACAAGAATAGGTTATTTTAACACTATTCTGTCTTCTTGTAATTCTATTTTTTTACTCTTATACAAGCTGCCAATAGCTCTTTTGAATGCTTTTTTACTCATTTGTAAGTGAAATTTGATTGATTCAGGAGAGCTTTTATCTGTTAACAGCAAAAACCCTTTGTTTTCTAGCTTTATCAATATTTTTTCCACATCTGAATCAATTACATTTTCAAACCCTTGTGGGCGTAGTGATACATCAATTTTTTCGTCTTCACGAATCTTCTTAATGTAACCTACTTTTCGCATTCCTTCTTCAACATCACTAAAAACCTCATTGTTATACAACAATCCCTCGTACTCTTCATTAATTAAAACCGAATAACCTAAAGCGGTTTGAACACCAATTACTAAATCTACCTTATCACCTTCTTTTAATTCCATCTTATACGTTTTTAAAATAGTTTTTTAAAACTACGTCATTTATTTCTTTTGGAGTAAAAACCTCCATTATTTTTGGTTGATTCGATTCTTCATAAAACGAAATCAAACTATTTTGTAAGCTTTTTAAGTCTTTTACCTGAACATATTCAAAACCATACATTTTTGATAAATGTTCGGCTGTTAAACCGTGTGGTGTTTCAAAGTATTCAGTAGCGTTCGTTGATAGTGGACCTGGGATATATCTAAAAATACCGCCTCCAGCATTATTCAAAATAATAATTCTAAAATTCTTAGGAGTATTAGTATTCCACAACGCATTACTATCGTAAAAAAAGCTTAAATCTCCTGTTATAAATACTGTTTGATTCTTTGAAACAAATGCAGCTCCAATAGCTGTACTTGTACTTCCATCAATTCCACTAGTTCCCCTGTTACAAAACACTTGTAATGTAGCGTTTACATCAAACAATTGCGAATATCGAATAATCGAACTGTTGCTAATTTGCACTTGTGAGTTATCAGGAATACTATCTAAAATAACTTCAAAAGATTTTAAATCTGAATACTCACAGTTTTTTAAGTACTCTTCATGTTTTATAGCTCTAAGTTCTTTTTCTTGTAACCACCTTGTTTGATAATTACTTTGAATATCTTTCTTTTTACCAGAAAGCACTCTTAAAAAGGTTACAGGATTCGTTTGTACAAATTCCGACAAACAATGATAAGTATCCATTCCTTTTAACTCATCAACATGCCAGTGATGGTTTGGTTGTAACTTTCTTAAAAACTGTTTTATTCTTTTAGAAATCACCATTCCTCCTAAAGTAATTAATACTTCAGGTTGTAGTTTTTTATATTCTTCTTCCGTTAACTTAGATATTAGCTTGTCAATACTATTGATAAACTTCGGATGATATACATTTGATGTTGTTTCTGTTAATACTAAAACAGAAGTATCTTCTGCATAGACATCTAATATTTTTTGAAGTTCAACATCTGGAAAATTACTTCCTACTAAAATCATTTTTTTAGTTGAATAATTCCAAATAGAAGAAAGTATCTCGTAGTCCTTATGAGATTTCTCGACTTCTCTCGAAATGACACTTGAAAAATCAAAAACTTTTAGTTCTTCTACAGTTTCATATAAAGGTTCGTCAAACGGAACATTGATATGAACTGGTCCTTTTTGGTTTATAGAAGTTTGTAATGTTTCAACCAGTAAATCGGTATTATTTTTCAACTTACTTTCTTCCTCAATCAAATTAGCTGAAGACAAAATATGATTTTCAAATACATTTTCTTGACGAATGGTTTGTCCGTCACCAATATCAATTAAGTGTTTAGGTCTATCTGCTGAAATTATAACTAGCGGAATTTGGCTATAAAAAGCTTCTGCTATAGCAGGGTAATAATTTAACAAAGCAGAACCAGAAGAACATACGATAGCTACAGGTTTTTGCTTTTGTTGTGCTATTCCCATTGCAAAAAAGGCTGCACAACGTTCATCTACCACACTTAATGCTTCAATTGTTGGATGATTTGAAAATCCAATAGTAAGCGGTGCGTTACGAGAGCCTGGAGAAATAACAACGGTATCAATATTAAATTGATGACATGCTGAAATTACTAATTGTGCGAGTTCTTTTTTTGGGAACATTTCTTTTAAAGTTAAAAAATGTCATTTCGAAAAAAACGAAAAACCTTTTTGAACAAATAGATTTCTCACTTCTGTCGAAATGACATTGTATTATTTCCAACTAAGTTGGTTAGTTTCCTTTTTTATAATCTGCTAAGAATTTAGCTAAACCAATATCAGTTAATGGGTGTTTTAACAATCCTTCAATAGCACTTAATGGTCCAGTCATAACATCAGATCCAATCTTAGCACAATCAATAACATGCATTGTGTGACGTACAGATGCTGCTAATATTTGCGTTTCAAACATATAGTTATCATAAATCTGACGGATTTCAGCAATTAGGTTTAAACCATCTGTAGAAACATCATCTAAACGACCAATAAACGGAGACACATACGTTGCTCCAGCTTTTGCTGCTAACAATGCTTGACCTGCTGAAAACACTAATGTAACATTAGTTTTAATTCCTTTGTCAGAAAAATATTTACATGCTTTAATCCCATCTTTAATCATAGGTAACTTTACTACAATTTGAGGATTCAAAGCAGCTAACGCCTCTCCTTCTTTTATCATTCCATCAAAATCAGTAGAGATTACCTCAGCAGAAACATCACCTTCAACAATTTCGCAGATTGCTTTGTAGTGATTGATAATATTTTCTTCTCCCGTTATTCCTTCTTTAGCCATTAATGATGGGTTGGTTGTTACTCCATCTAAAATACCTAAAGCTTGTGCCTCTCTAATTTGATCTAAGTTAGCTGTGTCTATAAAAAATTTCATCTGTATATTTATTATGTAGTTGTGTTCTAATTCTTATTATTTTAAAAGGGCTAACCCCTCTATAAAACAATTTTATATGTCGTAATTTTCTTCAATTACTATTCTTCTGCGAATTTACAATTTATAATGATTCATTAGAAGCTTTTCATAAACTTTATCGGGCAGTATTCTTTTTAACACAATTGAAAACTTCTCCATAAATCCACCTACTTTATAATGTATTTTAGGATTTTTATTTTCAATGATCTTATAAATAGCTTCCGCCATTAGTATTGGGTCTGCTCCTGAATCTACATGAGTATCCATCAAAGCTAAGTTTTCAGCATATTTTTCTTTGTAGGCAGAGTTTTCAAAAACTGGTGTATGGTATCTTCCTGCTGCAATATTCGTAGCAAAATCTCCTGGAGCTACGTTTACAACATTAATTCTGAAGCTTTTCACCTCCATACTCAATGCTTCTGTTACTAACTCTAAAGCTCCTTTACTTGCAGAATAAATCCCTCTAAATGGTAATCCCATATATCCAGCAATTGAAGTTGTATTAATAATAGTTCCTGATTGCTGCTTTCGCATATGAGGTAATACCGCTTTAACAACATCAATTACTCCAAAGAAGTTTGTATTAAAGTTTTCCTTCATTTCTTCTGTTGGTGTATCTTCAATAGGCCCTGTAATCCCTTTTCCGGCGTTATTAATTAACACATCTATCTTTCCTTCTACATCAATCACTTTTGCCACAGCCTCTTTTATAGAGTCTTCATTAGTTACATCTAACGCTACCATTTGAAATGGAACATTCACTTTTTGAGGATTTCTACTTGTTCCGTAGACTGTAAACCCTCTATCGTATAAATATAAAGCTATTGATTTCCCTATTCCTGAGGAAGCTCCTGTAATGAAAACTATTTTTGACATTGTTCTTATTTTAAGCAAATATCTTAAAGTTACCATCAATAAAAAAACTTTAAAAACTTATCTTAGCGTTTTATCTTTCAAGAATAAACACTATGTATAAAAAACCATTTTCTTTATCTGTTTTTATGACATCTTTGGCTATTTTAATTGTCGGATGTTCTTCTTCAACAGCTCAAAAAAACACATCTTTATTTTCATATACTGAAAAGTTTACTCGTCAAGATTCTTTACGTGGTTCTATTACTCCTGAAAGATTGTGGTGGGATTTAACCTATTATCATCTTAACGTAGCTGTGAATCCTGATAAAAAATTTATTGAAGGAAAAAACACGGTACAATACAAAGTTTTAAAACCTCATCAAGTTTTACAAATAGATTTACAACCTCCTTTAAAAATTACTAAAGTCACTCAAAACAATGAAGAACTACAAGTTGTTTCTGAAGGAAATGCCCATTTTATTCAACTAAAATATCCTCAAAAGAAAGGATCAATAAATTCTATTGATGTGTATTATGAAGGAAATCCTAAAGAAGCTATCAGAGCTCCTTGGGACGGTGGTTTTTCTTGGAAAAAAGACAGTAATGGGAATCATTTTGTAGCCACATCTTGTCAAGGGTTAGGTGCTAGTATTTGGTGGCCAAATAAAGATCATATGTATGATGAAGTAGATTCTATGGCTATTAGCGTTCGTGTACCTAAAAACCTAATGGATGTTTCTAACGGACGTCTACGTAACATCGAACAACATAATGATAATACTACAACATATCATTGGTTTGTTGATAACCCAATTAATAATTATGGTGTTAACGTTAATATTGGAGATTATGTTCATTTTTCTGAAAAGTATAACGGTGAAGATGGAGAGCTAGACATGAATTATTATGTATTACATGACAACCTAAAAAAAGCTAAAAAGCAATTTAAAGATGCTCCTAAAATGATGAAAGCTTTTGAGCATTGGTTTGGTAAATATCCTTTTTACGAAGATGGCTTTAAGCTGGTAGAAGTTCCGTATTTAGGAATGGAACATCAAAGTTCAGTTACCTATGGTAATCAATATAAAAATGGATATTTAGGTAGAGATTTATCTGGAACTGGTTGGGGGCTAAAGTTTGATTTTATTATTATCCATGAAGCGGGTCATGAATGGTTTGCTAACAATATTACCAATGTAGATATTGCTGATATGTGGATTCATGAAAGTTTTACTGCGTATTCAGAAAACTTATTTTTAGATTATTACTACGGTAAAGAAGCTTCTGCAGCATATGTTATTGGAACTCGAAATGCAATTCAAAACGACATTCCAATTATTGGCAATTATGATGTAAATGATGAAGGTTCTGGTGATATGTATTATAAAGGTGCCAACATGTTACATACTATTCGTCAGTTAATAAACAACGATGAAAAATGGCGACAAATTTTACGTGGATTAAATGCTGACTTTTACCACCAAACAGTAACTACACAAGAAGTTGAAAAATATATGATTGAAAAATCAGGAATTGATTTAAGTAAAGTATTCGACCAATATTTACGTACAGTGAAAATTCCTGAATTTGAGTACAAGGTTGAAAATAATACTTTAAAGTATCGTTGGGGTAATGTGGTAAAAGGGTTTAACATGCCTTTAAAAGTAATTATTAACGGAAAACCTGAGTTATTAAATCCTACTGAGAATTGGCAAGTAAAAACTATTAAAGGAGGCTCTATTAAAGTTGACAAGAATTATTATGTTAACTTTAAATCCGTTTAAAATAGCTGTATTTTACCTTTTATGATTAAACAGTTACTAAAAAGCCTTACACTTAACCCTAAAAAACTGTTCTTAATTGACGGATTAGGAGCAGTTCTATCAGCTTTTTTATTAGGAGTAATATTGGTAAATCTTGAAAGTATTATAGGCATCGCACCTTCAACACTTTATTTACTAGCTGTATTACCTATATTTTTTGCTGTCTACGATTTTTACAGTTATCAAAAAATACACAATGAACTAAAACCTTTTTTAAAAGGAATTGCCATATTAAATCTGCTATATTGTTGTCTTTCTATTGGAGCAGCATTCTATCATTATAAAACAATCACAAGTATAGGGTGGATATATATTTTAGTTGAAGTCTCAATTATTATCATTCTATCTATAATTGAACTTACCATAGCAAAAAGATTTACCAAAAATTAGACATAAAAAAACTCGAACCTTATCTGGTTCGAGTTTTTCTTTAACTATATATTATTACTTAGTAATCTAATCTTCTTAAATAATCTAGTTTTTCTTGCCAAAGATCTAATTGATCTTTAAACTCTTGTATTCCATTGCGAACGTTTTGTACTAAAGGGTTATCTTCTGTAGCGTTTGAAATAAAACTTAAATTATTTTCTAACTGTTGCATCTCACGTACAGTTTCATCTATTCTCTTTCTAATAAAGAACTGTTCACTATCTAGTTTTCTGTAGTCTTCTTGTGATAAATATGTATCAATAACACCTTTAAACTTCATCATTTCAATATCAATTCTACTCATATCTAGCTTATCTAGGTGAGCATCCATTGCTTTATTGAATTTTTCGTCTAAGTAGCGTGCATTTCTTGGCAACGCTCCTAACGCTCTCCAATCAGCTAACGTTTTTTCTACATCTTCTTCGTTAGATATTTCAGCCGTTTTAATTTGCTCTATAAACTCTTTTTTAGTTTCTACTACAGCTAACTGCTCTTTATTCTGCTCATTTTTACGAGCGTGTAGTCTGTCAAAATAATGATTACAAGCATTTTTAAAACGTTTCCAAATATCATCAGAAAACTTTCTAGGTACATGCCCTATTTTTTTCCAATCAGCCTGAATACGTTTCATAGTATTAGTAGTTTCGCTCCAATCTTCACTCTCTTTTAAACTTTCAGCTAGTTCTACCAACTCCATCTTCTTCTTTAAATTCTCATTTTGAGAACTTTTTTCTTCCTTATAAAAAGCATTTTTCGCTGTATTGAATTTTTTTGTAGCTACTTTAAATTCTTGCCAAACTGCTTCACTTTTACTATAAGGCAGCTTTCCTATGTCAAAGTATTTTTTACGCAGTTTTTCTATTTCTGCAATACTTTTTTGCCAATCGTTATGTGTTTTATTATTTGATGTATCGTATGCACTTATTTCTGCAGCAACTGCCAATTTTGCATCAATCATTTCTTGATGCTTTGACTTTAATTCTCTGTAGTGCTGATGACGTCTGTCGTGAATTTTCTTAGTAGCTTCACTAAACCTGCCCCAAACATCTTCTCTGTGCTCTCTTGATACAGGTCCTATATCTTCTTTCCACATACGATGTAATTCTTGCAACTCTTTAAAAGCTACATTAACATCTTCTACTTCGTTTAAGGCCTCTGCTCTTTCAATTAATCGTAGTTTTTCTTCTAGATTATGTTTGAAATCTAACTCTCTAAAATCTTTGTTTAAATGTAGTAAATCATAAAAACGCTCTACATGGTGGTGATAAGTTCTCCATGTATCATTATACTTTGTTTTTGGCACTGCTCCAATACTTTTCCAACGATTTTGAATTTCTTGAAAATCGTTATACATTGTTTTAGAGTCAGCGGTTTTGATTAAAGATTTTAATTCTTCAATCAAGTTATTTCTTCTATCTAAATTTTCTTTTAATTTTTTTTCTAACTGAGAATAGTATGCGTCTCGTTTGGCTTTATATTCACCTAATAAATTATTGTATTCTGTTTTTACTGGGCTAGAAAATTGAAAGTCTATAGAATTTCCTCCATCGGCTAAAAATGCTCCTTTTTTCTTTGCTAGTAAAGCTCCAAACTTAGAATTAAATGCTGTTTTAATAGCATCTACATTTGATTTTAGTTGCTGAATTGGGTGGCTTTTAAGCAATTTTTTTAATTCATCTACCAATTTTTCTAACTCCATCGAAGCATAATCAAGCATGGGGATTTCGTGCTTTTCATCTGCTTTTTCAGATTCATTGGCTACTTCATTTTCAACCTCATTAACAGCATTTTCAGTTTCTTCATTTGTCTTCGTTTGCTTTTCTGTAATTGGCTTTTCTACTTTCTCTTCGTTATTTTCTAACATATCTACAATGTTTAAGTTCCTTTGATTTAGATTATAAAGATAAGGATTCTTAGAGAATAGCAAATTTTATTTTAGTTTTTAAAATTTTAGCTATTGTTCCATATTTTCCAAGCTTTCTCTGCTTGAAGTTCTAACATCTCTAATCCGTTTTTTATGGTTGTTCCCTGTTTTTTTCCTTTACGTAAAAAAGTGGTTTCTGATGGATTGTATATTAAGTCATATAACAGGTGTTTGTCTGACAAAAATTCATACGGAATATCTGGGCAGTTCTCTACATTTGGGTGTGTACCTAGAGGTGTACAGTTTACAATAACAGAGTATGACTCAGTAAGTTCTTTAGTAATATCTTGATACGAAATCTGTTTTTTTCCTTCAGGAGTTCTCGATACATATTTATACTTCATCCCTAGACTTTCAAATGCAAAAGCTACTGCTTTTGAAGCACCTCCTGTTCCTAAGATCAAGGCTTTTTTATGATGTTTTTTTAGCAATGGTTTTAGTGACTTTTTAAAACCATACACATCAGTATTATATCCTTTTAACCTTCCTTTTTTAGTAATTTTAATAGTATTGACCGCTCCTACTTTTAAGGCTTTCTTATCTATTCTATCTAAAAAATTAAAAACATCTAGTTTGTACGGAATGGTCACATTCATTCCTTTTAACTGCTTTTTATTTTCTTTTATTTTTTGAGGAAGTTCGTGTATAGATTGAATATCAAAATTGATATACTCATGATTTTTTAAATCTAATTTTTCAAACTTTTCGGTAAAATATCCACGAGAAAATGAGTACGAAATGTTCTTTCCTACTAAAGCATATAAATGCTTATTTTCTTTTTTGGTCATAAAAATCAATAATTAATATTAATGCAACTCCAATAATAATAAATCCTATTGAAATCCATGTTTCTTGATTGTTAAAATTCGGAATAAATCTTTGGTAATTTTCTATAATTTTATTTCCGCTTTGATCTAACAAAAATGCACCTTCTTCTTTCTTATAAATAGTTTCTTTCCATGGCCAAACAACCCCTAATGATCCTGTAATAAAACCTATGATAATTGCTGTTACAATTTGATGCCATCTTTTTAAAACATAACCCAAAACATGTGAAATAGACACAAGACCAAACGCTGAACCTGCTGTAAAAACTCCTATAATTTTTAAGTAACGTACTTTTACCTGATCATTTAATACTTCAAAGTTTCCAGACAATAGGTTGGCTATTACATTCCCTAGCACATTTACACTATCTACCAACAGCATCACATAGTTCCCTAATAATATGAGAATAAATGAGCCTGAAAGCCCTGGTAATGTCATTCCTGAGACTCCTATTATCCCACATAGAAACACAAACCACAAGTTGTCATTTTCTGTTGCTGGTGTCATAAAACTTATGGAGACACCTACTGAAACTCCTATTAGTAACCCTAAAATAGTTTTAGGTTTCCAATCTCCAAAATCTTTTGATATGTAGTAAATGGAGCCTATAATCATTCCAAAGAACCATGACCATACATATAGTTGATAATTTCTTAAGAAGTAATCTAAAACAAGAGAAACACTGAAGTAGCTAAACATACTTCCTCCCATTACCCATACTAAAAACTGTAAATTGGTATAACTAGCAAAACTTTTAAAACGACCGTTAAGCAACAATTTAAAAGCTTTACCATTTATTCTTTGAAAAGTATAAATAAGTTCTTCATAAAACCCCATCACAAAAGCCACCATACCACCAGAAACTCCCGGCACTTTATTAGCTCCTCCCATTATCAATCCTTTTAAAAAAAAATTTATTTTTTGTGATAGCGTGCGCTCTTTATACATGCTCATGCTGTTTAATTAGAACGCTAAGTTAGTTATTTTCTAATGCTTTTTTACTGCTATTTTTTCTAGTAATAAAATAAGTCCGAAACCAATTAAGGCCAACACAGTTGCATACATTAATTGAGGGTTTCCATCATAAGAAAACGGAGAAATAGATAACTCATTAAAAGGAACTTGTTCTCCATGAGAATTGGTTCTATAAGTCAGTACTTTTTTCCATGGCCAGATTTTATTTAATGAACCTATAATAAACCCTGTTAACACAACTAGCGTATAATTTTTATAATTTGAAAACAAGTATTTCAAAACTCTTGAAAACGTTAGCAAGCCTACTATTGCTCCTAAAGCAACAAATGTTATAGTTGTAAAATCACGGTTATTTACAGCTGCTAAAACTGGTTTATAGGCCCCTAATAACACCAAAATAAAAGACCCTGAAATACCTGGTAAAATCATTGCACAAATTGCTATAGCGCCTGCTAAAAACATAAACGACATTGATGAATGTTCTGAAACTAGTGGGTTTAATGTTGTTATATAGTAAGCGAGTATCGCTCCTAAAATTAATAGAACTCCTGAAACAAGATTCCATTGAGTTACCTGTTTTGCTATATAAATAACGCTTGCTAATACTAAGCCAAAGAAAAAAGACCATACTAAAATTGGGTGATTTACTAATAACCAAGAAATCATTTTTGCTAACGAAACGATACTAATAAAAATCCCAACAAAAAGAGATACTAAAAAATTACCGTTTACCTGTTTCCACGCTGATTTAAAACCTTCTTTTTGTAAGGTTTTAAGTAATTTTATATTGATATTACTTATAGAGCCTAATAGCTCTTCATAAATCCCTGAAATAAAAGCGATGGTACCTCCTGAAACACCTGGAACTACATCTGCAGCTCCCATAGCCATTCCTTTTAACATGATTACAAGGTAATCCTTACTTGTTCTACTCATAAAATAGTTTGGTTATTTTTTCTCTTTAGATTTAAAGTTTATCAGCCCTTTTTTCTTTTTTGGCGGAATACTATCTTTTAAAGTATCTCTTTTTACTCTTTTTTTATTCAACCCTAATTTTCTTCCTAAGTCGCGCAAGTTATTAAAATTAACTTGGTATGAGATACCTATTCCTTGCGTATACCCTTCTTCTTCGGTAGAATATTGCACTTCATTTTGACGGTTAAATACCGTACCTCTTAAGTTACCTTCTTCATTTAAAAGAACTTCTACTTTTACTTCTCCAACAACACTAGTTTGTGTATTAGTTCCTACTGGCACCCCTACTTTACCATTAACCAACACTCTATCAGTTAACTGCGTTGACACAGACACATCTACTTGATCATCCGAATTAAGGTTATCAACATTTCCCCTATCTCCTTGCGTATACCCAACTCCTAATTGAAATTTGTTTCCATCGCTATTTAACATATTTGTTAAAATACTTGAGGCAATTTCAGAGGCTGTTCCTGTAATTCCTGAACTTGCACTATTACCAATAGCATCCGCATTATAAAATGTACCAAAAGCTAATAAAAACGAGAAATGTTGCATTTTTGTATTTAAATCATTCTCGTTTAATAAAAACTCTAACTCTGAACTTACTGTTGAATTTGCATTTGGTATTTTAATATCAAACTCTTGTTTTGAACTAAATAATCCTCCTGTAATTTTTGTGTATAAGTCAATTGGAATTTTACGATTTGAATTGATGTTATCTAGTAATTGTGCTGGGTTTGCTTTGGTTCTATAAACTGCTGTTATATCTAAATCAGCTTCATAAGGATCTCCATTCCAAGAAATAGTTCCTCCTTTTTGTACTATAAAAGGCTTTGTTATTCCTGCATACTTGAAGTTGTAAAAACCATTATCTACCGTAAAATCTCCGAACATATTAAATTTCCCTCTTGTATCAATATCTATTCTAAGATTTCCTTCACCACTTCCTTTTAATTCACTTCCCGAAACTTTATCAATTACTACTTGAGCTACAGCATCTTTTGTTACAGCTAAATCTAATCTTAAATCAAGTCCTTTTATATCACCAATAACTTTCCCTTTTGATCCCTCTTCTTCTTCTCCTGTTTTAAATCGGATTAACTTATAATTATCTATTGTTTTAACATCACTTAACGGGATTACAAAAAGAGTTCCTTTATTTGTTCTTCCATTAACCTCTATATCTAAATAGCTGGTAAGTCCTCTAATTTTTGCTTCACCATCTAAGAACCCAGTTCCGTAATATTGAGATTCTTCCGTCTCTTGTGTATCTAAAATCAATAAATTTTGAGTATTAATATCAAAATTCAAGAACCAGTCTTCAAAATTTTGATGTACAATACTTCCTGATAAATCCCCTTGTGTTAGGTATTTTGTATCCTCTAATATTATGTCTTTAAAAACAAATTCTTGTTTATCTAAAACTACGCTCGTGTTTCCTTTTAAATCAAAATCTACGTTTAAATACGGAAAAGCTAATCCCGCATTTTCAAAGTTTAGAACTCCATTAAAATCTGGGTTTCTTAAATAACCTTTTGCCGTAAAATCTCCCGTTACTTTTCCTCTTAATTTAGATAAGACACCTTCTCCTAACGGTCCGAAAGCTCCAATATCATACTCTTTCAAGTAAATATCTAAATCTATAATTGGTCTTTCTCTTGAAAAGTCAACTTCTCCTGTAGCTGAAATGTTTTTTGCTTTTTCACTTTCTAAATATAAGTTGACGTCATATTTTTCGTAGGAATTATCTCCTATAACATTCAACGCTAAATTTCCTTGTGAGTAATTGTTTATATAAAAATCCTCAACATACAAATTCCCTTTAGGAGCTACTATTTTATTTTCTTGTTTGAACTCTAATGTACCATTTAGTTTTCCATCTAGTTTTAAACTATCAACTGGGGGTAAAAAGCTAGCTAGTTTTACTTTATTAAAGTTAGCTTGTATGTCTTTGTAGGTACTATCTCTTACAATTCCTTTAAAATCTATTTTTTGTTCTCCTGACTTAAAAACAAATGGACTAATTGTAAAATCATCCTTTTGCAAATCAAATGTCACTTTATTATTCTTATCGTCATTAGGATTTACTTCCCAATCAAAACCTTTGTAATATAATGTCGATTTTTGAATTCCTACAACAGATTTTTGTAGCTCATTAATTGTATAAAAAAAATCTAAATTAAAACTCTCGCCATAATCTTTCCCTCCTTTAAAAACCGATTTAAAAAATAATGTATCATTTTGAGTACGGTTTAACAGGTTTAGCTTTTCAATATTATAATACTTTGTATTGACTTTTTTTGCTGTTAAGTGAGTGTTATATAGTGGGTTTTTATTATCCAGCCTTAACACTACTCCTTCAATTATATTTTTATATGCATTTATTTCTGGAGACTCAAATGTAAGTTTTAGTGAGTTTTTATCTGAATTAATGCGTCCTTTTAATCTTGTATTTTTTCCTATTGAAATATTTGGTAAAAACACATCGATAATTTGATTATAAATTGTGAAATCAAAATCTAAAAATTGATTTGGTGCCACTTCGTGAGGGCGGTAGTTCGTATATACGCTACCTAAAGCGTTTTGGGTTATTGGCAGTAATTCTTCAAAAGAAAACTTACCTTTTACACTTCCTTTTACAATATCTTCTGAGTTTACTTCAATCGTTTTTATACTATCTTTTACAGATGAGTTTACTTCAAAACTCTTAAAAGGATAGCTCTGTTTTTGATTTGTGTATACTAGGTTTTTAAAAGTTGCTTTTCCTACAATATCATCAAATGTATTCCCTGAAATATTTAAGTTAATATTCCCTTTTAACTCAGAGATACTATCACGAGTGAATAAGTTTGTTTTTTTCAAATCAATTCTATCAACATTCGCAATAAAGTCAAATTTGTTAATTTCTGATGAAAAATCGGCTAACCCTTCAAATTTTAATTTAAAATTATCATCTTCTGCATTTAGCAAACCATCAAACTTTTTGTTTTGAAACTGTCCGTTTACCTGTAAATTTTTATACTCATATTCATTAAAAAATAAACTACTTACTTTTCCTATAATTATGGTATTAACATTATCAACATTAAACCCACTACCATTTACATCTGCTTTTAATGAAACGGTTCCTAATACAGGGTCATTTGCAAAAACACCAAGATCAAAATTTTTAAACTCAACCTCACCTGTGTATTTTGCTGCATCAATATCATCAATATTTGTTAACTGTAAATCAGAAATTGCAGTCCCTATCTCTGATTTTACTGATACAGTAGCATCCATTTGTTGTGGTGTTACTCTCACTATTCCATTCAACGTAAAATTACCTAGTCTTTGAAATTCCGTTGGCAACGTTCTTCCTAATAAATTTGGTAGTACATTTCTTAATTGGTAATAATTTGCGGTAAGATTATCTAAGTCTGCATCAAAAACAAAACCTCTACTGGTTTTAACAGCATTAACAAATCCCATATTTCCAATAATTCTCATACCTCCCTTTGAATGTACTCTTACATTATTAGCACTGAAATTATTTAGTACACCATCAATATCTCCGCTTATATATAGAAAGTCCTGCCCACCAATTTCATTGTAAAGTTTATTTAAATCTTTTACTGAAACTACACTTTCTTGAAACTTTGCTTTTATTCTTACCTTATCATTAAAGTTCACAAAGTCTTTTCGGTTGTAGGTAAACTTAATTTTAGCTTGAAGCTTGGTTTTATTGTCTGTTTCTAATGTTGTGTTCTTAAAATCCATAAAGGACCTTGTATACGTGAAGTCAGTGGATAAATTCGACACATTTACTCCTCTATTTCCTGTAAAAAACATGTTCCTTATTTTCATAGAAACATCAGGTCCGACAATTGAAAAATCATTTAACTCAGCCCCAGCATTGTATGCTGCAAACTCAAGAGGATCTCCTTTATTCTCATCTAGTAATTTAAAAGTTAAACCATCTAAGGAAATTTTATCACTTTTTAGAATAAACGGTGCTGCTAAACTATCTCTTGGTTTTCCATCTTCAAAACTATCTATGAAAATAGACATATTATCATTCTTTTCACCTTTATATGTCTTCATATAAAAATGAACTCCACTTAAAGAAGCTTCTTCTAAATCTACTTGATTTTCTAATACACGCTTAGCGTTTGATAAGGAAGTGCTTAAATTATTTACAAATATTAATGTGTCTTTGTGGTGGTCTCTAATCTCAATATCTTTTAACTGAACACTTCCAAACCAAGACAAATCAACCTTTTTTACAACAATATTGGTGTTGAATTCTTTATTTACCCAATTAGTTGCATACTTAGCAAGTTGACTTTGTACAATAGATAATGATAGTAAAATAAAAAGCAAGAGTAAAAAAAGCACAGCGTACTTTATTATTCTACCTACTATATTCCCTAATCTTTTTATAACTTCCCTTATTTGTAATCCTGTTTAACAAAAGTAATCAGCAAACTGCAAAAATGCTGCCTTATTTTAAAGAAATCTTATTTTTAACGAAAATCTAACGTAATATCAATATTTTTGCAACCTAAATCCGAAAAGATTTGAGTACAGAAAACATCTATATTTTAGGTATTGAAAGTTCTTGTGATGACACAAGTGCTTCAGTAATTTGTAACGGAAAAGTGTTAAGTAATGTTGTTGCAAACCAAGAAGTGCATGCTAAATACGGTGGTGTGGTTCCTGAGCTAGCTTCAAGAGCCCACCAACAAAACATTGTTCCAGTTGTACAACAAGCTATTGAACAAGCTAGCATAACTAAACACAATTTAAATGCTATTGCCTTTACTCGTGGCCCTGGATTAATGGGCTCTTTATTAGTTGGTACTTCTTTTGCTAAATCTTTAGCTTTAGGGTTAAACATTCCTTTAATAGATGTGAACCACATGCAGGCACATATTTTAGCTCATTTTATTGATGAAGAAGGAAGTAAAATACCTCCATTTCCTTTTGTTTGTTTAACTATTAGTGGCGGGCACACACAAATTGTAAAAATTACCAATCATTTTGAAATGGAAATTTTAGGTGAAACGATTGATGATGCGGTTGGAGAAGCTTTTGACAAATCAGCAAAAATATTAGGATTACCTTATCCTGGTGGACCTTTAATTGATAAATATGCTCAATTAGGAAATCCTAAAGCTTTTAAGTTTACCAAACCTAAAGTGGGTGATTTAGAATTTAGTTTTAGTGGATTAAAAACTGGAATCTTATATTTTATACAAAGGAATGTAAAAGAAAACCCTAACTTTATTAAAGAAAATCTTAACGATATCTGCGCTTCTATTCAATATACTATTATTGAAATATTAATGGATAAGCTTAAAAATACTGTAAAACAAACTGGCATCAAACACATAGCAATTGCTGGTGGGGTTTCTGCTAATTCAGAAATACGAAAACGCTTAACTTTAGCTGAAAAACACTGGGGGTGGACAACTTACATTCCTAAATTTGAATACACCACCGATAATGCTGCTATGATTGCCATAGCCGGATATTTAAAATACTTAAACAACGATTATTCTGATATTTCTGTAACAGCCAAAGCTCGTTTAAAGGTTACAGAATAAATCTCTTTTTTACTACAATGACTAACTTTAAAAACAGATTTCTTTTTAGTGTTACATATTATTTTTTGTGGGTAGTATATTTTTTACTCGCTCGCTTTTTATTTTTAATATATTATTTTGATAAAACTTCAGAGTTAAGTTTTTTTACCACTTTAAAAACATTTTTATACGGTATTCAATTAGATTTTTCTTTTGCAGCTTATTTAGCTGTCATTCCTTTTTTAATCATCTTGCTTTCAATCTGGATTCCTAAGAAAATTATTGGTTATATTATTAAAGGATATACCTTCCCAATCCTTTTGGTTATCAACTTATTTATGTTAACAGACATGTCTTTGTATAAATTTTGGGGGGTCCGTATAGATGTTACAGTTTTAAATTACATCAACACTCCTAAAGCTATGCTAGCTTCAGTGAGTACTTTACAGTTAGTTGGCGGAATATTTGCTTGGGTATTACTTTCTGTAGCTACTATTTACTTTTTTAACAAGGCCTTAAACAAAACTCTTAGCAAATTAAGCAAAAGACATTTTTTAGAAGCTCCTATATTTTTACTTTTAATTGCAAGCTTAATTATTCCTATGAGAGGTGGTTTTGCTAACATTCCTATTAACCAAAGTAATGTGTACTTCTCTAAGAATATGTTTGCTAATCATGCTGCAGTAAATTTTATTTGGAATTTCGCTAATACGATTAGTCATAAAACTGATGGTAAAAATCCATATACACATTATAAAAGTGATATGGCTAAAAACATCATCAATAACACTAAAAATCAACTTTTAACAGCTAATACAGACTCTATTTTAAACACTCAAAAACCAAATGTTATTATACTTATTTGGGAAAGTCTTTCAGCAAAAGCTGTTGGTGCTTTAGGCGGCGAACCTGATGTTACTGTAAATCTAAACAAGTTAGCTAAAGAAGGGATTCTATTTACCAATTTCTATGGAAATGGAGACAGAACAGATAAAGGAGTTCCTGCTATTTTAAGTGGCTATTATCCTCAGCCAACAAAAAGCATCATGAAAATTCCATATAAGGCAAGAAAACTACCTATACTTACCAAAGAAATGAAAAACCTAGGCTATAATACTAGTTTTTATTATGGTGGAGATAGTAATTTTGGAAACATGATTACCTACTTACGTAATGGTAAAATAGATAAAATTGTAGATGGAACCGAATTTGATAAAGAAAATTGGAATTCAAAATGGGGAGCTCACGATCATATCTTTTTAGATCGATTTATGAAAGACTTATCAGCTCCTACCCTAAAAGAACCTTTTTTTGAAATAGCTCTTACACTTACTAGTCACGAACCTTACGAATTCCCTGGCAAATACAAGTTTGGTAAAAAATCAGTAGAAAATTTATACAGAAGCGCACAAGCTTATACAGACAAGGCTATAGGTAAATTTATTAACGAAGCTAAGAAACAGCCTTGGTGGGATAATACGTTAATTGTTATTTTATCTGATCACGGACATCCATTACCCAAACATAAAGGATATTTTAATTCTCCTAAAAGATTTCAAATTCCAATGGTTTGGTTAGGTGGAGCTCTTAATAAAACAGGAATTACTATTGATAATTTTAGTGCTCAAAGTGATTTAGCTTATACTTTAACAGATATGTTAGGAGGAAATCCAAAGCAGTTTCAATTTGGAAAAAATATTTTTAACACCTCTGAGAATCAATATGTGCATTATGTATTTAATAAAGGTTTCGGAACCATTTCTAAAAATGGAACTTTTGTATATGATTATGTAAGCAACAAACCTGTTATACAAGAAGGTAATTATCAACCTTTAGACTCATTAGGAAGAGCTATTAGTCAGAATGCTTATCAAGATTTTTTAGACAAATAAAGTTAATCTTTCACTAAGAAAGAAACTGTTAAAATCCATTTTATTACTTTTACCCAATGAAATGGATTTTAACGTTACTTTTGCTTACTTCCTTAGCAATTCAATCTCAGAATTTACCCAAAGGTTTTTCATATATCAAAGATGTTGCTCCAACAGTACAAGGTGAATTAAGATACTGCCATGAAAATAACTTTATGGGAACTCCAGTGAATGGTTATGAAGAAAATATTCTTATAGCAACTACTCCTACCGCCAAAGCTTTAAAAAAAGTCCAAGATGAATTGGCTACTAAAAACCTAGGATTAAAAATATTTGATGCTTATCGTCCGCAAACAGCAGTAAATCATTTTGTAAAATGGGCAAGAGTACTAAATGACACCTTAATGAAAGAACAATATTATCCTGAAGTTAACAAGCGTTACTTATTCAAACAAGGGTACATTGCTTCTAAATCAGGCCATTCAAGAGGAAGTACTGTTGACTTAACTATTGTTAATTTAAAAACTGGGGAAGAGCTAGACATGGGAAGCCCATTTGACTTTTTTGGCATATCATCTCACATCATGTACGAAAACCTAACCGATGAGCAAAAAAAGAACAGGACATTGTTACAAAAAACAATGCGAAAATACGGCTTTAGGTCTTATATAAAAGAATGGTGGCACTTTACATTACGTGGAGAGCCTTTTCCTAAAACTTATTTCGACTTCCCTGTAAAATAATTAGTTTTAACTCTTTATTTAGATACAGCTATAAAAATCGGCATTATATTTGTTAAGTTCTATTTTTATTATGAGAAAAAACATACATTTATTTTTTATCCTTTTTTTATGTAGCATAACAACCAAGAGTTTTGCACAATTAGACGGTTCTACTGGTGGTAAAAATAAAGGAAACTCTTCATTTGGAATCATCACCGCACCGGCTAAAAAAATTAAAAAACCTAAAACGTTAGACTTTAATAACACAAATGGCTTTAAAACAGCTAATTCTGAACTTCAAAAAGAGCTTCAAAAAAAACAAGCTCAAAAAGATTTAGAAAACAAAGGAATTTTAACTAAAGCCAAAATAGCAGAAGAACAATACTTAAAATCGTTTAAGCAGGTAAATGGAATGTATCAATATCCTGTTATTGATCAGGATTTAGGGAGTTTTAGTACTAAATCAAAAAGTGTTAACATCATTTGTAGAGACTATCAATATCCAGACGGTGACAAAGTTACCATCTATATAAATGATGTACCTGTTGTTAGTAACCTTACACTAAAACAACGTTATCAATCTTTTAATCTTCCTCTAGACGAAGGAATTAACACTATAAAAATTGTTGCATTAAATCAAGGAACCTCAGGTCCTAATACTGCTGCTTTTAAAATTTATAACGACGCCGGCATGTTAATTTCATCTAATGAATGGAATTTAGCCACAGGTGCTAAAGCCACAATTATCGTAGCTAAAGAACAGTAATTACATCTCTTTTCCCCTTCTTAAACCTTTCTTTAACTTTTAGTAATAAGTTTTTTTAAATTACTAAAAACTACTTATTTTTGTAGCTACGTTTTGCTATAAGCAAAGCAAACAAACATTTAAATAAACAACTAAAGTATATAATGAAGAAAATCACCAAAGAAACCTATATCAATTGGTATAGAGATATGCTATTTTGGAGAAAGTTTGAAGACAAGCTAGCTGCAGTTTACATTCAACAAAAAGTTAGAGGTTTTTTACACTTATATAACGGTCAAGAGGCTGTTTTAGCAGGTTCATTACATGCAATGGATTTGACTAAAGATAAAATGATTACTGCTTACCGTAATCACGTTCAACCAATCGGTATGGGTGAAGACCCTAAACGCGTAATGGCAGAACTATATGGTAAAGCTACTGGTACTTCTCATGGTATGGGAGGTTCTATGCATATTTTCTCTAAAGAATACCGTTTTTATGGTGGTCATGGAATTGTAGGTGGTCAGATTCCTTTAGGAGCTGGTCTTGCTTTTGGTGACAAATATAAAGGTAGTGATGCCGTAACTTTATGTTATTTTGGTGATGGGGCTGCACGTCAGGGTTCTTTACATGAAACCTTTAACATGGCAATGAACTGGAAATTACCTGTAGTGTTTATTGTTGAAAACAATGGATATGCCATGGGAACCTCTGTTGAAAGAACTGCAAACCATACTGATATTTGGAAGTTAGGACTAGGGTATGAAATGCCTTGCGGTCCTGTTGATGGAATGAATCCTATCAAAGTCGCAGAAGCTGTAGATGAAGCTATTCAAAGAGCCCGTCGTGGTGATGGCCCTACTTTCTTAGAAATGAAAACATACCGATATAGAGGTCACTCTATGTCAGATGCTCAACATTATCGTACAAAAGACGAAGTTGAAGAGTATAAAAAAATAGATCCTATCACTCAAGTTTTAGAAGTCATCAAAGAAAAAGAGTATGCTTCAGAAGATGAAATCAAAACAATTGATAAAGAAGTAAAAGATTTGGTTAAAGAATGTGAGAAATTCGCAGAAGACTCTCCATATCCAGAACTAAACCAATTATATGATATGGTATATGAACAAGAAGATTATCCATTTATAAAATCTAAGTAAATTATGGCTACAATTATAAACATGCCTCGCTTAAGCGATACGATGGAAGAAGGAGTGGTAGCTTCTTGGTTAAAGAAAGTAGGTGATAAAGTTGAAGAAGGTGATATTTTAGCTGAAATTGAAACCGATAAAGCTACGATGGAATTTGAATCTTTCCACGATGGTACTTTATTACATATTGGTGTTCAAGAAGGAGAAACAGCTCCTGTAGATAGTTTATTAGCTATTATTGGTGAGGAAGGAGAAGATTTTTCAGCATTATTAAATGGAAATAGTACTCCTGAAGCGGAAGTTAAGGAAGAAGCTCCTAAAACTGAAGAAAAAAATACCACTACTACAAACTCAACGATACCTGATGGAGTAAAAGTAGTAACAATGCCTCGTTTAAGTGATACAATGACTGAAGGTACCGTTGCCTCTTGGTTAAAAAAAGTGGGAGACAATGTTGAGGAAGGTGATATTTTAGCTGAAATCGAAACTGATAAAGCCACAATGGAGTTTGAGTCTTTTAACGAAGGAACTTTATTACATATCGGTGTTCAAGAAGGTGAAAGTGCTCCTGTAGATAGTTTATTAGCTATTATTGGTGAAGCTGGTACTGATGTTTCATCATTAGTAGAAGCTCATAAAGCAGGTACTTTAAATAATGACTCTTCAGAAAAACAAGAAGAAGCTCCTAAAGCAGTTGAAGAAAACAAAACAGAAACAGTAGCTACTCCAGTAGCAACTACATCAAATAATAAAGGTGGACGTATTTTTGCTTCTCCTTTAGCTAAGAAAATAGCGAAGGATAAAGGAATCAATTTAGCAGACGTTAACGGTTCAGGAGAAAATGGTCGTATTATCAAAAAAGATGTTGAAAACTATACTCCTGCTGCTAAAGTTGAAGCTCCTGTAGCCACAAGTGCAGCTACAACTCATTCAGCAGTTACAAACTTTACTACTGCAGGAGGAGAATCTGTAGAGGAAATTAAGAATTCTCAAATGCGTAAAGCTATTGCTAAAGCACTAGCTAATTCTAAATTCTCCGCTCCTCATTTCTACTTAAACATAGAGGTAGATATGGACAATGCTATTGAATCTAGAAAGATTATTAATCAGATGCCAGAAACAAAAGTATCTTTTAATGATATGGTGGTTAAAGCTTCTGCTATGGCATTGAGAAGACACCCTCAAGTTAATACTACTTGGAATGATGATGTAACAATATACAATAAACATATAAATATAGGTGTAGCCGTTGCTGTACCTGAAGGTTTAGTTGTACCTGTTCTTCGTAATACAGATTACATGAATATCAATCAAATAGATATTGAAGTTCGTCAACTAGCATCAAAAGCTAGAAGCAAAAAACTAACTCCTAATGAAATGCAAGGAAGTACATTTACCGTTTCTAACTTAGGAATGTTTGGTATTGAAAGCTTTACTTCAATTATTAACCAACCTAATTCTGCTATTTTATCGGTAGGTGCAATTGTACAAAAACCAGTAGTTAAAAATGGAGAAATTGTAGTTGGTAACACCATGAAATTAACTTTAGCATGCGATCACAGAACAGTTGACGGTGCAATTGGTGCTCAGTTTTTACAAACCTTAAAAACTTATTTAGAGAATCCAGTTACCATGTTAGCATAGTTTTTTAATAAAATTATAAATAAAAAAGCTCACCTATGGTGAGCTTTTTTTATGAAGTAAACTACCTCAGAGTAAGTTCACAAGGTATTTATAGAAAAAAAACGAGGCAAGCCTCTGGGTATTAAACCCTTTGGCGGTACCAATAAATATACGCTACTATATGGTAACTTCATATACCACTATATCATTACACCATAACAGTAGTGTCGAGTGACTTCATACACTACTGTATGAAGCTTAATACAAACTAGTACACCCCATATTTTGGTTTTGTTTGAAGATTCAAACAGTAGCACCTAGTGTTAAACAACAATAGTGTTTGGTGTTTAGCAACAGTACTGTTGCTTGCCTAACAACAGCAATAGCTAGTAATTATTCTTTTTGTAAGTATAAACAAAATTCTACATAAGGCTGATAACTGCATAGAAAAAACAAAAGAAGTATATATACCAAAAACGGAGTTATTCAATCCTAACATTATACGTTCTAGTGTGGGTTGTGTATTTACCAATCAGATAGCGACAAACACTTCTGAAGACATTATAGCGTACTTAAAGAAACACAACATACTAACCCTACAAAACTCAAACGAATGCCATAAAAACGATTATACTAAGGCTACTGCTTTGGTAGTGGGTACTGAAGCTACAGAGTTAACGCAAGTTTGGCGAGACAAAGCTACTCAGAATATCAACACCCCATGCAAGGAGAGATAGATTCTATGAATGTATCGGTACCATATCCATCTTAACTTTTGAGGCAAAACGACAACGTAATTTTGTATAATTGAATTTAATTACAAGCACTTACAAAATTTTTATGTATTACAGTAATAAGGTGGATTTAATTATGTCTATATTCTGTATATAAATACAGCCTTAAAATTTAAATCCCTTCTTAAGTATATACGAAATAAGGACAAGTATACATTTTATAAAACACTAGCATTTAAAAGGCTTTCGTGATACAACACACTTAAAATAGATCTTACTTGTCTGAACCCTAAAATGTCCATATATTTGGGTGTTGTACTGCATTTCGCAACCAAACTAGACAATTACAGATTAATCATTAAATCATTTAAAAAAGTACTGTAATTATTCAACTCAAAAGGAACATCTGCATTTTTTTCCATATCGTGAAAATGATGTGTTGCTAATAATTCCATTCCTGTAAATGCATTCATTCTGTGAAACCCAAACATAACGCCTTCATCTACACTTTTTTGATTAAAAAATTCATTTTCTAAAGTAAATGCGGTTTTAGGTGCATTCCAACTTGTAGTAAGTATATATTTTTTTCCGTGCATTAAACCACCAGTCCCGTAATTGATGTTTGGATTTCTTCTACTTCTTCCATCACTTGAATAAATACCATTTTGATGACCTTCCGTAAAAACTTCATCTATATATTTTTTAAACCCAAAAGGAATTTGAAACCACCAAATTGGAGTATGATAAATCACTATATCTGCCCACTTAAATTTTTCAACTTCTTCTTTTACGTTATAATTTTCACCTACTTGAGTAAACTTCACTTCAAATTCTTCAAGCGTATCAAAATATGAAATAGTATTATTGAAAAGTGTTTCGTTAAATCTTCCACCAGAATGCGCAAATGGATGACTTCCATTAATTATAAATATATTTTTCATTTGTATCTTATTTTATTTGAGACAAAATTAAAGCAATATTTATTATTGTAAAAATAATACAAATCATACCTTTGTATCAATATTTTAATAACTATGGTAAATTTAGAATGGTACAGAACATTTAAAGAAATATATGAAAACGGAACTTTGACTAAAGCTTCTATTGCTTTATATGCGTCACAGCCTGGAGTTAGTGTACACTTAAATGCACTAGAAGCTTATGTTGGTAAAAAACTATTTGAACGTACTTCGAGAAAAATGATTCCAACAGAGGATGGGAAATTTTTATATGAATATATTATTGAATCTTTAAAAAAACTTGAAATTGCAGAACAGCATTTTAAAAAAACAACTCAAGAAAAAAATCCATCTCTAAACATTGGAATGTGTTCAGAAATGTTTCAACTAATTATCGAACCCGAAATTCCAAAACTAGACTTTGACCTAGTAGCTAGATTTGGAGCACATACAGATTTAATAAAAGACCTAAACAATGGTATTTTAGATTTAGTAATAACACCTAAAAAACAGAATGAAAAAAAATCATTAGTTGAGTATATTCCATTTTCAAAAGAAAGAATCGTTTTAATAGCAGGAAACAAAACGAATGTAACTAAAATACAAAAACACATTAAATCAAAAAATTTAAGTAAGTTAGAAGACGAACTACTTCAAAATGTTTGGTATAGTTCATCAAACGAAATGGAACATTTTAGACGTTTTTGGTTTGAGAATTTTAATAAGAAACCTACTTTCAAACCAAACTATATTTTACCAAACATTACTTCTATTATAAGATGTTTAAACAATGGAAACGGACTTGCATTAGTTCCAGATTTTTTATGTCAAGAACAAATTTTAAGCAACAAAATAAATTTAGTTTGGGAAGGAAAAGTAAAAACGGAAAACACCTTATATTTTGCATCAAGAACAGATTTGAAATACAAAAAGGAATTGGATACAATTAAGAATATATTTACATCAAAAATGAAATAAACGCAGTACAACACCGTATAAAATTAATTGCTGGTTTTAGCTTATTTACGAAAGTTCTCGCAGACTTTAAATCTGTGTTTTATTTACTAAATTTAGTGCTAAAAACACGCAACTAATCTTATACAACAACGTTAGCAATAATTTTGACTCGTCCTGAATAAAGGCTACATAATTTTAAACATTATGTACAAAAACGATAAAGTAATCAGACGGTATTCAGAACCTTTCAAACTGAAAATTTTAGCCGAACTTACAACCGGTAAACACACAAAGAGCGAACTTTGTAAACTCTACTCTATTGCTCCTACAACAGTCAATGAGTGGATTAAAAAGTACAATCGTAAAGACTTAATGAACACCAG
>NZ_JAKVUA010000011.1:0-104315 GCF_033978845.1 Tenacibaculum sp. 1B UA
TCAACACAACGGAACCATCAGCGTGACGCGCTGAACATTCCTCAACACAACAAAACCATCAGCGTGACGCGCTGAACGTTCCTTTAAATAACAAAATTCTCCACAAGTCTCCTTACAGTGTACCCTATTAACTATAGTAACCGTATGTAAACCTCGATTAGTAAGTAAACTTTAACAAATGTTAACTTTTTTAAAAACTTTTATACTCTTAAATTGCTATCGCTATGAAAGTTATCAAATCACTTTCTACAAATATTTAATATTAATTTTAAAAATTAGCTTATGAACAGTCCGTATTTAAACCGGTACCGTAATGGTGAATATCTACAATACATGAAAGATATTCTACAACTTGTAAACTTACAAGACGTTGATGCGTTAGCATTAACAAACCCCACTAACGAATTAACAACTATTGTTAATCGTATTGATGTTTTATACCAACAAGTGCAGGGAAGCACCCTAACACAAGAAATTATAACTCTTGACACTAGAAGGGATAAAGCTATTTCTGGAATTAAAATGATTTTAAATGGTTATGAGAACCATTTTAACGAAGCTATAGTAAGTGCCGCCAAAGCACTACTTGCTACTATAAATGCACATGGTACTAATATTATTCGCAAAAGTTACCAAGAACAAACCGCTATTTTAGATAGTATTTGTAAAGATTTTGAAACTGAACCTGAGCTTATTCAGGCTATTTCTTTGCTTGATATAGCTACTTGGGTTGCTGAATTAAAAAATGCCAATACCGAGTTTTCTGCCAAGTATATTGAGCGTGTAGGTGAAACAGCGGCTTCACCAGAAAACAATATTGAAGAGTTGCGTACTGAAGCTACGCTTATTTACAGAAAACTTGTATTACACATTGAAGCGCATACAACACTTTCTGAAAACGAAGCCTACCCAACCTTACTTAATGAGATTGATGTGTTGGCTAAGCAATATAATTTAGTAGTGGATAATAGGTCTAAATCTAGTACTCCAACTACCGAAGAAGTATAACATTAGAAGATTTCGTATTTCTTTTATAGCATACAAAAGGCTCCTGAATAATTCAGGAGCCTTTTAATGTATTGGTAATGCTATGTAAACCTTGTACATTTTGAGTAAAATTTGTCAATTCGAGTGAATTTTGCGGGTAAAAACCCGTAAAATTAGTATCGAGAATAAAATTTTACATCTTAGATTGTTGTTCTCGATACGATTTTCTATCGAAAATCACTCGAACAGACATTCTTTCGACAAAAAACTTCAAAAATGCACAACAAGTTATATAATTATAAAGTTACCGTTTTCCCTATACTATTTGAGTAGGTTTTGTTGGTAACAGTATCTACATAGTTCCAGTCAGTTTGTATACCTGCTGCTGTTACTGTAAGTTTCATATAGCCTCTTTGAGAGAAATTACTGTATTGTAAATCGTCTATTAACAAGCCTAAGGCGCCTTCTAATTCTGTTGCAGATGCTCCTAAGTAAGTTTCTAATCCTGGTGATGATACTGAACTTGTAGCTACCTCTACGGCTACTTTTTCTCCAGAATTATCTTTTAAATCGCTATACCACGCATTGTGAGTATCTCCTGCCAGCACTACTACATTTTTATTTTTAAAGCTTGCTAAAATGCGTTCTCTCTCCATAAAATAGCCATCCCAAGCATCTAAGTTATATGGCAATACGGTTTGTACTCTTGCTTTTTCTTCTGCTGTTAACGTAGGGTCGTTTTGTAAAACTCTTGTTTTAATAGTTACTAACTCTGTTATCGTCTTTTTAAATTGATTAAAAGTTGCTTCACTTGCCCCACCTGTTGCCGATGCTTCTGCCACTACTGTTGCTAACAGTGTTAGTAGTTCAGCAGGAATTAACATTTTTCCCATTAATACTTGCTGCCCTATTAGTTGCCATGTACTATTGCTTGCTGCTAACTCACTTTCTAACCATCCTAATTGGGTAGTTCCTAAAAGGGTGCGTTGCGGGTTTAACCATGCTTGCTGAAAAGCTGTTGCGTCAAACGCTCCTTTTTCATCATAATACGCTGAATATTCTAACTGCTTATCTCTACCAACAACACGCGTATCTAACATAATTAAATCTACCAAACTTCCAATTTTCAAGTTTCTGTAAATAATTGAATTATCTACCAAATTCGTCATGTTAGGTAAGTATTCGCTATACGCTTTTAAGGCACTTTGTTTTCTTGAAGTAAAACTACCTTCATTTTCTTGATGATTTTCCGCTCCGTCTTTATACGTATCGTTAGCTACCTCATGGTCATCCCAAACACAAATAAAAGGTTTGGTTCTGTGCAATTCTTTTAATTGCTCGTCTGAACGGTATTGGCGGTAGCGGATACGATAATCATCTAACGAAATAATTTCTCCTTTTGGTTCTGGTGTTCTAAACGAACCGTAAGTGTTCTCTCCATATTCATAGATATAATCTCCTAGATGGATTACAACATCTGCATCCGATTTTTTTATTTCTTCATATACGTTAAAGTAACCGTAGGCAAAGTTTGCACAAGATGCTACTGCTAGTTTTACTTCACTAATTGATTCGCTAAACGTTAAGGTTTCTCCTACTGGCGATGTTGCTTTATCATCAACACTTACAAAACGGTAGTATAGTTTTTGTCCTGCATCTAAGTCTTTAATTTCAATAGCTACGGTAAAATCTCTTGAAGCATCAGTAGTTATTTCTGCTTGACGAACAACGTCTTTAAAGTTTTTATCTTTTGCCAGTTGCCAAATTAAGGTTGCTGAAGCGTTTTGGGTGGTGTAACGAGTCCAAATAATAACTTGCGAGTTTGTAGGATCAAAACTAGCAACTCCTTGCTCAAAGTTTTTCTCTCCTAAATTATCTGGAATAGGTAATTCATCAATATCATCATCTTTGCAACTAATAAAGTTAGGGACTAAAAGTAGTCCTCCAGTTACTAATAATGAGTTTCTTAAAAAGTTTCTTCTTTTAATGTTAGTCTTCATACATAGGGGTCTTTTAATTTCCCTGCATAAGTACTATTTCAACGTTGCTTTAACGTTACCTAACCTTTACTAAATAAATGAAGTTACTACCAGCCACCTGTGGCTCCACCACCACCAAAGCCTCCGCCGCCGAAACCTCCGCCGAAGCCGCCTCCGCCTCCAAAACTTCCTCCTGACGATCCTCCACCGAAGCTTCCTCCGCCAAAACCGCCTCTACCAGCGTTGCTTAAAATAATGGTTTCTAAAATACCTCTTGCAATATCTGATTTTCTGTAGCCTCTTCCTCCTCCACGGTTTCCTTTACTTCCGCTTGAGATAATGATAAAAAATACTACCAGAATGATGATAAAGACAATAAAACTAAAGTCTGTTTTTTTAGATTGTTTTCTAGCCCCTTTGTATTCACCCCTCATTACTTTAAAAACAGCATCTACTCCACTATTTAACCCAGCATAATAGTCTCCTTGTTTAAAATAAGGAATAATGTCGTACTCTATAATTTGTCGAGAAACGTAATCGGTTAATAAGTGCTCGGTTCCATAACCTGTTCGGATGGTTATTTTATGATCGTCTTTTGCCAACAACATAAATACTCCGTTGTCTTCCTTTTCTTGTCCTATTCCCCATTCATGCGCCCAATTGGTAGCTAAATACCCTATTTCTTCTCCTTGTGTAGAGCTTATAATTGCTACTACTACTTGTGTTGAAGTGGTATCAGAATACTTAATTAGCTTATTTTCTAAGCTTGCTTTTTGACTGGGTGATAAAAGATTCACATAATCGTAAACACTTGTTTGCTCTTTAGGTGTTTCTGGAATTTCAAATCCTTGTGAAAAAAGAGTGTGTCCGCATAAAAATGCAATAAAAAAAAGAACAACTTTTACGTTTTGTAACTTGCTTGTTCTTTTATATAATGACGTTATATTCTTTATCATATTTCTTCCTTCTGTGAAGGTTTTAGCCTTTTGATATTTCGTTGCTTAGCTCATCTTCATCATCTGTAGTCCACGGAAAGTGAGCTTGTAATTCTTTTCCTGCTTTTAGCACACCATCTATAATTCCTTGTTTAAAATCTCCTTGTTTAAATTGGTTTTGGATGGCTTCTTTGGTTGTTTCCCAAAAGTTATCGGGAACCACGTTGTTAATACCTTCATCACCGTAAATTACAAATATATGATCGTCAACAGCGATGTACAACAACACACCGTTTCGTTGCTGGGTATTAAACATTTTAAGCATTTGAAATACTTCTAGTGCTCGGTCATAGTGAGAACCTTCCGTAGTTCTCTCTATATGTACACGAATTTCACCAGAAGTATTTCGTTCTGCTTCTCTAATAGCCTGAACGATTTCCTCTTCTTCTTTGGCTGTAAGAAAATCTTCTACTTTAGACATATATTTTTAGAATTTAAAATCTACATCAGGCGCATTCTCTGAACCTGCATCAGCCTTGTAACGTGCCATTTCAGTTAAGTTAAACATCCCCGCTAACAAGTTACCAGGAAACATTTTAATATGCTTGTTATACTTATTAACGCTTTCGTTATAACGGTCACGTGCTACATTAATTCTGTTTTCTGTTCCTTCTAACTGACTTTGTAATTCTAAGAAGTTTTTGTTTGCTTTGATATCTGGATAACGCTCTACAGATACTAATAACTTAGATAAAGCTCCGCTTAACCCTGTTTGTGCTTGTTGAAATTGTGCCATTTTATCTGGTGTTAAGTCACCAGCATTAATGTTTACAGAAGTTGCTTTTGCTCTTGCGTTGATTACCTCTGTTAACGTACTCTTTTCAAAATCGGCTGCTCCTTGTACCGTTTTTACCAAGTTACCAATTAAGTCGTTTCTTCGTTGGTAAGAGCTCTCTACATTAGACCATGTAGTTTTAGCATCTTCTTGGTATGTTACTGCGGTATTATAAAATCCTTTTGCCCATGAATAAATTCCAAATACTAGAACTCCTATAATAATTAAAGGCACTAACCATTTTTTCATAATCTTTGATTTTTTGTAATTATAATTGATTTTTGATTTTTATTAACTCTGCTTTTACAGTTTCTAATCTACTAATAATTTCCTGATTATTTAAGACTCCTGCTGGGTTTTTCTTTAGCTTTTGTTTTGCGCCGTCTAAAGTAAACCCTCTTTCTTTTACAAGGTTGTAAATAATTTTAAAGTTTTTTACGTCTTCTTGTGTAAACAACCGATCACCTTTAGCATTTTTTTTAGGATTGATGATTTCAAACTCTTTATCCCAAAACCTAATGAGTGAACTATTTACCCCAAAAGCTTTAGCGACTTCACCTATTCTATAATATCGTTTATCAGGTAAGTCTACATACATTTTTCACAGCTTGTTATGTGTTTAGTCATACGACTGACCTTTTTGTTGTGAAGCTTTTTGCATGGCTGCAAATTCTTCTGGAGTTAAATCTCCGTAATAATAGTAAATAGGATTTACAGGTCTACCGTTTTTATGTACTTCGTAATGTAAGTGTGGTGCTGCAGAACGTCCTGTGTTTCCAACATACCCTATTAAATCACCACGCTTTATTTTCTGCCCTCTCTTTGCTATAATTTTACTCATGTGAGCATAAATGGTTTGGTATCCGTATCCATGATTTATATAAACCACTTTACCAAAAGTAGAACTTCTATGTGCTTTTTTAACAATACCGTTTCCTGATGCAAAGATTGGCGTGCCTGTTGGTGCGGTAAAATCCATTCCATTATGCATACGCCACGACTTTAATATAGGGTGTAAACGCATTCCATACCCCGATGCCATTCTTTTTAAATCTTGATTTTTTACAGGCTGAATAGCTGGTATAGAAGCCAACATTTTTTCTTTTTCTTTGGCTAATTCAACAATCTCATCCAACGATTTTGATTGTACTACCATTTGCTTTGATAAAATATCTAGCTCTTTGGTTACCTTTTTTACCATAGAGCTGTTATCAAAACCATCTAAATGTTTATATCTATTTACACCTCCAAAACCTGCTTTTCGTTGCTCTTCTGGTATTGGACTTGCCTCAAAATATGTTCTATAAATATTATTATCTCTTTTTTGTAAATCAGTTAAGATTTCAGCGCTTTCTTCCATCTTTTTTGAAAGCAACTCATAATGTAATTTTAAGTTTTCTAATTCTCTTTTTTGAGCGCGCTCTTTTGGAGACATTAAAAACTGACTAAAACCTATAAAACCAAAAAAAGCAATCAATAAAAAACTAAGTATTCCAAAAAAAGTTTTTTTATACTTTTCACTTCTCCTAACCTCTATCTTTCTATACGATAAAGTGTCTGGGTCATAATAATATTTTACTTTTGCCATAATCCTAAATGTACTATTTTTGTGCTTTTTAAATGAAGCATCCTAAGGGGATGTACAATTTGAAAACCCACAAATTTACAAAATCTTTTAAAACTTCTTTTTACAAGCAGTTTTTTAAATATATTTTAACAAAATACAGATACCCAGAGTTGTATGAAATCTCAAGATATTAGAGCTAAATTTTTAGATTATTTTAAATCAAAACAACACGAAATAGTTCCTTCAGCACCTATGGTGTTAAAGAACGACCCTACTTTAATGTTTACCAACGCTGGTATGGTGCCATTTAAGGAGTTTTTCTTAGGAAACTCTACTCCTAAAAATGGCAGAATTTCTGATAGTCAAAAGTGTTTACGTGTTTCTGGTAAACACAACGATTTGGAAGAGGTTGGTTACGATACTTACCACCACACCATGTTTGAGATGCTAGGTAACTGGAGTTTTGGTGATTATTTTAAGAAAGAAGCTATTGCTTGGGCTTGGGAATTGCTGACTGAGGTTTATAAAGTAGATAAAGATATTTTGTACGTAACTGTGTTTGAAGGTGATGAAAGTGATGGTACAAAAATGGATCAAGAAGCATACGATATTTGGAAACAGTACATTGCTGAAGAGCGTATTTTAATGGGGAACAAAAAAGATAACTTTTGGGAAATGGGTGAACAAGGTCCTTGTGGTCCGTGTTCCGAAATTCATGTTGATATTCGTTCTGCTGAAGAAAAAGCTAACGTTGATGGAAAATCGTTAGTGAATGAAGACCATCCTCAAGTTGTAGAGATTTGGAACTTAGTTTTTATGCAATACAACCGTAAAGCTAATGGTTCTTTGGTAGATCTTCCTGCAAAACATATTGATACTGGTATGGGGTTTGAGCGTTTATGTATGGTTTTACAAGGGGTTCAATCTAATTACGATACTGATGTATTTACTCCTTTAATTCGTGAAGTTGAAACAATTACTGGATCTAAATACGGTAAAGATGAAAAAATTGATATTGCTATTCGTGTGATTGCTGACCATGTTCGTGCGGTTGCATTTGCCATTGCCGATGGTCAATTACCAAGTAATAACGGTGCAGGTTATGTAATTCGTAGAATTTTACGTCGTGCTATTCGTTATGGATTTACTTTCTTAAACCAGAAAGAGCCTTTTATTTATAAATTGGTAGAAACTCTAGCCCACCAAATGGGTGATGCTTTTCCTGAAATTAAAAAACAAAGTAACTTAGTACATAATGTTATAAAAGAAGAGGAAAGTTCTTTCTTACGTACCCTAGACCAAGGATTATTATTATTAGACCAAATTATTACGACAACTAATGGTAAAGTTGTTTCTGGTAAACGTGCTTTTGAACTATATGACACCTATGGATTTCCTTTAGATTTAACACAGTTAATTGCTCGTGAAAAAGGATATGAAATCAATGAAGAAGAGTTTAATGCTGGAATGAAAGCTCAAAAAGAGCGTTCTCGTGCTGCTTCTGCTAGCGAAACTGGCGATTGGGTTGTTTTAATTGAAGATGATGTAGAAGAGTTTATTGGCTACGATATGTTGGCTGCCAACGTAAAACTAACTCGTTACAGAAAAGTTACCACGAAAAAAGATGGAGACCAATATCAACTGGTATTTAACATGACTCCTTTTTATCCTGAAGGTGGTGGACAAGTTGGTGATAAAGGACATATAGAGTCTCCAAATGGGGATGTTATTCACGTATTAGACACTAAGAAAGAGAATAATGTAATTATTCATTACACCAAACACCTACCTAACAATTTACACGAGACCTTCAAAGCAATTGTTAGTAATGATTTTAGAAAATTAGCAGCAAGTAACCACTCTGCAACACATTTATTGCACCAAGCTTTACGCACTATATTAGGTGAGCATGTGGAGCAAAAAGGTTCTTTAGTTAGTCCAGAACATTTACGTTTTGATTTTTCTCACTTTTCTAAAGTAGACAAAGATCAATTAGAAGCTGTTGAGGAATTTGTGAACGCTCGTATTCGTGAAAACCTTCCGTTACAAGAGCAAAGAAATATACCAATGCAACAAGCTATTGACGAAGGTGCCGTAGCTTTATTTGGTGAAAAGTATGGTGATAGTGTTCGTACCATCCGTTTTGGACAATCAATGGAATTATGTGGTGGAACACATGTACAACAAACAGGTGATATTTGGTATTTTAAAATAAAATCGGAAGGTGCTGTTGCTGCTGGAATCAGAAGAATTGAAGCGATTACGAATGTAGCTGTTGGTGATTACTTTGAAGGCGTTGAGCGTAACTACGATGCGGTAAAACAATTATTAAAAAACCCTAAAGATGTTGCTAAATCGGTAAATAGCTTACAAGATGAAAATGCTGCTTTAAAAAAGCAAGTTGAGCAACTATTAAAAGATAAAGCTAAAAACATGAAAGGTGAACTTAAAAACCAGTTACAAGAAGTAAATGGGGTTCAGTTTTTAGCAACTAAAGTAGATTTAGATCCTAATAGCATTAAAAATTTATTATTTGAGTTAGGAGGAGAAGTTAACAATTTATTTGTGGTATTTGCTACTGCTCCTTCTGCTGAAAAGGCTATGTTAACTTGTTATATTTCTAAAGACTTAGCTAACGAAAAAGGATACGATGCTGGAAAGGTTGTTAGAGAATTAGGAAAACTAATCCACGGTGGTGGTGGTGGACAAAACTTCTTTGCTACTGCAGGAGGTAAAAACCCTGGAGGAATTCCAAAAGCATTAGAAAGAGCAAAAGACTATATTGCTTAATACATACAAAAAAGGTTCAGAAAATTCTGAACCTTTTTTTATTGTAATGCTTTTTTATAGGTACTTATCGCTCGTTCTCTCGCAAATTTGTGTTCTACCATTGGTTTCGGATAGGTTAACTCATCAAAGTCTTTTACCCATTTTTTAACATAGTGTAAATTTTTATCAAACTTTTTTAACTGAGATTCTGGGTTAAACACTCTAAAATACGGAGCTGCATCGCAACCTGTACCTGCTGCCCATTGCCAATTCCCATTGTTTGCCGACAAATCATAATCTAACAATTTTTCGGCAAAGTATGCTTCTCCCCAACGCCAATCAATTAATAAATGCTTGCATAAAAACCCTGCGGTTATCATTCGTACTCTGTTGTGCATGTATCCTGTTTTGTTTAGCTCTCGCATACCTGCATCTACCATCGGATACCCAGTTTTACCTTCACACCATTTTTTAAATTCTTCTTCGTTGTTCCTCCAAGGAACTGCATCGTACTTTTGTTTGAAGTTCTGGGTAACTACTTTTGGAAAGTGATATAAAATCTGCATAAAAAACTCACGCCAAATCAGTTCACTTAAAAAAGTTTGGTTAGTTTTTAAAGCAAAACGAACCATTTTTCGAGTACTTACCAACCCAAAACGTAAATAAGGTGACAAATACGAAGTTTTATCTTCAGCAGGAAAATCCCTCACCTCATCATACAAATCCAAATTAGATAAGTTGTATGGTTTTACTTTAATTGTACTTTCTTCAAAACCTATGGAAGCTAATGATGGAAATTCAGATGAAAAATGATAAAAGTTAGCAAAGTCGATCGTAAAATCTTGCGTATCTTTCTTTTCGGAGAAGTTTTGCAACCACTTGTTTTTATAAGGTGTGAAAACTGTATATGGAGTTCCATCGTTTTTTAAAACTTCGTTCTCTTCAAAAATTACTTGATCTTTAAAAGCATTAAATCTTATTCCTTTTGATGCTAAAAAGTCAGCTACTTCTTTATCTCTTTTAATTGCATAAGGCTCGTAATCTTTGTTGGTATAAACTGCTTCAATTCTATACTCTTTGGCTAGTTCTTTCCAAATTGCTAAAGGTTTTCCTTTTTTAAGGATAAGAGATGATTGATGGGTTTTTAACTCCTCATTGAGTTTTTCTAGCGTTTCATAAATAAGCGTTACACGCGCATCATTTTTAGCTAGACTTTCTAAAATATCTTCATCAAAAATAAATAACGGAATTATCTTATTTCCTGATTGCAGTGCTTCATACAAACCTTTATTATCTTCTAAACGTAAATCTCGACGAAACCAAAAAATCGATACTTTATCTTCCATTAAATAATTTTTCTAACGTACTATAACGGTGTTTAAAAATTCCTTTTAACTGCCTTTTTATAAAGATTGATTGGGCGATATGCCCTAAAAAACCAAAAGGTATTTTGTATGAAATTTTGTCTTTCATTAACGTTTTTCCTTCTGACAACCCTTCAAACCAATGTTCGTGATGCCACATGCTATAAGGACCAAATCGCTGTTCATCTATAAAAAATTGTTGTTCTTTTACTTGTGTAATTTCAGTAACCCAACTAGACTTAATACCTGGTAAAATTCCTACTTTGTAGGTAATTATTTGTCCTGCATAGGCTTTTTTATCAACCTCTGAAGTAATTTGAAACCCCATGTGTGAAGGGGTTATTTTTTGCAAATTTCCTGGAGCACTGAAAAATTTCCATGCTTGCTTCAACGGAACGTTTAAAATCTGCTCTGTTGATAAAGTATAAATTCCTGAATGTTTTTTGAAATGAATCATTATAACAGTTTGGTGATTTTCTTACTCATTGGCTTGGTTATTGAATAAAAAACATCAACTAACCTTCCTTCTTCATCTACCAAATATTTTTGAAAATTCCATTTTACCGAAGAACTCATTTTTCCGTTTTTCTCTTTTTGTGTTAGCCATTGGTATAACGGATGTTGATTTTCTCCTTTAACCTCAATTTTTTCTGTCATAGGAAAACCTATTCCATAGGTTACACTACAAAACGATTGAATTTCTTTTATTGTTCCTGGTTCTTGGCCTCCAAATTGATTACATGGCAATCCTACAATTACTAATTTATCCTTATGTTTTGTGTATAGTTCTTGTAAACCTTCATACTGATTTGTAAAACCACATTTTGAAGCTACGTTTACAAATAATATTTTCTTCCCTTTGAATTGATGAAGATCTAGGTTATCTCCATTAATACCTTCAATTTTTATATCGTATAACGATTCTTTAGGCTCCACGGTTTGTGCTTTGCCTGAAAAACTAAATAATGCCATGATTAAAAATATTTTTACTGTGTTCATTTTATTGAATTGCTATTTTTATGATTTCTAACGAAAAATCTTCGTCTTTTTTATTTCCTATTAAAATTGCTACTTCTTTTATTTGGTTAGCAGAAAAATTACCAAAGTTTAACTTTCTACCTCTAAAAGCAGGATAAAACCCTGTTAGTGGTAATATAATTTCTTGTTCTTGTGTATTTGTTCTAAATACTTGTACATAAGAGTAACGCTGAGACTCATTTGATTTTAATCGTAGTTGATACTGTTTTCCATCTCCTTTTACTCTTAATATAATCTTTGAGTGTTGTTTGTTTAAATTTATGTCTGTTGGCATTCTCGTCATAGCAAATCCACCATTATTTTCAGTAGAAACTCTTCCTGAAAAAGCTAAACGTCCTTTCTCATTAATTTTTACAGAAGAGCTAGAAATACCTCCCATTACAGTATCGTTAACGATATACCATCTTTGAGCGTTATTATCTTTATCAAAAAATATAATTTCATCATTCAAAAACATAAGAAAACTTAGAATTAAAAGCCATTTCATTCTTTACTTTTTTAAATTTTTACACTTACAATTCCTGCATCTATAGGAATTATTTGCCCAGTAATTGCTGATGCTTCGTCAGACAATAAATAAGCGGCTAAACTTGCCACTTCTTCTGCTTTTAAATATTTTTTTAACGGATGTCTGTCCTGCATACTCTCTTGTTGCTTTTCATTTCGCAACAAACGAGCTGCCAAAGGTGTATCTGTTACCGTAGGAGCAATTGCATTGAATCTAACTTTAGTCGCATATTCTGCCGCTAGTGATTTTGTAAGTCCTTCTATTGCCGATTTACTTGTTGCAATGCTTGCATGAAAAGGCATTCCTAAAAACGAAGCTACAGTGCTAAACAACACTACACTTCCATTATTTTGAGCCAGCGAGCTTTCATAAGTTTTCAATGTTTTAATTGCTCCAAGAACGTTGATATCTAAATCGGATTGAAAGTCTTCTAATTTTAATCTTGAAAAGGATTTTAGATTGATACTACCAGGACAATAAACTAATCCGTGAACTTCTTCTAATTCTGGAAGTTCATCTTTGGTAACATCACATGTGTAATGTTTTATATTTTCATGAGTTTCTGGTACTGTTCTACTAATGTTTATAATGGTGTATGAGTCTTTTAACTTATTAACAATAGCTTTTCCTATACCGCTACTCCCTCCTACTACTACAATTGTTTTCATAATTACGCTTTTACCAAATGATTAATCATTCCTTTAAATACAAATGCGTGAAAAGGTAAAACAGCATACCAATACATTCTTCCCCAAATTCCTTTAGGTCTAAAAACTGCTCTTTGATATAATTTGTCTTTTACTATTTTAAACTCTAACCATGCTTCTCCAGGTAATTTCATTTCAGCAAATAAAATCAACCGCTTATTCTTTTTATCTGCCAATAACACTCTCCAAAAATCGAGTGGGTCTCCTGGCTCTAATTCTGCTGGGTGCCTTCTTCCTCTTCTTAAACCTACACCTCCAAAAAATTTATCTACATATCCTCTTATCTTCCAAAGAAAATTGAATTTATACCATCCTGTTTCTCCTCCTATACTCCAAATTTTATGTAGTGTCTCTGTTTCATTTTGCACTTCTCTAACTCTAATGTCTTTAAAACATCCGTATTGAGGTATTTGAATATGTTTTGCTAATTGGTCATGAAAAACACCACTACTCATAGCATCTTTCCAACTAGAAATTACTTCGTTTTGTTCTATTTTTTGAAAAGCTAATGCTACCGCTTCTTTATAGGTTATTGGCGCTACATTAAGTAACGTATTAATAGCACTTGGTTTTGCTATTACTTCAACCTTCATACTATCCACTAGGGCTTGCGCCAGGTTAAAAGAGGTTGATGTTACAAAATATAACCAATAAGAAGACAGCTTTGGTGTTAAAACTGGGAGTGTGTAAATATATCTTTTAAAACCTCTTACCTCAGCAAACTGTAATAACATTTCTTTATAGGTTAATATTTCAGGACCGCAGATATCAAAAGATTTATTATTGGTTTCTTTAACCTGTAAACTATTTTCTAAAAAAGCTAATACGTCTCTAACCGCAATAGGTTGTGTTTTTGTTTTTAGCCATTTAGGAGTTACCATTACTGGAAGTTTTTCTACAATATCTCTTATAATTTCAAAAGAAGCACTTCCGCTTCCTACAATAATTCCTGCTCTAAAGGTTGTTAATGCATAACTGTTTGATTGTAGCTTTTTTTCTACTTCGTATCTTGACTGCAAATGTTTAGATAATGAATTATCATTTACAATTCCGCTTAAGTATACAACTTGTTTACAGTTGGTAGGCTCTATCAAACTTTTAAAGTTCTCTGCACAGGTTAACTCTAAGTTTTCAAAGTTTTCTGATGTTGTAGCCATCGAATGTATTAAATAATACGCTGCATTGATATCTTTTGGAAAACTTGTGTTTTCTGTATTTAAAAAATCTACTTTTATAAAAGTAATATTCGAATTATTTTCAAACTCATCTGGTATTCTATCTAAATCACGGACACAACAAACCAATTGGTGATTGCTTTCTAGCAACCTTACAATTAACCGTTTTCCTATATAACCTGTTGTGCCTGTAACTAAAATTTTCATTTCTTTGGTCTTTGATATGATAATCTTGTATAGTTTTCTGCAACCACATAAGTATCTAATCCATTAATGGCTGCTATTTTTTCTTCGGATAGATTTAAAAAACCATCTTCTGAAAGCATATTGTCTTTAAAAAATAAATCAGTTACTTCTCCCAGAACTAAAATAGTTCCGTTAGCTTTAATATGATATTCTTCTAAGAACTTCATTCCTATTTGTAAAGGGGATTCTGCTACAAATGGAGCGTGAAAGTTACTTTTAAATTCTTCTGATAGTCTTGTTTTATCAAATTCAGAAATTTCCGAAGGATATTTAGCCGAGGTATGATGCGCTTCTTCAATTATTGCTTCATTAATAGCATTGATTGTATAATATCCTGTTTCTTTTATATTGTTATACGTATTCCTAACAACGGTTGTAGGACGTAATACAAACCCTAAAATTGCTGGGCTTGAACCATAATGCACTACCGAACTAAAAACTGCAACATTGGTTATGTTGTCGTTAGATTTTGTTGCAATAAGGTTTGCTGGTTTATAACCAGAAATGCTATTCATCAAATTTATTTTATACAAATGAGAAAACTCGTCTATTTGTTGACGTGTGATGTGCATTATATCGTGTTAAAATTATTGATTTTTACCTTATTTGCTTTTAAGTCATGCATTAAGTTATACAAACCAAAAAATGTTCGGTTGATATAAATAAAGTGTTTTGAACCTCTATTTCCATTCATCTTTTTAAGCTCGGTACTTTTAGCATATTTCTGACCTAAATCTGCTATCTTCCCGAAGAACTCCTCGTCTGAAAAATCAAATTCTTCTTGCTGAAAAGGTTGTGTAAAAAGCGATAACATTTCATAAAACAATGCTTTAAAAAATGTAATTTCTTCAGGCGTATCGTCTTTTCTTAAGATTTCTAATTCATAGAGTTTACTTTCAAAAAAAGCTGGATTATCTATATTATCTCTTTTCGCTAGTTCGAAATAAGGCACATAAAAACTTTCAGGAACTTCTTTCATACATCCAAAATCTATAACAATCAATTCATTTGATTTGGATACTAAAAAATTCCCTGGATGCGGATCTGCATGTACTTTTTTTAGCTTGTGCATTTGATACATGTAAAAGTCCCACAAAGCTTGTCCTAGTTTATTTGCAACGTCTTCAGTTTGTTCTTCTTTAGTAAATTCTGACAGGTGTACTCCATACATCCAATCCATTGTTAAAATTCTATCTGATGACAAGTCTGGATAGTATTTTGGGAATTTTAAGTTTGGAATATGTTTACAGGCATCAGCGATTTCATTACTCTGTGCAAGTTCTAATTCGTAATTAGTTTCTTCCAAAAGCTTTTCTTCAACTTCTTTAAAGTACTCATCTGAACCTTCTCCCTTAATGTTAAACATTTTCATCGCAATAGGTTTAACCATTGCCAAATCTGTCGAAATACTATCAGCAACTCCAGGATATTGAATTTTTACAGCTAGTTCTTTTCCATCTTTTGTAGCTTTATGAACTTGTCCTATGCTTGCTGCATTTACAGATTCTGCTACAAACGTATCAAAAACTTCATCCGGTGTTTTGTTGAAGTTTTTTTTAAACGTTTTGGTTACTAAAGGCCCCGACAATGGCGGAACCGAAAACTGTGATAATGAAAACTTTTCTACATAAGCATTGGGTAAAATATTTTTTTCCATACTTAACATTTGTGCTACTTTTAATGCGGACCCTTTTAGTTCTTTTAATCCATCGTAAATATCAGTAGCATTATCTTCGTTGAGCTGTTTTTTTGCTTCCTCTTCTGATTTGGTGATTTTATTTCCGTAGTATTTAGCATAATTTACACCAACTTTTACTCCTGTTGAAACTAACTTCGTAGCTCGTTCTATTTTTGACGTAGGTATTTTGTTTAAGGTTTTCATGTCATTGGTGATTTTTCTTTCCACAAAAATTTCGCTAAATCAATCACACTTTTTACAGGTCCTATTTGTTGAATATCAAAACTAGCCTTTACTGACTTCTCTATAAAAAGATCTGTTTTTTCAAAATTAAGAGATTCGTCATCAATCCAAAATTTTAAGATCATTAGTAACTGCATCCAATATCCTTCTGTAACAGTTTTATCTTGAATTTTATTTACTTTTTCATTTTTAAAGTCAATTTTTTCAAGATCTAATCCGTTTACAAAATCAATAAATTCTACTCGCAACTCTTTCAATATAGATAATCTTGAAAAGTCGGTTTTCATTTCCTTGAATTGCAACAATACGTACGATCTGTTAGCTGTTAACAGTTCAAAAAAAGTAAAGTAAAAACTTAATAGTTTATCTTTTGATGAATAGTCTTTGTATGCTTCTGTTTTATGCAATAAGTGAATAGTTTCTTTTGCAAAAACTCCGAAAATAGCTTTTTCTAAACTTTCAAAACTTGAAAAATGTTTGTAAAAGTCTGCCTCTTCAAAGTTGTTTTCTTGCGCGAAAGAAAATATGGAGTTTGGTTTACCTGCTGATAGTACAGCGTTCATATACCATTCTATTATTTTTTCTTGAGTTATATTCTTTTTTTTTGCCATGATTTAATTGTTTAATACAATGTATGCGTTGAGACTAGTTGCAATCGTCATCCATATTAAATACGGAAGAATAAATAGTGTATACCATTTTACTTTTTTTACATACTCAAAAGTGAAATAACCTACGAGTATCCACAATAAAGCGATTACTACTAAACCTAGTTTTGTTAAATGTTGATTAAAGAAAATATAGTTCCAACTTACGTTTAAAATCCATTGGTCTATATATAAAATGAGTACTTTTTTGTTTAAAAATTCATGTTGAAAACTCACTTTAGTCATATATACAGAAAACAATACCATAATGGTTGTCCATGCTGCTCCAAAAACCCAACCTGCCGGTGTCCATGGAGCTTTGTTTAAAGATAAGTACCAATCTGTTCTTGGCCCTTCGTTCATTAACCAAGCTCCAATAGCTAAAGCTGAAAAATTAGCTATTAGGAATATTAAAAATCGTATGTATTTATTTTCTTTCAAGTTTTTTTCTTTTTAAAGAATTGAAGATTAATTGTACTGAAAACAACATTGTAAATGCATAAAAAATGTCTTCAAAGGGTATGGTGAAAATTCTAAATCCTAAGTTTTCTGAGTTGTTATACCAAACAACTGGTTCTTCTATAAAACTTCCTGTTAAAATTCCGTTGACGATTAAAAAAGGAACTAATATTACCAAGAAGCTTGGATAATATTCTTGTAACGTATTCAAATGATATTTTAACGCATAAGCCAACAGCAATAGGAATAGCATAAAGTTAACTGTTGTATACCACTTTCCGAAGTTAAAAACCAATAATAAACTCACTAAAACTATGAGTAAAAAGCTTATGATTACTGTCATTGACTTTGACATTTTAAACTTTGGAAATAAAAATTTTAATGCTTCATGTGTAAATAAACATGCATAAGGTATACAAAAGAAGAACATCCATTCTTCTATTGGCATGTGCAGTAATTTTAAGGATAAATAGTAATCAGGGTTAAAGCCCCACACTCCTATTTGCGTAAACCAACTGTCCCAAATCAAAAAAAACAAGGCAACTAACAAAATACTAAGCGCTGCTTGTTTGAAATATTGTATAAAGTGTAGTTTTTTTTCAAAAACACTATACAATAGCGGAATACTTAAACTGCCTAGGTTTAATATTAGATATAAATACTGACTCACTGTCTTTTATTAAAATATTTAAAGGGTACAAACAACATTCCGAAACATTCTCCGTCGTGTTTTCCCATATGTTTGTGATGAATTTTATGTGCTTTTCGTAATCCTTTTAAGTATTGGTTATGTGTTTTGTCAAACCACTTAAATCTTCTATGAATTAACACATCATGTACCAAGAAATAAGCAATACCATACAACAGAATACCTAATCCTATAAAAAACAAAAAATTTAACTCTGGTCGAATTCCGAAGTAAAATAATAAGATACTAGGAATTGCAAAGACCACGAAAAAAGCATCGTTTTTTTCAAAAACATGTGGATATCCTGATTGATGGTGGTCTTCATGTAAATACCAACCAAAACCGTGCATCACATATTTATGTGTGCACCAAGTAACACCTTCCATAACAATAAACGTTAGTATAGTTACTGCTATATATATTGTTATATTCATAATGATGTATTGTTAATTATATATGTGTGTAAATAACTTACACTGTCTTTTTTTTGAAGCACCTCTTTTAAAAACTGCTTGTCTTTTTTAATAGAAGATGTATATCCTAAAATACCTGGTGTATTTTCTTGTATTACTAATCTTATATACCTTAGATGGATATTGTTAGGGTTCTTTAAAATTAATTCTTCTAATTTGTTTTTATTAGTGTTAAAAACTTTTAGTTTACTCCAAGGCATTGTTTTATATTTTGCCTGCTTCATTTCAAGAGAAATTACATACCCCTGAATACTTACTTCTTTACTGTTTTTATATTTTTTTATGTAAGATAACTCTGCTTCTTTAGTAGTTAATTCATGGTATTCTATAACAAAATTAGGTGCATTATTGAAGCCTATAATCGACATAAAGAACAGCACTCCTAAGATACCACTTTTTATCATAGAAAGTTTAATTTATACCTTACATAACTTCTTGCTAGAAGATTAATTTTCATCGGGTTTGAAATTCGAATTCTTGTATCCATGATTTTTGTTGAAGGTGTATTTTTTAGCTTTTTTAATAGTTTTTTGTAATATCTGTATGCCATATACACCCCAAATTTTGCTTCAACAGGCAACTTTAAAATTCCGTTTTTGTAAGCAATATCAAAATCATCTTCTATTTCTTTAATAATTGTATTTTTTCCTTCTGTACTTAAATCCCCAAAATTGATATTTGGAAAGTAAGACCTATTCAATTCGTTAAAATCTTCTTTTAAGTCTCTTAAAAAATTTACTTTTTGAAACGCTGACCCTAAACGCATTGCAGGCTCTTTTAGTTCCTCATATTTTTGCTGATTCCCATTTACAAAAACCTTTAAACACATTAACCCAACAACATCAGCAGAACCATAGATATATTTATTATACTCTTCTGTAGTTGTATATACTGTTTTGTACAAATCTGCTTTCATACTTTTTAAAAAAGCCTGAACCTGCTCATCAGAAATTTTGTACTTATTTACAGTGTGTATAAACGAATTTAAAATAGGGTTTAAACTAATTCCTCTATTCTTAGATTCGTAATAATCTCTTTCAAACTTTAATAATAATTGTTTCTTATCGTACTGATGAAAAGAATCAACTATTTCATCCGCAAAGCGTACAAAACCATAAATATTATAAATATCTGTACGTATTTTTGGTGATAACATCTTCGTGGCTAACGAAAATGAAGTGCTGTATTTTTGAGTTACTAACTTACTACATGCATAAGAAACCTCATCAAATAATTGTTTCATCTTTGTACGTTTTTAAAATTAAATCTGAAGCTATTTTTCCTGAAATTAAAGACGGAGGAACTCCTGGTCCTGGCACCGTTAATTGTCCTGTAAAAAATAAACTCTTTACTTTTTTACTCTTTATCTTTGGTCTTAAAAATGCTGTTTGTGTTAAAATATTGGCTAACCCATAAGCATTTCCTTTGTACGAATTATACTCTTTCACAAAATCATTAACACAAAAACTTTCTTTAAACAATACATGTTCTTTTACTGATTGCCCTGTTAACTTTTCTAACCTCTCTATTATAACATCAAAATAGTGTTCTCTCAACTCTCGTGTATCTTCTAAACCTGGAGCTAACGGAATTAAAAAAGTGGCTGCTTCTTTTCCATTTGGCGCAAAAGAACCATCTGTAATAGAGGGAAAGCTCGCATAAAATAATGGTTCTTTTGGCCAACTAGGAACATCATATATTGTTTTTGCATGCACATCAAAATCTGTATCAAAAAACAGTGTATGATGACATACATTTTTTAATCTCTTATCAAACCCTACATAAAAGAGTAATGATGAAGGTGCAAATGTTTTTTTATCCCAATAACTTTCTGAATACTGTCTTAGATATTTAGGCAGTAAAGTTTCTGTATGATGATAATCTGCTCCACTTAACACTATATCAGATTCCATTAATTTTCCATCAACCACAACCCCAATCGCTTCTCCTTTATCATTTACTACAATTTCTTCAACATTTGCATTGGTTTGAAACTCTACTCCTAAGCTAGTAGCTAGAGTTGTCATAGCCTCAACAACTTTGTACATTCCTCCTTTTGGATGCCATGTACCTAAGCCAAAATCGGCATAATTCATAAAATTATAAAAAGCAGGTGTATTACTAGGTTTTGCTCCTAAAAACAATACTGGGAACTCTAAAATTTGAATTAGCTTTTTACTCTTAATTTTCTTTCTTACTTCATGTCTGATAGTAGAAAAAAACTGAAATATTTTTCCCATAGTAACAGGAGTCACCAGCTCTAGAGGAGAAATTCCTGGTTTATAAACTAAGTCGTTTATAGAAACATCATAATTATATTTTGCTGATTTTAGAAAAGACTTCAGGTGTTTTGAACTTCCTTTTTCTTCTTTTTCAAAAACCTCATAAATCTCATCTAATGTTCCTGGAATTATAATTGAATCTTTTTTTTCAAAGTACACTTCATAAGCAGGACTTAACCTTTCTAACTCGTAGTAATCTGAAGGCAGCTTTCCAAAGTCTGCAAAAAACTTTTCAAAAACATCTGGCATCCAATACCATGTAGGACCAATATCAAAAGTAAAACCGTTTTTTAACAATTGTCTCGCTCTACCTCCAATTGTAGCATTTTTTTCCACTACTACTACTTCATATCCAGCCTTAGCTAAATAACATGAAGCTGATAAAGATGAGAATCCTGAACCTATTATGTATACTTTTTTTTTCAAATTATTTCTTATAAATATAATTAAATTAACTATAAACGAGAAATATTTCTCGTTTATAGTCAACAACTTAACACCTTAACTAAGGCAAAAGAACACTATCTACTACATGAATTACCCCATTCGTTCCTTGTACATCGGTCAATGAAATTACAACAGACTGTCCTGAACTTGTATCTAATTTTGCTCCACTTGATAAATCAACTGTAACCACATTACCATCAAACATTGTGATTTCTTGATTATCACTTAATTCGTCTGACTGCACATTCCCTCCTGCAAATACATGATATTTTAAAACCGCTTCTATGGTTCCTATCGGAATATCTGCTAACGAATTCCAAGAATCGTTACTATCTAACAATGCTTGAAATGCTGCATTTGTCGGAGCAAATATTGTATATGGTCCTTCTTGACTTAATAAAGAAACAAAGTCAGAAGTATGACGATCATCTGTCAAAGCTGCAACCAAAGAAGTAAAACCACTGTTATTTAATGCTAAAGTCACTACATTAGCTGGCAACATTACTTTATCTATTGTATGTATAACCCCATTTGAAGCCATAATATCTGTTGCTATTGGTTTTGAATCTCCATTAAATTCTACAGCTCCATCAACTTCCACTTGCAATGACAACATCTCATCGTTTGGACCTGTAGACAACGTATTTACATACGTATTGGATAAATCAGCTGCTTTTACTTCTCCACTTATCACATGAAATAACAACACTGATTTTAATGTTTCTACCGGAATATCATATAAAGAACTCCATGAGTCATTACTATCTAACAACACTTGAAACGCTGCGTTTGTAGGCGCAAAAACCGTAAAAGATCCTTCGGCTTGTAAAGCGGATACTAAATCAGCCTTTTGTAAAGCAGAAACAAGAATACTTAAGTTGGAATCTGCAACTGCCACATCAACTATGGTTTTGGGCTTTTCTACCACTGGATCGTCATCATCACTACACGATGTTAACAAACCAAAACTTAAAAACAGCCCCAAAAAAAACACAGAAGTTAAATTTTTTACTTTCATAATTATACACTTTAAAATTAATGCTTACTCTTTTTATTTTTATAGTCTATTTTTCAGCCTCGATAGACTTTGTTTATTTTTAAACAAAAAACATTAAACAAAATAAGTTTTACTAAAAAAATATGTCTTGAAAATCAAAACATTAGTCAAAATTACATTTTCTGTTTAACAAAAACAAATAAAAAATAAACAAAATAAAATAATTCAAAAAAAATTAGAATTTATTTAGGAATACTTTTAACGAAGAATACACTGTTATTTTCGCTTTAAAATCAACATTATCAACTGCCATAGCTTTATTCCCTATTGCTATCAATTCGTGATTTGTATTTTCAAGCACCTCCTCAATTTCTGAAAAATATTCCTCTACCTTATCATCATACGGTTGAACAGTCATAGAAGTAATGAAACAGACCTTCTCTTTACTTTTAAAAAAACAATCTAAGTTATCTAAAGGTAAGCTTTGTCCTAAATAAATTGTATTATACCCTCTTAATATGAGCTCGTAATTCAAATACATCAACCCTAGTTCATGAATTTCATTTTCAGGCAAAAACAACACATAGCTCACTTCTGAATTACTATTAGAATACTCTAATTTCTCTATATTAATTTGAATTTTCTGCACTATTAAGTTAGAAATAAAGTGCTCATGAGCAGGCAACAATGTATCTGTTTGCCACAACAGACCTATATGATTTAAAAAAGGCACAAAAACATCCTTAAAGATCTCTCTAAACGTTTTTCTTTTAAGCAATCTATTATAAGCATTGTTAAATAATGTTTTATCAAATTGAAACATTGCTAACTTAAAAGAATTTATTGCTTCATCATTTACAGCCATTTTAAAAGCTAGCTCTCTAGCTTTTAAAACAACTGTATCATCAGACATTTCTGCTATTTTAGAAATCTTAATATTGTTTTTATTCAACAGTACAACATTTAGCAATTTTTGTAAATTCTCTGAAGAATAATAACGAATATTGGTATCCGTTCTCTCTGGCGATAACAAATTATAGCGTTTTTCCCAAATTCGTATCGTATGAGCTTTTATTCCTGAAATATTTTCAAGGTCTTTAATCGTGAATGTCGATTTAATATTGTTCAATTTATTTTAAATTCTTTTGAACAAAGATACAAATTTTAACGAATTACAAATCTACATCACTTCTTATGAAGATTTTATACTTATTTTTGATTGTTCTTTTTCTTAAAATTTATGAATCTTCAAACGCAAATACCACTTAATAAACAAAAGCATAATCAAATTAATTATCAGTCAAAACTACTTTTGCTTGGTTCTTGTTTTTCTGAAAATATTGGTAACATACTGAACTATTATAAGCTTCAATCAAAACAAAATCCTTTTGGTATTTTATTCCACCCTAAAGCAATTGAAAACTTAATTACAAAAACATTGAACAAAGAAGAATATACTGACAAAGATGTTTTTTTTCACAATGAACGCTGGCATTCTTTTGAAGCACACTCTAGCTTAAGTACTTCTGACAAGGATGAGTTATTAAACAACTTAAACTCATTAATCCAACAAACTTTTCAGCAACTAAGAAACGCCACACATCTTATTATCACTTTAGGTACTGCTTGGGTTTATCGAGAAATTACTTCAGATATTTTAGTTGCCAATTGTCATAAAATTCCGCAAAAAAAATTTTCAAAAGAATTATTAACTGTTGAAGAAATCTCAGAGAGTATGAAAGCTATTAATTCTTTAGTTAAGTCAATAAATAAAAATATTACTATTATTTACACAGTATCACCTGTACGACATTTAAAAGATGGCTTTATAGAAAATCAACGTAGTAAAGCACATTTAGTTTCTGCCATACACCAAGTAGTAGCCCCTAGAAACAATTTTTATTATTTTCCTTCGTATGAGATTATGATGGATGAATTACGTGACTATCGTTTTTACAATGAAGATATGATTCACCCAAACAAAACTGCTATAAATTATATCTGGAGAAAGTTTAAAGAGGTTTGGATTGCAGAAAAGTCTAACCAAACTATGCAAGAAGTTGAAACTATTCAAAGAGGCTTAAATCATAAGCCTTTTAATCCTAATTCTGAAGCACATCAGTTATTTTTAAAAAAGCTGCAACAAAAAAAGGAAACACTTTTACAAGCATTTCCTTTTATAAATTTTTAATCTTTACGTATTTACTTTACTAAAAATTGATCTACATTTTGCCAAGGACCTCCATTAATTATATCTACTCCATGACTTTGCAAAAACTCAGTTGCTTGTCCGCTTCTACCACCACTTCTACATACTGCAATTACTGGTTTGTTCCACGATTTAATTTCCTCTACATTTGTAGGAATTGTAGCTAACACGATATGCTTAGCTCCTTCGCTATGCCCTTCATTCCATTCTGCTAAAGTTCTCACATCTAACACAACCGCTCCTTTAGCTAAATATTCCTGTATTTCGTTACTCATATTTTTCTTTCTAAATAAATTAAATAATCCCATTTTATACTTCTTGGTAATTTTCCAACAAAAATAAACCGTTTTCAATTAACGTAGTGTAACTCTTGTTACTTTTCATGTTTTCAATGTATTCACGTAACGTTTCTTTTATTGAAAAATTGTTTAGCTCTGCCAATTCCAACAATTCTAATGGCAATAACCAATCGTTTTTAAACTGCGTGTTTACTTCTTTAAAAATTTCCTGAATTTTTTCCTCAGAAACCGTGCCACCTTCTTTCATCTCTCTTACTTTATCATATAAATTATATAACTTTTTATCTGATTCAGAATATTGAATTTTGTGTGTTTTAGTTTCCGATACTTTTCCTACATCTCCAAAAGAAACCACATCTGCTGATCCAGCAAAAGCCGACACTACCTCAACACCAACTGCCATATCATACACTCCCCAATCTGGGTGAAATAATAATGTGTCACCATGAGTAACCGTACAGTTTTTAAAAGAAATTAGTAAAATCCTACCTCTTAAATCCCTTGTTCCTGTTATTACTTCTCCTACTACTTTTACCCCTCCTTCAAATTCCAACGTAACTTGTTCTCCTTCGTAAATTCCATAAGCTTTCAAATCACGTGGACTCATGTTTTCTATCGGAATATTAATTCCTTTTAACTTTCCTATTGGACTACCAAAACCTTCAGCATGATAATTTATACCGTGACCTATTAACTCTTTATCTCTATTTGCTAAGGCAGTAGGCCCTGTCGTTTGTACATATATAGCTTTGTTATTCTCTTCTGTTATTACATTTGTAAAAACACCCGATATCTGAATACCAGTACTCAACTCAATAGTTCCTAAATTTTTAGAGTCTATTAGTTTTTCTATCCCTTTTAATCCCCCTGTTCGTATTGCCATTTTATTAGCAAACTGTTCCAACACCAAACTTAAATGAGCAAAATCTGGCGTAACAAATAATTGAGGTTGAGGTTTTGTAATATCAAAGCTTACATTTGCAGCATCTAATGTATATGGAACTTTTTTTACTTCATCTTTCATACACCATTTACTCTCTCCTATAGAAGATAACAATCCAGCTCCATAAATTTTCGGATCATCAAGAGTTCCTATCAATCCATACTCAACCGTCCACCAATGTAAGTTTCTAATTTGAGCCATTTCTGAAAGTTCTCCCATATTATCTTGCAACCACTCCACTTTTTCTTGCGCTTCATCAATTTCTTTTTGAGTAGAATTTGGATCTTCTTTTAGAATAGATAATAAACGAATGGCTTCATACATTTCGTAATCTTTAGCTGAAGAAATCGCTTTTGCTCCAATTTCTCCAAAACGACGTAAATACTCAGCATATTCTGGGTTTGCAATAATTGGTGCGTGTCCTGCTGCCTCATGAATAATATCTGGTGCAGGCGTATATTCAATATGATCTATAGTACGCATGTCAGACGCAATCACTAACACGTTGTATGCTTGGAATTCCATAAAAGCATTTGGCGGTATAAATCCATCTACAGACACTGCTGCCCAACCAATTTCTTTCAAAATACGGTTCATCCCTTGCATATAAGGAATTTTTTCTACTGAAATACCTGTTTTTTTCAGCCCTTCTAAATACGAATCATATGCTACTTTTCCTAAATAATCTACATTCATACGCATCACATAACGCCATACAGCTTGGTTTTGAGCCGTATATTCATCATATGGCTGTTGTACCACAAATTTATGTAAGTGCTTGGGTAACTTCTTAGTAACTTCATTTAACTCAAAGTGAGGCTCCATAATGTTGTTTGTTTTGCTGTGTAAATTTAAGTTTTTTATAGTTCACAAAAAATTGATATCCGTTAAATTATATATTTTGTATTTTTACTTTCGGGACTAATAAAACAACTTATTAATGAAAATTAAAGGAGGCTTAAAAACTCGTTTACTCATAGGTATAGCCATTGTTGCTTTTGCTTATTTACGTAAATGCAGCCAACAAGAAGTAAACCCTTATACAGGAAAAACACAAGCAGTTAGCTTATCTCCAGAACAAGAAATTGCTATCGGACTACAACAAGCTCCTATAATGACTCAGCAACACGGAGGCTTGTATCCTAATGAAAATGCTCAAGTATTGGTAGACAAAGTTGGCACAAAACTTGTAAACAACACGATAGCTAAAAAATCTGACTATCAGTTCGATTTTCATTTATTAAGAGATGAAAAAACTATTAATGCTTTTGCTTTACCAGGAGGGCAAATTTTTATTACTCATGCCCTGTTTTCTCAATTAAAAAACGAAGATCAATTAGCAGGAGTTTTAGGACACGAAATAGGCCATGTATTAGGAAAACACTCCAATGAACGAATTACAGATGCTAACTTTTGGAAATTACTAACCATGGGTGCTTCTGTAGGTGCTGATTTGGGACAATTAGCCAATAACATCGGACAACAAACTTTATTAAAAAATGGCCGTGGTGATGAACTAGAAAGTGATGAATTAGGTGTTAAATTAATGATTGATGCCGGTTATAACCCTGAAAGCTTAATTGGGGTCATGGAAATTTTAAAAGCAGCTGCAGGCCCTAATAGAGTTCCTGAATTTCAAAGCACACACCCTGACCCTGAAAACAGAATTAAAAAGATTAAAGAAGCTATTCGTAAATATAAAAAGTAATGTTGTTTTTGTAACGTTTGACTAATTAAAGACACTAATAGCTGTATCTTAAAATTAGTTTGCTATGAGCTTCGGAGGTGCGGTATCAGCAATGATTACCAGTTTAAAAAACAATAAAAGGAAAAGAGTTAGTGCTTTTGACAAGCTAGAGCGTTTTCAAAAAGAAAACAGTGATAAATTATATTTTAATAAATCCGCAAATAAAAAAGAGCTAGAGAAGATTCGTCTACAAATTCTAAAAGGAAATACAAACCGATTTATTAAAAACAGTATTGCTTTTCTCATAATCTTCTCTCTACTACTATATATTGCGTTTGTTTTCGTGAATTCCTAAAATATTCCCCAAAAATCTTTCTTACTTTTGCAGTGCAACACACAATAAATGAACAAGAAAGTAATTTTAATGATTTTGGATGGATGGGGAATTACTCAAGATCCAAAAGTATCGGCTATATACAACGCAAAAACTCCATTTATAAATTCGTTATACGATAAATTTCCGCATGCTCAGTTAAGAACTGATGGTACACATGTTGGTTTACCTGAAGGGCAAATGGGGAATTCGGAAGTTGGACACATGAATTTAGGTGCTGGTAGAATTGTATATCAAAACTTGGCAAAAATAAACAAGGCTGTAAAAGAAGGCACTTTAGCACAAGAAAAAGAACTTCTAAACGCTTTTGAATACGCAAAAACGAACAATAAAAACATCCACTTTTTAGGATTGGTATCTAACGGAGGAATTCATTCGCACATAGAACATTTAAAAGGCTTGCTAACAGCAGCAGACAACTATGATTTAAAGAAAGTGTATTTACATGCTTTTACTGACGGTCGTGATTGTGATCCTAAATCAGGAAAGTATTTCATCAACGATATTCAAGAACACATGCAAAAAACTACGGGTAAATTGGCAACAATTACTGGTCGTTACTATGCAATGGATCGTGATAACCGTTGGGAACGTGTGCAACTTGCTTACGAAGCTTTAGTGAATGGAAAAGGAACTTTTTCTTCAGATGCTTTAGCGAGTATTCAACAAAGCTATGATTCAAATGTTACTGATGAGTTTATCAAACCAATAGTAATGGTTGATGAAAATCAACAACCAAAAACCATAATTAAAGAAGATGACGTTGTTATTTTCTTCAATTTTAGAACCGATAGAGGTCGTCAGTTAACAGAAGCTTTAAGCCAAAAAGATTTTCCTGAATTAAACATAAAAAAACTACCGTTATATTTTGTTACCATGACAAGCTATGACGATACTTTTAAAAACATTCATGTTATTTACGACGGGAAAAATATTGAAAACACCTTAGGTGAAGTGTTAGAATCAGCTGGAAAAGCACAAATAAGAATTGCAGAAACAGAAAAGTATCCGCACGTAACTTTCTTTTTTTCTGGGGGAAGAGAAAAAGAGTTTACAGGAGAAAAACGTTTGCTTTGTCCATCTCCAAAAGTAGCTACTTATGATTTGAAACCTGAAATGAGTGCCTATGAAATTCGAGGTGCAATTGTTCCTGAATTACAAAAAGGAAATGTAGATTTTGTCTGCTTAAACTTTGCAAATGGTGATATGGTAGGACATACAGGTGTTTTTGAAGCTGCTATTAAAGCTTGTGAAGCTGTTGATAATTGTGTAAAAGATGTAGTAACCACAGCACTAGATAACGACTACACCACTATTCTGATTGCTGACCACGGAAACTGTGAAACCATGATTAACCCAGACGGAACACCACATACAGCACACACCACTAATCCGGTTCCTATGATTTTAATTGACAACGAATTAAAATCAATAAAAAGTGGTATTTTAGGCGATGTCGCTCCAACAATTTTAAAATTAATGGGTATTGAACAACCTAAAGAAATGACACAACATTCGCTTATTTAAAAATAAAATCAAACAGATGAAAAAAATCATATACCTTTTTGTAGCCTTATTAATTGTTTCTTGCGCATCAACACCAAAAAACCTTGCCACTAAAAATAAGAATGGAAATTTAGTTGGTATTGCTACCAAAAAAGATTTTCAACAAGAACCTTACGGAAGTGAGTGGTTCAACGATTTTTATTCATATTACGAAACTGATAAAGGCACCGTAGAAAAGCTAAAACCATATTTAAAAGACATAAAAATAAAAGGTTTTATGGGAACTTGGTGTGGAGATAGTAAAAGAGAGATCCCTAATTTTTATAAAATTTTAGACGAAGCTGAATTCGAGTACAAAAACCTTGAATTGGTTACGGTTAATCGCCAAAAAAAAGCAGACGGATTAGAAAAAGGATTCAACATCACTCGTGTTCCAACCTTCATTTTTTATAAACACGGAAAAGAAATTGGTCGTTTTGTAGAACATGCTATTGAAGATAACTCTGTTGAAGAAGATTTTTTAAAAATACTATCTGGTCAAGAATACAAACATCCATATCAAAAATAACTGTAAATTTGCGCCTCAATATTTTTACCATGATTAAACCAAAAACTAGAGAAGAAATTGAATTAATGCGCGAAAGTGCTTTAGTAGTATCAAAAACCTTAGGTATGCTTGCCAAAGAAGTAAAACCTGGAGTTACTACATTGCAACTTGATAAACTTGCCGAAGATTTTATTCGTGAGCAAGGAGCTATTCCTGGTTTTTTAGGCTTGTACGATTTTCCAAATACACTTTGTATGAGCCCAAACTCACAAGTAGTTCACGGAATTCCCAATAACACTCCTTTGCAAGAAGGTGATATTATTTCCATTGACTGTGGTGCTGTAAAAAATGATTTTTACGGAGATCATGCTTATACGTTTGCTGTGGGTGAAATTGAACCTGAAACACAAAAATTACTAGACATCACTAAAGAAAGTTTATACATAGGTATTCGTGAACTTAAAACAGGAAATCGTGTAGGTGATGTAGGTTTTGCTATTCAAAACTTTACTGAAAAACATGGTTATGGTGTTGTTCGTGAGTTGGTAGGACACGGATTAGGGCGCAAGATGCACGAAGATCCAGAAATGCCTAACTACGGACGTAGAGGTCGTGGTAAAAAGTTTATAGAAGGTATGGTCGTTGCTATTGAGCCTATGACTAATATGGGAACTCACAAAATTCGTCAACACAGTGATGGTTGGACAATTACTACCTTAGATGGTAAACCATCTGCTCACTTTGAGCACGATGTAGCTATTGTTAATGGTAAACCTGAATTATTATCTACCTTTAAATACATATACGAAGCTTTAGGCATTGAAAGTACTGAGGAAGATGAGTTTAGACAGCAACCTTTAGTTATATAATTCGTGTCTTTATTCAAAACGATACTTAATACTATTCCTAGACCAATTTTAATTAAGGCCAGCTACCTAGCAAGGCCTATTATCGCTTGGTGGTTAAAGGGTGATAACTTTACAGACCCTATTGATGGAAAATCATTTAAGAAGTTTTTACCTTACGGGTATGGAACTCAACGTGGAAATGCCCTTTCTCCTTCAACACTGTCGTTAGAGAGACATCGTTTGATGTGGCTTTTTTTACAGCGAGAAAGCAACTTTTTTTCTTCTGATAAAAGATTAAAAGTATTACACATTGCTCCTGAACAGTGTTTTTTAGACCTTTTTAGAAAGCAACAAAACTTAGAATACACAACATCCGATTTAGAGTCACCTATTGCAGATGTAAAAGCAGATATTTGTGATCTTCCTTTTGAAGACAATTCTTTCGATGTTGTTTTTTGTAACCATGTCTTAGAACATATTTCTGATGACACCAAAGCGATGCAAGAATTGTATCGAGTAATGAAAGTTGGTGGATTTGGTATTTTTCAAATTCCGCAGGATTTATCGAGGGAAGTTACTTTTGAAGACGATTCTATTACCGAACCTAAAGAGCGTGCAAAAATATTTGGTCAGTACGACCATGTTCGTGTGTATGGTCGTGATTATTTCGACAAACTACGTTCTATCGGATTTACAGTTGATGAAATTGACTACACAAAAAAAATCGCTCCAGAAAAACTAGAACGATTTGCGTTAATGAAAGGTGAAATTTTGCCTGTATGTTATAAAAACTAGTTAGTATACTCCGCTAGCTCATCCGCATCACTATGATATAGTAATACTACTTTTAACTCTGGATGCTCTTGTAAGAATGCTTTGGTTTTTTCTAATCCCATAGCTAAAAAAGCAGTTGCATACGCATCTACATCAGCACAGTCTCCTTTTAATCGAACTGACACACTTAGTAGGTTACTCTCTTCTGCCAATCCTGTTTTTGCATTTATAGTATGTACAATCTTTTTCCCTTCGCTATTCACTTTAAATTTTCTATAGTTACCTGAAGTTGCCATAGATTCATTATCCAACTCTATTATTTTTTGAACCGATCTAGTTCCGTCAATATTTGGTTTTTCAATGGCAACTTTCCATAGTTCACCATTCTTTGTTCCCCTTGCTCTAATCTCTCCGCCTATTTCTACTAGATAATTATGAATGTTTTTCGATTCTAAAAACCACCCAACTACATCTACTCCATACCCTTTTGCAAAAGCATTTACATTAAATTCAATATTTTTACTTTCTCTATGAATTTTTCTATCTTTTAACACAACTTTATCAAACCCTACATTTTGCATTAAAACTGAAATTTCTTCTGATGTTAAGTTCTTCTTTTCTTTTCCTGAGCCAAATCCGTAAGCATCTATCAATCTACCAATAGTCGGATCAAAATAACCATCAGTTTCCTTATAAATTCTTTTAGCCTTCTCAAACACTTCTACAAACATATCATCAACTACTACAGTTGTATCTCCTTGATTAATTTTTGAGATATCAGAAGTAGGTATATATGTTGATAACGATTTATTGACCAAGTTAAACAAGCTATCAATAGATTCTTGATAATCAGCCTTATTCAAATAAGTTATGTGATAAGTAGTACCAAAAACGGCTCCTTGCAATTTAGTTATATGTTGTCTTTTTTCTTCCTTACAAGCTATTACCAACAATAATGAAACTACTAAAAGCGTTATCCTTTTAATCATCTTTAAAAATTTAGTCACAAAAATAATGTATTCACACTTCATAAAAGATTGTTAATTCTCTTTTTTGTGTCTTCATTTTTATAAATTTGCTTAACTATTAATAAATACATCTAAAAAAAAATCAGAATAAAATGAGAAAAGTATTTTTATTCCTTACCGCTTCAATTTTACTAGCATCTTGTGCTTCTACAAAAGAATTAGAAGCAATAAAAGCTAAACACGAACAAACAAAAGAAGAGTTACTAGCTGTAAAAGCTAACTTAACAAAATGTTTAGTTGAAAAAGAAAACTGTGAAGACAAAGCTTTTTCTTTAGAATCTAGAGTTACAGAACTAAAAAGAGATAAAGAAAACACTTTACAACAAGTTGAAAACTTAACAGTGTTAACTAAGGGTGCTAATGACAATATTAAAGAAACACTATCTCAATTAAGCAAAAAAGATAAGTACATCAACAAAATTAGAGAAGCTGCTTCTAAAAAAGATTCATTAAATTTAGTTGTTGCTTTCCATTTAAAGAGAGAACTACAAGATGGTATTGATGACGAAGACATTGAAGTAAATGTTGAAAAAACTGTAGTTTTTATTTCAATTTCTGATAAGTTATTATTTAAAAGCGGAAGCTATACTATTAACGACAAAGCTTCTAAAGTGTTAGAGAAAGTTGCAACTGTTGTTAACGGACAACCTCAAATGGACGTTATGGTTGAAGGACATACTGATAATACTCCTGTAAGTGCTGGCTCATCATTAAAAGATAACTGGGGATTAAGTGTATTACGTTCTACAGCTATTGTTCGTGAATTACAAGGAAAATACAATGTAGCTCCTCAAAGGTTGATTGCTGCTGGTAGAAGTAGTTATGTTCCTTTAGTGGAGAATAACAGTCCTGCTAACAAAGCTAAAAACAGACGTACAAAAATTATTATCTTACCAAGGTTAAATCAATTCTTTGATTTATTAGATCAAAAAGTAGAATAGTTTTTAAACATACAATTTCAAAAAAGCGTGCTTGAAGCACGCTTTTTTTTATGAAGTTCATTTTAGCTAAAGTAAGCAGCTTAAAAATTAAACTAACACGCTATTTGTCAATCAAATAATTAATCGTACATTTGCAGACCTTTTTAAAGGAGAAAAAATCATTATTAATAGACAAAAACTAATCGTGTAATTATGAACACATTAAGTTACAAAACAGTATCAGCTAATAAAGCTACCGTAAACAAAGAGTGGGTTTTAGTTGATGCGGACGGGCAAACATTGGGTCGTCTAGCTTCTAAAGTTGCAAAACTTATTAGAGGTAAGTACAAGACTAATTATACTCCTCACGTGGATTGTGGAGACAACGTTGTTATTATCAACGCTGAGAAAATCAACCTAACTGGTAAAAAGTGGACTGATAAATCTTATATCCGTCACACAGGATACCCAGGAGGTCAAAGATCATTAACTGCTACAGAAATGTTCGAAAAAGATCCTACAAGATTAATCGAAAAAGCAGTAAAAGGAATGTTACCTAAAAACAAATTAGGTAGTGCGTTATTCAGAAATTTATATGTTTACGCAGGTACAGAGCATGATCAAGAAGCTCAAAAACCTAAAACTATTAACCTTAACGATCTTAAATAATTATGGAAACTGTACACAAAATAGGTAGAAGAAAAACAGCTGTTGCTCGTGTTTATGTTTCTCAAGGAAGTGGAAACATCACTGTCAACAAAAGAGAGTTTAAAAACTATTTCACTACACCAACTTTACAATACAAAGTTCAACAACCTTTAATGTTAACTGAAAACTTAGAGGCTTACGACGTTAAAGTAAATGTATATGGTGGTGGTGTTACTGGTCAAGCTGAAGCTATTCGTTTAGCGATTACTAGAGCATTAGTAGCTATTAACGAAGAAAACAAAGCTGTATTAAAACCAGAAGGACTATTAACTCGTGATCCAAGAATGGTTGAACGTAAGAAATTCGGTCAGAAGAAAGCACGTAAGAAATTCCAGTTCTCTAAACGTTAATATTTTACACTGAACTTGTTTCAGTATTCAAATGTTTTGAGACTGTTATTTATAAATCAATTTTTAACAGTTTAGTATCTAAATATTTCAGACTTAATAACTACTGAAATATTGCGAAAACAGAACGTAAACACATTTATCAAAATGGCAAACATTCAAGAATTATTAGAAAGTGGCGTACACTTTGGTCACTTAACAAGAAAATGGAACCCTAACATGGCTCCATACATTTATACAGAGCGTAATGGTGTTCACATCATCGATTTGTACAAAACTTCAGCTAAAATTGACGAAGCTTCTGCTGCGTTACAAAAAATAGCTAACTCAGGACGTAAAATCTTATTCGTTGCAACTAAAAAGCAAGCTAAAGATATCGTTGCTGAAAAAGCTAAAGCTGTAAACATGCCTTACATTACTGAGCGTTGGCCAGGTGGTATGTTAACAAACTTCGTTACTATTCGTAAAGCCGTTAAAAAAATGACTGCTATTGATAGAATGAAGACTGATGGTTCTTTTGATGCATTATCTAAAAGAGAAAAATTACAAATCACTCGTCAACGTGAGAAATTAGAAAAGAATTTAGGTTCAATTTCTGATATGACTCGTTTACCAGGAGCTTTATTTGTAATTGATGTAAAGAAAGAGCACATTGCTATTGCTGAAGCACAAAAATTAAACATTCCAATCTTTGCAATGGTTGATACAAACTCTGATCCTAGACCGATTGATTTTGTAATTCCTGCAAATGATGATGCTTCTAAATCTATCGATAAAGTATTATCGTATGTAACAGACTCAATTGCTGAAGGCTTAACTGAAAGAAAAGCTGACAAAGAAAAAGCTAAAGCTGATAAAGAAAAAACAGCTGAAGCACCAGCAAAAGAAGAAGCAAAATAATTTTTAATTTAAAGGTTTCATTACATTGGAACCTTTAAATTTTTACAACTTTGTACAACAATATATTTACAACTAAAAAATAACGATAGAAATGTCAGTAAAAATTAGCGCTGCAGACGTAAAAAAATTAAGAGAAACTACCGGAGCTGGTATGATGGATTGTAAAAATGCATTAGTAGAAGCTGAAGGTAATTTTGATAAAGCTATTGAAATTTTACGTAAAAAAGGACAAAAAATCGCTGCTAAAAGAGCCGATAGAGAGTCTACTGAAGGTGTAGCTATTACAAAAATTAGCGATGATAACACTTACGGTGTTGCTATCGTATTAGCATGTGAAACAGATTTCGTATCAAAAAACGATTCTTTCAAAGAATTGGCGCAAGAATTTGTAAACATCGCTTTTAACTACAACACAAAAGAGGAGTTCTTGGCTGCTGATTTTGATGGAGTAACTGTTGCTGAAAAATTAATCGAGCAAACAGGAGTTATCGGTGAGAAAATCGATATTACTGCTTTTGAAAAAATCGAAGCACCGTATGTAGGAGCCTATACTCACGTTGGTAAAATTGCTGCTATAGTTGGTTTAACTGCTGTTGTAGATAATGCTGCTGAGTTAACTAAAGACTTAGCTATGCAAGCTGCTTCAATGGGAGCAACTTCTTTATCTTACAAAGATTTTGATCCTGCTTATGTAGCTTCTGAAACTGAAGCTAGAATTGCTGCAATTAAAAAAGACAACGAAGAGTTAGTACGTTTAGGTAAAACTTTAAAGAACGTTCCTCAGTTTGTTTCTCGTTTACAGTTAACTGATGAAGCTATCGCTAAAGCTGAAGAAGAAGCTAAAGAGCAATTAAAAGCTGAAGGTAAACCAGAACAAATCTGGGACAAAATCTTACCAGGTAAAATGGAAAGATTTATCTCTGACAATACAACTTTAGATCAAGAACAATGTTTATTAGATCAAAAGTTTATTAAAGACGAAAAGAAAACTGTTGCAGAATACGTTTCTACTTACGGTGACGTTGAAGTTAAAAACTTCGTAAGAGTTACTTTAGGATAATTCTCAACAACAATTTTATACGAAACCATCCATTTTTGGATGGTTTTTTTTTATGTGTTAAAATTAGAATAAAAAAAATATGTAGCTTTGCACAACTTTCAATAAAACAAATGCAATATAAAAGAATCCTTTTAAAATTAAGTGGTGAAGCACTGATGGGAGAGCGTCAATATGGAATTGACCCAAATAGACTTAAAGAGTATGCCCAAGAGATAAAACAAGTTATAAATAAAGGCGTAGAAGTAGCCATTGTTATTGGTGGTGGAAATATTTTTAGAGGAGTTGCTGGTGCTAGTCAAGGTATGGATCGTGTACAAGGTGACCACATGGGAATGTTAGCTACTTGTATTAACGGATTAGCATTACAAAGCGCTTTAGAAGATGAAGGAATTCATACGCGTTTACAAACTGCTATTGAAATTAAAGAAATTGCAGAGCCGTATATAAAACGTCGTGCAAACCGTCATTTAGAAAAAGGGCGTGTGGTAATTTTTGGTGGAGGAACAGGAAATCCGTATTTTACAACCGATACAGCAGCTGTATTAAGAGCTATTGAAGTTAATGCTGATGCTATTTTAAAAGGCACACGTGTTGATGGTATTTATACAGCAGATCCTGAAAAAGATAAAGATGCGGTTAAGTATGAAAACATTACCTTTAAAGACGTTATTGAAAAAGGTTTAAAAGTAATGGATATGACAGCTTTTACCTTAAGTGAAGAAAACAAATTACCAATTATTGTTTTTGACATGAACAAACAAGGAAACCTATTAAAACTAGTTTCTGGAGAAAATATTGGAACAATAGTTGATAACGAATAAATCGAAAATTATCCTCAGACTATTTGAGGTTTTTAAATACGAACAAAATGAACGAAGAGATTGATTTTATTTTAGATTCGACAAAAGAGGCAATGGATAAAGCTATTAGCCACTTAGAAAAAGAATTGGCAGGAATTAGAGCCGGTAGAGCCACTCCTGCTATGTTAAGTACTATTATGGTAGATTACTACGGTTCTCAAACACCATTATCACAAGTAGCAAACGTAAATACTCCTGATGCTAGAACTATTTCTGTTCAGCCTTGGGAAAAGAATATGTTACAAGAAATTGAAAAAGCTATCATGCTTGCTAACATCGGTTTCAATCCAATGAATAATGGAGAAAATATTATAATCAGCGTTCCTCCATTAACAGAAGAGCGTCGTAAAGGATTAGCAAAACAAGCTAAATCTGAAGCAGAACACGCTAAAGTCGGAATTCGTAATGCACGTAAAGATGCTAATAACGAAATTAAAAAAGTGGACATTTCTGATGATATGAAAAAAAATGCTGAGGCTGAAGTTCAAACATTAACTGACGATTATGTAAAAATAATCGACGAAAAGTATATCATAAAAGAAAAAGAGATTATGACTGTATAACTTCTTTATTATAGAATAGTTAAAAAAGAGCGTCATATGACGCTCTTTTTTTCGTTTAATTCATTCATTTAGCATAACTTTGCTGAAATTTTTTTTGGATGACTTTTTGGACTAAAATCGCAGGCTTCTTGTTGCGAAATCGTTACTTAGTTTTAATTACTATTGCTATAATTACAGGACTTTTAGTCACTCAGATGAAATATATGCGCTTCTCCTATACAGAAGCCAATTTACTTCCTACCGATCATGAGGTTAATGTTGAGTACAACAAATTTTTAGAAATCTTTGGAGAAGAAGGTAACCTTATTATTTTAGGCGTAAAAGACTCTACAATATTTACACCTGCTAAATTTAACGCATGGAATAAGCTTGTTAAAGATTTAGATAGTTTACCACAAGTAGATTTTACTGTTTCTGTTGCAGATGTTCAGCAATTAAAAGCTGATAGAAAACAAAGAAAATTTGTTGTTGAACCTCTTTTTGAAGAAGCTCCTTCAACCGATGAAGAGATAAAAAATATAAAGAAGCAACTTTTTGAAAAACTTCCATTTTATAATAATTTACTATACAACGATAAAGGCACTTTACAAACAGCTATTTATTTAAATAAAGATATTGTAAACACCCCCATCCGTAGAGATTTTGTTTTTGACATCCTTATTCCAACTATAGACTCTTTTGAAAAAGATCATAAAATAGATGTTCGTGTTTCTGGTATGCCCTACATTAGAACCTTAAATTCTCAGAATATAACCGATGAAATGGGAATTTTTGTAATTGGTGCTTTACTAATAACAGCTATTATCTTCTTCTTTTTCTTTCGTTCATTTAGAGCTACATTTATTACTTTACTAGTAGTAAGTATTGGAGTAACTTGGGCTTTTGGTTTTATGGGTTTATTCCGTTATGAAATTACAGTATTATCAGCTTTAATCCCGCCTTTAATTATTGTAATTGGAGTACCTAATGCAGTTTTTCTGATTAATAAATACCAACAAGAAGTAAAAAAACACGGAAACCAAGCAAAATCATTACAACGTGTAATTTCAAAAGTTGGAAATGCAACATTGATGACCAACATTACTACTGCTTCAGGTTTTGCTACTTTTATATTTGTTAAAAGTAGACTAATGCGAGAGTTTGGTGTTTTAGCTTCAGTAAACATTATTAGTATTTTTGTTTTAGCATTATTAATCATTCCGATTATATACAGTTTTATGCCTCTTCCAGAGAAAAAACATTTAAACCATTTAGAAAAAAAATGGATGGGTAATGTTGTTTCTTGGATGGAACGCATGGTAAAAAAACAACGAATAGCCATTTATATTACTACAGTTTCTGTGATTATTTTAAGTATGATTGGGCTATATATGATTCGTGTATCAGGTAGTTTGATTGAAGACATGCCTAAAGGGAAACAGTTTTATAAAGACATTAAGTTTTTTGAATATGAATTTGGAGGGATTATGCCCCTAGAAATTTTAATTGACACCAAGAGAGAAAAAGGTGTTATGAAACTTTCTACACTGAAAAAGATGGAAAAACTCAATGAAACCATTGAAACTTTCCCTGAATTGTCTAAACCTATCTCTGTCACCAACCTAGTAAAGTACTCTAAACAGGCCTACTATAATGGAAACCCTAAGTACTATCAACTACCAACAAGTCAGGAGAAAAGCTACATTTTTTCGTACACTAAAAACTCAGATAGTAATTCAGGAATGCTGAAAAACTTTGTGGACAGTACCGGACGTTACGCACGTATAACTACCTTTATGAAAGATATTGGTACTGATAAAATGGACATCATCCAAGAACGACTACAGGCTGTAATCAATAAACAATTTCCAGATGAAAAGTTTAATGTTTCACTAACAGGTAAAGCACTAGTTTTCTTGAAAGGAACCAATTACCTGATTAAAAACTTAGTTATTTCACTATCGTTAGCAATCATATTAATTTCAATATTTATGGCATGGATGTTCCGTTCGCCTCAAATGATATTAATCTCATTGATTCCCAATATGCTCCCACTACTAATTACTGGTGGATTAATGGGATTCTTTGGCATTCCTATAAAACCCTCCACAATTTTAGTTTTTAGTATTGCCTTCGGTATTTCGGTAGATGACACTATTCACTTCCTTGCTAAATATCGACAAGAACTACTGGCTAATAATTGGAAGATAAAGCCTGCTGTATATTCAGCTTTAAGAGAAACAGGAGTAAGTATGTTCTATACATCTATTGTACTATTCTTCGGGTTTTTAGTATTTACTGTTTCAAGTTTTGGAGGTACTATCGCCTTAGGAGGTTTAGTTTCAATAACATTATTGTTAGCTATGGTTTCAAACTTATTATTGTTACCTTCTCTCCTACTTTCATTTGAGAAGAAAATAGCAAACAAGAAAGTTTTAAAAGAAACTAAGTTTAAAATATTACCTCCAAAAGAAGATAAATAAGGTTAGCATCAAGGAGTCATATTTTACTCATAAATACTTGTTTTTTCTATTAAACTTAGCATCTAAAAGTTAACTCTTTATTCTTCGATTTCTATTATTGCTAATTAACAGCAAAAAAGTATCTTTGCTTGATTTTATTGAAGATATAAAGACATGAAAAGAAGTAGCGTTAAAGATTTATTACAATCTGACAATTTTTTACAAGAAGTACACGTAAAAGGGTGGGTAAGAACTTTTAGAAGCAATCGTTTTATTGCTTTAAATGATGGCTCTACTATTAATAATATTCAGTGTGTTGTAGATTTTGAAAATACCGACGAAACTTTATTAAAAAGAATAAATACTGGAGCTGCTGTTAGCATACAGGGTACTTTAGTTGAAAGTCAAGGTAAAGGACAAACAGTAGAAGTTAAAGTAACTAATTTAGAAATTTTAGGAGATTCAAATCCTGACGAGTATCCAATTCAGCCTAAAAAACATAGTTTAGAATTCTTACGCGAAAATGCTCATTTACGTGTAAGAACTAACACTTTTAGTGCTGTAATGCGTTTGCGTTCTGCATTATCATTTGCAGTACATCAATATTTCCAACAAAACGGATTTTACTATGTAAACACTCCAATTATTACGGGTTCTGATGCTGAAGGTGCTGGAGAAATGTTTAAAGTAACTCAATTTGAGGCAAACAAAGCTCCTGTAAACGAAGAAGGTAAAATTGATTATTCTCAAGATTTCTTTGGAAAAGAGACCAACTTAACGGTTTCTGGTCAATTAGAAGGTGAGACCTATGCTATGGCATTAGGTAAAATATATACTTTCGGCCCTACTTTTAGAGCTGAAAACTCTAATACTACACGTCACTTAGCAGAATTTTGGATGATTGAACCAGAGGTAGCCTTTAACGATTTAGATGCTAACATGGATTTATCTGAAGACTTTATCAAGTACGTGTTACAATATGTATTAGATAACTGTAAGGATGATTTAGCTTTCTTAGACAATCGTTTAGCGCAAGAGGAAAAAACTAAACCTCAAGCACAACGTAGTGAAATGGGCTTAATTGAAAAATTAAAGTTTGTTGTAGACAACAACTTTAAGCGTGTAAGCTATACAGAGGCCATTGATATTTTAAGAAACTCTAAACCTAACAAAAAGAAAAAATTTCAATTTCCTGTTAACGAATGGGGAGTTGATTTACAATCTGAGCACGAACGCTATTTAGTTGAAAAACACTTTAAGTGTCCTGTAATTTTATTTGATTATCCAGCAAATATTAAAGCGTTTTACATGCGTTTGAATGAAGATGGTAAAACAGTTCGTGCCATGGATGTTTTATTCCCTGGCATTGGAGAAATGGTAGGAGGTTCAGAAAGAGAAGAACGTTTAGATGTTTTAAAAGAAAAAATGGCGGAATTAGATATTCCTGAAGAAGAATTATGGTGGTATTTAGACACTCGTAAGTTCGGTACAGCCGTACACTCTGGTTTTGGTTTAGGTTTTGAGCGTTTAGTTTTATTTGCTACTGGAATGAGCAATATTCGTGATGTAATTCCATTTCCAAGAACGCCACAAAACGCTGATTTCTAAAAAAATCATAAAACTTATAAATAACAATCGTCATTCCTTTACGAATGACGATTTTTTTTGTCCTATTTCATATCTTTGTATATATGCTAAAACAAAGTTTACATCAGAAGTTACTTCAAAAATTATCTCCACAACAAATACAGTTGATGAAGTTAATTCAACTGCCTACGCAAGCTTTTGAAGAACGTTTGAAACAAGAAATTGAAGAAAACCCTGCATTAGACACGGGTAAAGATGAGCCTGATAATTTTGAAGACACTTTAGCCAATGATGTTGATTATGACGATTCGGGTAATGAAAAGATAGATGCAGACGATATAAATATTGATGAGTATTTAAGTGACGATGAATACCCAAGTTATAAAACACAAACTAACAACTATTCTTCAGACGATGAAGATAGACAAATTCCTTATGCAGCAGGTACTAGCTTCCATCAATCTTTAAAAAATCAATTAAATACTTTTAGAATTAACGAAGAAGAGCGTGCTATTGCTGAGTTTTTAGTGGGTAGTATTGATGATAGCGGGTATATTCGTAGAGATATTATAGATTTAGTGGATGACTTAGCTTTTACTCAAAATGTTTTTACTGCTGAGGAAAAAGTACAAGATGTTTTGGTAAATGTTGTTCAAAAGTTAGATCCTACAGGTGTTGGTGCTTTAAATTTAAAAGAGTGTTTAATTATTCAATTAAAAGCTAAATCTGAAAATGAAAGTAGAGTTTTAGCAATAAGAATTTTAGAAGAAGCTTTTGATCATTTTGTTAAAAAGCATTACAAGAAACTTCTAGAAAAATTCAGTATTTCTGAAGAGCAATTAAAAGAGGTTATAAACGAAATAAGCAAACTAAACCCAAAGCCTGGAAGTTCTTACGCTGGAAACAATAAAATAGCAGAGCAAATAGTTCCTGATTTTTCAATTAAAATTATTGATGGTAATTTAGACCTAACTTTAAATGCCCGTAATGCTCCAGAATTACATGTTTCTAGAGAGTATAACAATATGTTAAAAGGGTATCAAGATGCTAAAGAGAAGACTAAATCACAAAAAGATGCAGTACTTTTTATAAAACAAAAATTAGATGCCGCAAAGTGGTTTATAGACGCTATAAAGCAACGTCAACAGACACTTTTAATAACTATGAGTGCAATTATGCATCGTCAGACAGCATATTTTTTAACAGGCGATGAGCGTAAGTTAAAACCTATGATTCTAAAGGATATTGCCGATGAAATTGGTATGGATGTATCAACTGTTTCTCGTGTTGCTAGTAGCAAATATGTTTCTACACCTTATGGTACAAAGTTAATTAAAGAGTTCTTTTCTGAATCGATGAAAAATGACCAAGGAGAAGATGTTTCTACTAAAGAAATTAAGAAAATTCTAGAAACTGTAATTAAAGAGGAAGACAAGCGAAAACCTCTTACTGATGAAAAATTATCAAAGATTTTGAAAGAGAAAGGATATCCTATTGCAAGAAGAACAGTTGCCAAATACCGTGAACAATTAGACATTCCTGTCGCTAGATTGCGCAAAGAAATTTAATGCGTTTGCATAAATTCATATCAACTATTCTGCACCCTATTGTAATGCCTACTATAGGTATAATTTTATATTTTATACTTTCACCAATAAGCTTAAACAAGCAACAAAAATATACAATATTATCAATAGTTTTTGTTGCTACTTATCTTATACCAATGCTTTTGTTAGTTTTTTTAAAGTCTATTGGTTATATAAAATCTTTTCGCGTACACAGTATTAACGAACGAAAGTTTCCTATTTTCTTTATGATGACTTTGTTTTTAATTCTAGGAAAAATGTTCGCTAGTATGAGTGTTGTAAAAGATATTAGCTATCTATTTTACGGGACTGTATTTGGTTTAGGCTTTATTTACTTACTTTTTCCTTTTAAGATTAAAGGAAGCCTTCATTTGTTATCTATGGGGGTTGCTATTGGATATTTCTTATTATTTCAACAGATACAGGCTGTTTATGTACTTCCTATAATTGTAACTTTTATTTTCTTGTCTGGAATTCTTGCAAGCTCTAGGTTGCGCTTAAAAGCTCACAATGTAAGAGAAGTGTACTTAGGTTTTTTTATTGGCTTATTTAGCCCTTTTATAGCTTATTACATATTATAAAAGATAAAAACTTAAACCAAGTTTAACTATTTTACTATCTATTGATTTTCCATTAAGACTTACATCTTTAAACATTGGAGACAGTCCATAATACACGTGAAAGTTAAATGTACCGTAACCTGCAGATAACGTTACACCTGTTTGCCATTTATTATACTTTTCTGCATTTGAAAAACTAACTTGTCCTGATGGTAAATCGTATCGAAAGTTATTACTTATGTTATAAGAAACTTTAAACCCTGCATAAAAACGCCAAAACGAGTAGGTATTTGCATCAGAAGATCGCCATCTAAACTGAATTGGAAGCTCTAAATTATGAAGTTTTATTTTATTAGATGTAATATCAGCCTCTGTTTCATACTCTTCAACACTACCTTCTAACACTTTTAATCCGTGACTAAATGAATCATAGTTATAACCTAAACCAAGAGCGATAGCTGTTTTTCCTTTTCTGTTAAAGGGTATATCTTTCATATATCCGGCTGCTAACCCGTATGAAAAACCTGTTCTACCTATTTCATCAGGTTGATCTTGTAATAAATTATAAGTAATATCAATATATAATTGATCTTCCCAATATTTATCACCTAACTGTAGAGAGTCTTTCTGACTAAAAAGTTGTAAAGACAGAAAAAACATTAAAAAACTTACGATGTACTTCATAGATAATTATCTAACGATAAATATACCTTTTTTTGTATAAAAAAAGAGCAATCATTAGATTGCTCTTTTTGTTTTATTTAAAAGTAATTACTTCTTAATAACATCTCCTTTGTGAGTAGATAAACTTAATTTAAGAGCGTTAACATCTCTTAACTTCTCACGAATATCGGCTAATGTACCTACACTCGATTCTCTATCTGCCTTTATTGAAGTTGTCATAAAAGGTACTTCTGCTTCAGAAACATTATCTCTTTCAAGATAGATAAACGACGGCACCTCATCTGGAGTAGCTATTTTGTCGTTTAACTGAATTCTGTTATATCCTGTACCATATTTTGGATCCTTTGCTTTACCAACATAAATTGTACTCACCAAACTTTTACGTTCAAGTTTTTTTACTTCACTTGCACTAGGTAAACGAGGTGATTCAACCTGTAAATCTGTTTCTCTCATGGTAGTAGTTACCATAAAAAAGAATAATAACATAAAAACAATATCTGGTAAAGATGCCGTAGATACAGCTGGCAATCCTTTTTTCTTCTTTTTAAATTTAGACATACTCTATTGTTTTACTATTATTGAACGTTTGTTGGGTCTGTATCAGAAATAATTTGAGGATAACTTGACTTGATATCTTCTACTTTTCTTCTTAATGACTCATCTTTTCTTGCGCTGTCTTTAAAAGCTTGTTCTAATTCAGTAAAGCTCATACCATATTTCTCTTGGCACAATCTATTACGTAATTCTGTATAAGCTCTTAACAACTCATTTTGTACAGCAACATAAGTACCATACTCAGTACCTCTATCACTTTCAACAGAGATTACTGCTTTATTTGGATGATCTGATGATTCAGGGTCTTTTTCACCTTTACAGTAATTACAAGTAGCTCCTGCTTCTTTTCCTGGCATTGGGTTACCAATACCTCCACCATTATCAATAAATTTTATAGCTGCATCTTTTAAGTCTTTCAACTCCATTACTTGATCCTCAACTAAAAGTTGATTATTACGGTTGATACTAACTTGAAAAATATTTTTTTCTTTAATAATTGGTGGTTTTACATCAGTTTTTTCAGCTAACTTTTTAGGGATACCTGAATCTACATCCATCGTTGTTGTTACAAGGAAAAAGATAAGTAGCAAGAAGGCAATATCTGCCATCGAACCTGCATTAATTTCTGGGTTTTCTCTTCTTGCCATATTAACTTATGATTTAACGATTCCTTTTAATAAATCCCAAACAAAGAATGCACTAGCTATTACTCCTAAGAAAACGCTGTAAGTAATTCCTGTTCCTACCCATTTAGATGTACTCCCTTGCGCTGCTAATTCTGCTCCATCTGCTCCAATTACTTGTGCATCTGAAGATAAGAAATAAGACACTGCAAAAAGAACTGCTAATGCTAAAACACCTAATAATACTTTTTTTAATGCTGCAGGGTTTTTAAGCATCCCCCACATAGAGGCTACAACTGCTGTTACTACTACCCCAATTAACAACCAGAAAGAATAGGTTACTAAAGGAGAAACAGCACTTGACACTGCCTCTAAATCTTCTTTATCTATTCTTGCTACATTTAAAAATAATGCAGCACCGATAAGTGAAATTGCAGCTACTAGTAATGTTAATATTTTACTATTCATATTGATTGATTATTTTTTATACTTAGCTAATAAGTCGATTAAAGAGATAGATGCATCTTCCATGTTGTTAACGATACTATCAATCTTCGAAATAATGTAGTTATAGAAAATTTGTAAAATAATTGCTACAATAAGACCAAATACTGTTGTTAATAACGCAATTTTAATACCCCCTGCAACTACCGCTGGAGAAATATCATTTGCTACAGCAATTCTATCAAATGCATCAATCATACCAATTACAGTTCCCATGAACCCTAACATTGGTGCTAACGCGATAAATAAAGATAACCAAGAAACGTTTTTCTCTAATAATCCCATTTGTACTCCACCGTATCCTACAACAGCTTTTTCAGCAGCATCTAATCCTTCATCAGCTCTCTCTAAACCTTGGAAAAAGATAGAGGCAACAGGACCTTTTGTATTTCTACAAACTTCTTTAGCAGCTTCTACACCACCTGAACTTAATGCTTCGTCAACGCTAGCTACTAATTTTTTAGTATTTGTTGTAGCCATGTTTAAATAAATAATTCTTTCAATTGCAATAGCTAAACCTAAAATTAAGGCTACCAATACAATTCCCATAAACTTAGGGTCTCCTTCAATAAAACGTTGCTTTAACTCTTGGTGAAAAGTTTTCTCAGCTTCTTGAGCATAAGTTGATTGAATAGCTCCTAAAAACATAAATCCTGTAATCGTTAGGATATTTACTACTTTTTTCATTTTGTTATAATTAATTTTAAATAGTTAACGGGTTAAAAATACAAATTTTACTATGAATAACTTAATTTTTTACAAATAAGTAATTCTTTACTTGTACTTATTACGCTTTTAATTTTACAGAGTGGCAAGTAACAAAAAAATGTTGGTACATTAAAAAAAATCTATATGATTTCTATTAAACATCCCTTTTTTAACTCTTTTCTATACTATTTCAAGCAGTTACAAGCACAAAATTAACGATTTATTTACAAACTAAACCATTTCTCCTCTAAGTGGTGTTTGAAAATAATGTGTAAATTCTTCTTTTGAAAGCTTTTCTCCCAATAAATACATCATTTTTGCAATGGCTGTTTCTGTTGTAATATCCTTACCATCAACAATACCAATGCGTTTTAATTCTGAACTTGTTTCGTAATGTCCTAAAATTACGCTTCCTCCTTTACATTGAGTTACATTAACAATATAAATTCCTTTATTTACTGATTCTTCTAACAAATCAACAAACCATTTTTCGGTTGGCGCATTACCTGATCCGTAAGTTTCTAAAATAATTCCTTTTAAATTTGGAATATTCATAAAACTTCTAACTACTGATTCTGTAATACCTGGAAATAACTTTAAAATAGCTACGTGATTATCTAAATTCTTTCTTACTACTAAATCATTTTGATTTTCTTTCGGCTTAAGTAATAATGGATAATTAAAGTTTAGATGTACTCCGCTTTCAGCTAATGGTGGGTAATTCATAGAAGCAAACGCTTCAAATTGTTCGGCATTTATTTTTGTAGTTCTATTCGCTCTGTATAACTTATATTCAAAATACAACCCTACTTCTTGAATTACTGGCTTTCCATTTTCATAAGCTGATGCAACTTGTATGGATGTAATTAAGTTTTCTTTAGCATCTGTACGTAAATCTCCAATAGGTAATTGTGAGCCTGTAAAAATCACAGGCTTTTGTAAGTTTTCAAACATAAAACTTATTGCTGATGATGTATACGACATCGTATCTGACCCTGTTAACACAACAAACCCATCAAACTTGTCATAATTTTCTGCGATTATTTCAGCAATTTGAATATAGTAAGCTACACTCATGTTTGATGAATCAATTGGTTCAACAAACGAAATAGTTTCTATTTCGCAATTTAGCTGCTGTAACTCTGGTATTTTACTTGATATTTGACTGAAATCAAAAGCTTTTAACGCTCCTGTGTTGTAGTCTTTAACCATACCAATAGTTCCTCCAGTGTAGACTGTTAAAATTTTAGGTTGATTTGTCATTTTGACATTTTTTTATACCGTTAATAATTTGGAATAATTTATGTTGTAAATTTAACCAACAAAAATGATACAAAAATTTAAAACTATATAGATTATGATAGGATTTTATATTCTAATTGGTATTATATCGCTATTCAGTTGGTTAGTGAGCAATACGTTAAAACGTAAGTTTAAAAAATACTCTCAGGTTCACTTACGTAATGGGATGAGTGGTGCTGAAATTGCTCAAAAAATGCTAGCTGATCACGGCATTTCCGATGTTCAGGTAATTTCTACACCAGGTATGTTAACCGACCACTACAATCCGCAAAACAAAACTGTAAACCTAAGTGAAGCTGTATATAACCAACGAAATGCTGCTGCTGCTGCGGTCGCTGCTCACGAGGTAGGACATGCTGTACAACACGCTAGAGCTTACCAATACTTACAAATGCGATCTAAACTAGTACCTATGGTAAGTATTACTTCTCGTTTTTCTCAATGGATGGTGATTGGAGGTATTGCTTTTGGTGCAGCTTCAGGTAGCACAGGTATTGGTTTTTATATTGCATTAGCTGGTTTAGCTTTTATGGCTTTAGGTACTATTTTTAGTTTTGTTACTTTACCTGTTGAGTATGATGCGAGTAATAGAGCATTGGCTTGGTTAGAAAAGAAAAACATGGTAACTCGTGAAGAGCTAGCAGGTTCTAAAGATGCTTTAAAATGGGCTGCAAGAACCTATTTAGTTGCTGCTCTCGGTTCTTTAGCAATGTTATTATATTGGGGCTTGCAAATTTTAGGAAATAGAGATTAAAACTCAATGCAACAATTTGACAATTAAAATCCCCGTTTTGATTTCATCAAAATGGGGATTTTTCTATGTTCTTGTTTCTCTATTCAAGTTTCTAAAAAAAACTAGTCATTCAACTTCAAAACTGCCATAAACGCTTGCTGTGGAATTTCTACATTACCAACTTGACGCATACGTTTTTTTCCTTTCTTCTGCTTTTCTAACAACTTACGTTTACGAGAAATATCTCCTCCATAACATTTTGCAGTTACATCTTTACGTAAAGCTTTAACTGTTTCACGAGCGATGATTTTTGCTCCAATCGCTGCCTGAATAGGAATATCGAACTGTTGACGTGGAATTAATTCTTTTAACTTCTCACAAATACGCTTTCCTATTGAATAGGCATTATCAGCATGTAATAACGCAGAAAGCGCATCAACCGGCTGCCCATTTAACAACATATCTACACGAACTAACTTCGATTTTTGCATTCCTATCGGATGATAGTCAAATGACGCATATCCTTTTGAAACTGTTTTTAACCTGTCATAAAAATCGAAAACAATTTCTGCCAATGGCATATCAAAGATCAACTCAACTCGCTCTGGAGTTAAATAGGTTTGATTTACAATTTGTCCTCGTTTCTCAATACAAAGCGACATTACTTGACCAACAAAGTCAGATTTTGTAATAATTGAAGCCTTAATAAAGGGTTCTTCTACTCTATCTAGTTTAGATGGGTCCGGTAAATCTGTTGGGTTATTAACGATGATAATTTCATCTCGGTTTTTATGCGTAAATGCGTGATAACTTACGTTAGGAACGGTAGTAATTACTGTCATATTAAACTCACGCTCTAAACGTTCTTGAATAATTTCCATGTGTAGCATTCCTAAGAATCCACATCGGAATCCAAAACCAAGTGCAGCTGAACTTTCTGGTTGAAACACTAACGAAGCATCGTTTAACTGAAGCTTTTCCATAGAAGCACGTAATTCTTCATAGTCCTCTGTATCTACAGGATAAATTCCTGCAAACACCATTGGTTTTACATCTTCAAACCCTTCTATTCTTTCACCTGTTGGATTTGCAAAATCTGTAATGGTATCACCTACTTTTACTTCTTTTGCTGCTTTAATTCCTGTGATTAAATAACCAACATCACCTGTTTTTATTTCTTGCTTTACAACCTGACTTAACTTTAGCGTTCCTACTTCATCGGCACCATATTGTTTTCCGGTTGCCATGAATTTTATTTGTTGGTTCTTTTTAATAGATCCATCAATCACTCTAAAATAGGTTTCAATCCCTCGATACGAATTATACACCGAGTCAAAAATTAAAGCTTTCAATGGAGCGTCTGGGTTACCTTTTGGAGCTGATATTTTCTTTATAATAGCTTCTAAAATATTATCAACACCAAAACCTGTTTTTCCACTAGCATGTATCACATCTTCTGGTTCGCATCCTAATAAATCAACAATATCATCAGTTACTTCTTCTGGGTTAGCTGAAGGTAAATCTACTTTATTTAATACTGGAATAATTTCCAAGTCATTTTCTAAGGCTAAATATAAGTTCGAAATCGTTTGTGCTTGAATACTTTGTGCTGCATCAACAATTAACAAAGCTCCTTCACAAGCTGCGATTGAACGAGAAACTTCGTATGAAAAATCTACGTGACCTGGAGTATCTATTAAGTTTAAAACATACTGCTCTCCCTCATAAACATAATCCATTTGGATTGCATGCGATTTAATGGTAATTCCACGTTCTCGCTCTAAATCCATGCTATCTAACAGTTGGTTTTGCTTTTCACGTTCTGTAACCGAACCTGTATAATCTAACAACCTATCGGCAAGGGTACTTTTACCGTGATCAATATGTGCAATAATGCAAAAGTTTCTGATATTTTTCATTCATCTAAAGTTTCTCAAGCCATTTCTAGACATGTAACATAAATTTTTGTTTACTTGATATCTAGCATGGATTCATTCGTCGTAATTCTAACTACTTCTAATTTGCAAAGATACTTTATTTGTAGGCTACTGCAAACAAAATAAATAGCGAAATCAAACAGCTTCTTTAACTTGTTTAAGTAAGCATACTACCACATATACCTAATCCAATTATCAAGTATAAAACAGCTAGTATATAAAATATTTTTGAGGCTGTTTTACTTTTTTTCCTAATAGCTGCTCCAATAATAGCAAGTAATACTGGTGGACCAAACATGATTAATCCAATAATTATAAATAAACCTGAAAGGTCACCTACTTCTAAAAATATCATATCTTTTTCTTATATTTCTTTTCTTAACTCTTCTAAATATTCTTTTTTATCATCCCTGTAAAATAGATTCATTGTTTCAAAAGGAATAATTTTATTATCTTTATTTACAATATGCACGCATGATTTTTTTACTGCTCTTACATCAAAATTATAAGCATCAATAAACTGCATGATTATAATTCTAAATAAGTTATCATAACCTAACTCTGGTGCATCAATATTAGGCAGACAACACATTATTGATTTTAAATTCTCTTCTGCCACTTCAACAGAATTTCCTGTACTGAATAGCTCTACCATTTTTCCATGTAACGCTTCATCTTGCTCATAAATAATGGTATTTTTACTATTATCTAATAAATCATTTGGATTAATATAACGTGTTAGCGGAAACACTTCTCCTCCTAATTTAAGCGCATATCCCATTACCAAAGCATCAGGATTACAGGGTACAGGTATTAAATCATCTGCGTTAAAAACATCAGTTTGTTCCATGATTTTTCTTCTAACTTCTGTAAGCGTCATTCTATCTGTTTCTGGATTAAAACTTTCTAACCTTCCTGCTATTTGTGTTGGCTGAAACGTAACTCCTCTCACACATTTTTGCTGCAAAGCGTAATCGATTACTTTACCTATTTCATGATCATTTAATCCTTTTTGAAGCGTAACCACTAAAGTTGTTGATAAATTTAACTTATTCAAGTTATCAAGTGCTTGCTTGCGAATACTATTCAATTCTGCTCCTCTCAACTCTCTCAATACACTATCTTCAAAAGAATCAAACTGTAAGTAAATTTCAAAATCTGGTGTATAGGTTTTCAATCGTTCAGCAAAAGCAACGTCTTTCGCTATTTTAACCCCGTTAGTATTCAACATTAAATGCCGGATGGGAAGTGATTTTGCATAGTCTAAAATTTCCCAAAATTGTGGATGTATCGTTGGTTCTCCTCCACTAATTTGTACCACATCGGGTTCTTTTTCATTTTTTACCACAGCATCTAACATTGCTTTTACCTCTTCTAACGTCCGATGGCGACCATAAGTAGGTGATGACCCAGCATAACAGGTAGGGCACGTTAAATTACACCTATCAGTAACCTCAACAACGGTTAAACATGAATGCTGTTCATGATCTGGACATAACCCGCAATCGTAAGGACATCCATAATCTGTTTTTGTATTAAACGTATAGGGCATTTCACTAGGTTTGTTATAGTTTCTGATATTTTTATAATATTCAACATCATCTGCTATTAACACTTTTGAGTTTCCATGTTCTCTGCAACGTTTAAGCATGTAAACCTTGTCGTCTTCAAATACAATTTTGGCATCTACTCTTTTTAAACATTCAGGACATAAACTCAATGTAAAATCGTAGTAGTTATATTTTCTTTCTGGCATTTTTTATTTTTAGAATTATAAATTTCGTGTAATATACATAACAAACTATACATAATATTTGAATAGTACTTAAACTAAGTATAAAGAAAGTATTTGGTTTTAAGAATTCTATGAAAAAGCGAAAACCAAAGTAGGCTAACATAAAAAACTTAAAAAGTTCTCCTGATTGTAAAATGTATTCTTTCTTTAGGTATTTTAAGCTGATGAATAATATTATTAAAAACACCAACTCATATAACGCTACCGGATGTCTTAAAATACCGTCACCTAAATTCATTCCAAAAAAGAACTTAGTTTCTATTCCGTAGGTAAATTCATTTATTCCTGAAAGAAAGCATCCAATTCTTCCTATGAAAATCCCTACAATTATTGGGAGCACAAACAAATCACCAGACGATTTTGTTTCTCCTATTATTTTTTTCGCAATTTCAACACCTAACAAACCACCGAACAAACCTCCCATGATTGTTTTAGTATTCAAAATTTGAAGCATGTTTTCTGTAGAAAAAGTGACTAAAGGATTTTCTAACACTCCCACTAACCGAGAACCTATCAAAGCCCCAGCTGCTGCACCTAAAATAATAGACAACCTATTATGAGAAGAAATATAATCTTCTTTTTTCTTACGCAAGAAAACATAATAACGAAAGGCTAAAAAAAATGCTAAATATTCTAAAATAAGATGAATATTAAGTGTATAACCAAATAAAATAGGTTCAAAAGGTAGTTCCAATAAAAAAGTTTGTGAGTTAAAAAGCGAAATATACGTAATTACTCAAAAAAAAGTAACTTTGCAGCATGGTAAAAATAGGTAACATAGAACTTCCTGATTTTCCGCTATTATTAGCGCCAATGGAAGATGTGAGTGATCCACCATTTAGAGCTTTATGTAAAGAAAACGGTGCTGATGTGGTGTATACTGAATTTATTTCTTCGGAAGGATTGATTCGCGATGCAGCAAAGAGTGTAATGAAGCTAGATATTTACGAAAAGGAGCGCCCTGTGGGGATTCAAATTTTTGGCGCAAATTTAGATTCTATGTTACGTTCGGTTGAGATTGTTGAAAAAACGAATCCAGATATTATCGATATCAATTTTGGGTGTCCTGTAAAAAAAGTAGTTTCTAAAGGGGCTGGTGCTGGAATTTTAAAAGATATTGATTTAATGGTTTCTCTTACCGAAGCCATGGTTAAACACTCCAACTTACCTATTACTGTAAAAACTCGTTTGGGTTGGGATCATGATTCTATCCGAATTATTGAAGTTGCCGAACGTTTACAAGATGTTGGCTGTAAAGCTATTTCAATTCACGGACGTACACGTGCTCAAATGTACAAAGGTAGCGCTGATTGGGCTCCAATTGCTGAAGTAAAGAACAATCCGAGAATGCATATTCCTGTATTTGGAAATGGGGATGTTGATTCTCCTGAAAAAGCCATGGAAATGCGTGACAAATACGGATTAGATGGCTGTATGATTGGTCGTGCTTCTATTGGATATCCTTGGTTTTTTAATGAGGTAAAACATTTTTTTAAAACTGGTGAACATTTATCTAAACCAACCATTTCTGAACGTGTTGATATGGCTCGTCGTCATTTAGAAATGGCTATTGACTGGAAAGGTGAACATTTAGGTGTTGTAGAAACAAGAAGACACTACACAAATTATTTTAAAGGAATTCCACATTTTAAAGAATACAGAATGAAAATGGTTACTTCTGATGATCCTAAAGATGTTTTTGCTGCTTTTGATGAAGTACAAACTAAATTTGGAAATGCAACAATTCCTGAAATAGGATAAATATTCTATCGCTCAATAAAATTTTTTGAAATTCTAGAACTTGCTATCTTTGCAGCTAAATAACCTAGAACTGAGATTGTGATGACTACTATCAGCAGGTTTAACCATTTAAACTCTACTGGATATGCTAAATTTTGTGTAATCATTAACAATTCAAATCGTTGTTGGATTAGCACAATAATTACCCCTAAAACAATTCCTATACTCATTCCTACCAATGTTAATAAAAAACCTTGTAGTACGAATATTTTTTTTATATCGTTTATACTACTTCCTAAATTAAACAGCGTTTTTAGGTTTTGACGTTTATCGATAATCATCATAATAATTGACCCTATCACATTAAACAAAGCAATAGCAACAATTAACGTAAAGATTAAATACGAAATGAAGTTTTCAGTATTAATCACTTTATAATATAACGTATTTAACTGTGCACGGGTTTGCACTTTTAATTCATCTCCTAAAACATTTTGTAAGTTCTTTTGGAATGTATCAAGATTTACCCCTTCTTTTAAGCGAAGTTCAACACCCGTAATTTGATTATCGTCGTATCCTAACAATTCTTGAGCAAGTGAAGTTTCAGTAAACACATATTTGTTCTGAAATTCTTCTGATCCCGTATACACACCTACTATTTGTGTTGAAACCGATCGAAAAGCATTATTTGCATTGATAAATCCTTTTCCTGGTTTTGGAACTAAAACTTGAAGTGCTTCACCAAAATTAAAAATCCCTAACGATAATTTATACGATATTCCGTACCCTACTACTGCTGTATTCTTATATTTTTCATCAATCCAAGTACCTACTGTTAACAAAGAGTCTGTTGGAATAATTTTTGAATAATTTGAATCTACCCCTTTTATTTGGGCAATATGCTCCTTGTCTTTATACTTTAAGAAAACACGTTCTTCAACAACTTTTGAAGCTACTTCTAGCTCTTTATTTTGTTGCAAGACACTATCTAATTCTTGTGAATATTGAAAAGTTTTTCCTTTAGATGCTGTAATTTTTATATCTGGACCAGATGCATTTAGTAACGAATCACTAAACGTTTTTAACCCTGAAAAACCAGACAATACAACAAACAAGGCTAAGGTACCAACCACAACACCAAAAACAGCTATTGCTGTAATAATATTAATTGCATTAGTACTTGTTTTTGAAAACAGGTATCGTTTAGCTATGTATAAAGAGAAGTTCAAGCATTAATAAATTTAGCTAGCCAATGTAACAAAAATTATTAACGTTTTTGACGACGAGGTAAAACATCTGGATTTTTTATCGGATCTACATCTTTTCCTTTTAAAGACTTATCAATATCTTCAATATAATCCAAACTATCATCTCCAAAGAACAACAGTTCTGGCATTCTTCGTAATTGATTTTTTGTTCGTTGTGCTAATTCATGACGAATTAAAGGTGTATTTGATACCACTCCTTTAATAATTTCGTCTCTTTTATCAGAAGGGAAAACACTTAAGTATACTTTCGCCACCCCTAAATCTGCAGTAACCGAAACTTTAGAAACCGATATAATCACCCCCTTCATTCCATCTTGAGCAGCACGTTGTAAAACGTCTACCAAATCCTGTTGCAACACTCCTGCTATTTTTCGTTGTCTATTTGTTTCTTCCATACTGCAAATTTAAGGATAAAATTACGGAGTGTAAATTTTATTTTTTATGGCGTACATAACTAAGCCAACTCTGTTTCTTACGTTTAGTTTCGTAAACAAACTATCTCGATAGCCATCAATAGTTTTTGGACTTAAAAACATTTTTTCTGCAATTTCTTTATACGTCAATTCAGAACACGCTAACTTCATAAAAGTTATTTCATTATCCTTAAACGCAAAGTTATTTCTTGAATTTTTCCCTGAAACTGAATCTAACAAAAGAGTGGTAACATTCCTAGTATGATAAAATCCACTATCCATCATTTCTAACAGTGCTTTCTCTAGAATTTCTTTTTTGGTATCTTTTAACAAGTACCCTACAGCACCTGCTTTTAACATTTTTAAAATAGTTCCATCTGTATCTTCTACAGACAATGCCATAACATGAACTTGTGGATAATTATTCACTATCCATTCTGTAGTTTCAATACCATTCATCACCGGCATATTTACATCTACTAAAACTAAATCTGGTATATTTTTAGGCGATGCTAAAAACTTTTCTTCGACTTCTTTACCATTTTTGCAAGTATAAAGCACCTTAAATTTATCAAAAGTGTTTACCATACCTTCGATAGCTTGTGACAATAACGTATGATCATCTACAACAACAACTGAGTATTTCATGATTTCTTGGGTTATATTTAGTTAATTAGTTGTTGGGGAAATACACTAAGGTTCTTTAAATATAGTAATTTATTATTAAACTCGTGCCTTTTTGGGGCTCTGACGTAAACTTTGCCTCTGCATTAATTAGCTTCGCTCTTGCTTTTATATTTTGTAGTCCTAAACCTTTTAACCTGGCTCTTTCCATGTCAAAACCTACCCCATTATCTTGAGCTTTTACCTCTATTGAATCTTCTTTATAGCTTAAAAAAACTTCCAATTTAGATGCTTTAGAGTGCTTTATCGTGTTAGAAAAAAACTCTTGAAGAATTCTAAAAATAATTATTCCATGTTTTTGATTTATCTCTTGTTCTTCTCCTGTAATTGTTAATCTAGCATCAATATAGTTTAACCTATTAAATCGTTCTACTTCTAAATTTAATGCATCTTTTAGTTTTATATTATTTATAAAATCAGGGTTAATTATTTTTGACAATGCTCTTACTTCTGTTAAACTTTTTGCTATAATTTCAGAGATTTCTTCCATACTTTCAGGAGAAGCATGTTGTAGCTGTATTTTAGCTAAAGTTAGGAGTTGCCCTATATTATCATGCAACTCCCAACTAATATTTCTTAAAGTTTCTTCTCTTATTTCTATTTGAGTCTCAGCAATTTCACGTTCGTAACGTTTTTTATTTTTATCTCGCTCTTGCAACAATTTATTCTTACGGCGTTGAAACACCGTAAACAATGTCACCAAAAAAACAATAATAATAACAATTACTATTGTGGTAACTATTAATATTCTGCCTTCTTGTTGCTCCATAATAATCCAAAAGATATAATAATATTCATTAAAAAAATTAACGAATGTAAAATGGGAAACAAATTCCTATTTTTCATATAGCTAAAAAAACTAAAAAACGGAATCGCTGGTAAATGAAAAACAAGCAGCCCTACTGACACCCAAAAGGGCAATAACTTTTTATAATTTATTATTTCATTAGAAAGCAACAATTCTCTTAAATATAAAAAAGCTAATACCCCTACATTGAATGATCCTACAATCATTGAATAGAAAAGATATGTTTTATCATAATAAATCATTCCCCACATTATCACAAAAGCTAAAAGTAGTATCCTCGAAATATTTAACCGCTTTTTATCCTTTACTAAACCTTCGAATAAAAAATAAATAATCACGTATTCAAAAAAAGTATAATAATGATAAATAAAGAAACTTGGCTTCATTATTTCAGTATAATAAGCCCCAACAAGCTCTACTAAAGAAGTAACTACAAGAAACAAAGTTAAAATCTTTAAGAAGCGTGTCTTCTTTATTATCAAAAAAATAATACTTAATAACGCTACTAATATTTGTGAATATAAAGGGAAATCGCTTTTTATCATAAATTTAAAATGGTGGTGAAAGTTGTCCTTGATTTCCTGCTCCACTTAATAACTCATCATCTTGAGGTGAAGCAAACATAAATCCAGCTTTATTTTCTCTCACTGTTTTGATTCTATAATTGTAATCATCTCTTTTCCTTTTTTCAAACTCTTCTCTTGTATTATATATCCATTTATACCCATGCTTTTCCAGCATTTCTTTAAACGTTACTAACTTTCCATGTTTTGCAGATTGCACAGGATCAAAAGCTATTTGCTTTCCATTAATTGTGGTTGTAGGAATATAAATTAAACTACTATAACTTTTCCCTGTTTTATTGTGGTTTTCCTTGGCTGTAGATACAAAGCTAATTCCCGTTATTTTAATTTTTGCCTTTTTACTTAGGTTTTCTACATGCCCCAAATACTTTTTAAATTGTACAAAATCAAATGTATTTGCCCGCGTATCTTCATAGCCTAAGGCCTCTTCTAGTGGTGCAATTCTTGTTCTATCATAGCTTGATAGCATTTGAATGATTTCCTTATAGTTTAACATTTCTTTTGTTCTTCCTTCATCAGAGTAACAAAAAGTACCTTCTGGCACTTGAGACTGCCAATCGTCACAGTCACATTTATTTCCATTTATCTTATCACATGAAATAGCAAAACTCATTACAAGAGTTAACAATAATAATTTAAGTTGGTTAGTGTTTTTCATAATAAAATTGATTTTTTGATTTTCTAAATATAACGGCTTATTTCTTAATAAAAAAAACGGAATTACTCAGAAACCCTTTAAAACCTCAGTTATCAACTAGTTACTTAACATACAACAACCCACAAACAGGAAAAACCCCTTATCTCTACAAATGTTTTAACTATTGCTTTTTCATGACATAAACTCTTGTTTTTTTTAATAAATCTCATTTTTTATTCCCTAAAGCTTACAAAGGGAAAAACCTTCTTAAAAACCTAGGATTATTACAATGTTTTTACAGTTATACTCCTCGAAAATATACTTCAGGTTTATTTCAATTTTGCCTTCAGTTATTTCGAAATACTAGGCGAACACCGAAAAGCCTAATTATAAACAGAGTAGGTACACAAAATAAAAAATATGCCAAATTTAGTTCCAGAATTAAACAGTTTAGACTTCAACGTATATGTTGGGGGTCCTTTACAGGCTGCAATACAAGCACAAACAGCAGCTTCAATGGCCACTGTAAATTTTATTAAAGAAGTAGGTTTTGAAAAAGACAATAACCCTACTAATCCAGATTCATTACGTTATGTTGATTTTCAATATGAAAAGTCAGTACCTAACCCTGATTACGATCCAAATGAAGCCATTGGTCCTGACAATCTAAAATTCATAAAAAGCGAAATTGAAATCAAAGTACCATTTTTAACAATGCTTACCATTCCATCAATTCGTATTGATGAAGTAAACATTGATTTTAATGCACGCTTGAGTTCTACTGAAACAAGAAACGTATCGTCTGAGTTTGCAGCTAGTGCAGAATTAGGAATCAATTACAAAATTGTAAACTTTAAAGCTTCTGCTTCATACAAAAGAAACACATCTCAAGGCGTTAAGGTTGATAAAACATATAATCTTGGGGTAAAAGTTCGTGCCGTAAACGACGAGTTACCTGAAGGATTAAGTAGAATTTTAAATATGCTAGAAGACAGTATTGCTGCTGTAGCTTAACATTCATAACTACGAGGTTGTACCGTACCAAACCGTACAACCTCTTTTTAAAAATTTTTATTATGGTAAATTTAAATGAATATTTAGGGGGAATCGCCACCAGCATTGCAGAAGCACGTTTAATGTCTGATTTGAAATCTTTAGAGATTGCTGAGAAGTTTTCACGCCATGAACTCTTGAAACATTTTTCTATTCCTCGTTTTAAAGCACAAAATATTGAACTCACCATTCCTGTAGCGATTGGAGAATTAGAAGAGACTTATGAAGCCGATTACGAACCTATTGATAATGTTACTTTCAATTCACAAGCCTATACAATTTTAAAAGATGCTTCAAAAATTACTTCTTTTGACAGAAAAACATCTACTATGCTTCGCTCAATAATAGCACAAAGAACAGATGAACTTGAAAAAAACATAAAAGCAACTGGTGAAATCGCCCCTGTATTATCAAGGTTTTCACAACAATTATCTGAAGAGTTTATCTCTATTTATAATGAAAAAGTAAGTTACGACGTATTAGTTAAAAAACTTAATTCAGAATTAAGACCATCTATTAAAAGTAGACAAATAACACAAAAAAACACGAAAGTTATTGTAGAAGCTCATAAACTAAACGAAATCAAACCTGAAAATATAGTTCAGATTAAAATGACTTTAAATGAAGAAGGCATGGAGTGGTATACTTCAGAAAATGAAGATGGTGTAAGAGAAACCAAATTATTACCAGAATAGTTATGAGAAAATCAATTACAAAAATAACCAATCAACTCAAAACTCAATTGAATGAAATACATGAATTAGCGAATCAAATTGAGAAAAAAAATACACAAAGCGCTAAAAATATTCGCAATTGGTTGTTAGCTACAGAAGAAGTATTAAAAGCACTTAACTTACCGGATTCATCCAAATTTGCAGTTAAAAGAGCCATGTTAAGTTCATTCATCCCAAATAGTAGAAATAAGAAAAAAGAGACTCTACAATTAGGAGCATCAACATTAACAGAAGCTCAACAAGACTTATGGGAAGTATACACTCCCTATGCTACTATTTTAGATAATTCAACAACCTTGATAGAGCAACTTTTAGCAGTAATTTACCAAACCAAGCAGTTTAAATACGACACAAATGAAGATTTTACGCAATTCCTAGAACAAGTTTGGAGGTTTTGTTGCAATCATGAACAACTTAAAGGGATTAGTTCACAAATACTTTCAATGATAAATCAATCAGACGTACTTATTATTATGGCTGAAAAAATAGCAATAGAAAGTTTATAAATAGTTCGCTATATTTTTTACTTTTACCTTATGAACAAAATCGAACATATTGGTATAGCCGTTAAAGACTTAGAAAAATCTAACTCATTATTTGCTTCTCTTTTTGGAGAATCACATTATAAAATTGAAGAAGTTGCTAGCGAAGGAGTAAAAACTTCGTTTTTTAAATCTGGTCCTAATAAAATAGAATTATTAGAAGCTACGAAACCTGACAGCCCTATAGCCAAGTTTATAGAAAAAAAAGGAGAAGGAATTCATCACATTGCTTTTGCTGTTGATAACATAAAAGAAGAAATTAAGCGTTTACAAGGTGAAGGTTTTACTGTTTTGAATGAAACTCCTAAAAAAGGAGCCGATAATAAACTAGTAGCTTTTTTGCATCCTAAAACTACCAATGGTGTACTTATTGAGTTATGCCAAGAGATAGAAGAATAGGAAGTATTTAAAAATTAAATATTTGTATCTTGCAACGCCTTAAAATCAGTATTTACTAATGACAACCTCTTTTGATTCTTTTCAAAAACGCCGATTACAATCTTCATACATATCAGTAGTAGTAAGTATTGCTTTAGTACTTTTTATGATTGGTGTTTTAGGTTTAGTTCTTTTAAAATCAACAAAAGTTGCAAACCACTTTAAAGAAAAAGTAGTTATGACGCTTTTCTTAAAAGATGAAGTAGCTGATAAAAACATTAAAAGTCTTAAAGAATCAATTAAAAAAGAGACGTTTGTTAACAAGGTAGTCTATATTTCTAAAGAAGACGCTGCCAAAGAATATAAAAAAGATTTAGGTGAAGATTTTTTACAGTTTTTGGGAGACAACCCGTTAAAAAATGGAATAGACATTTACTTGAAAGCAGATTTTGTGACTCCTGAAAAAATGAGTGAACTTGAAAAGTCTTTTGATAAAAATAAATTTGTAGCCGAAGTAAGTTACGACAAACCATTGGTACAATTACTTACCAAAAACATCCAACGCATTAGCTTTTGGTTATTGGTATTAAGTGGTTTTTTTGGGTTAGTTGCTATTATTTTAATTAACAGCTCTATCCGATTATCAATCTACTCAAAACGATTCAACATAAAAACCATGCAAATGGTTGGTGCCACTAAGAGTTTTATTCGTAGACCTTTTATTTGGCAAAGTATCAAACTAGGTTTACTAGGAGCTTTTATATCTATAAGTGGATTGGGTGTTTTAATTTATTATGTAGACAAATATATCCCTACATTAGAACTACTTACAGATTATGCTGCTTTAGGGTATGTAGCTGGAGGAGTTATACTTGTTGCATTTTTTATTACATGGATTAGCACCTTCTTTGCTACACAACGATTCTTAAACTTACAAACCAACGATTTGTATTACTAAATTATTTATGAAAAAAGATAATTCATCAAAACAAGAATTTCTATTCGGTAAGCGAAATTATATCATCATGCTTATTGGTATCGCTGTAATTGCCTTAGGGTTTATTTTAATGGCAGGTGGCGGTAGCGACGACCCTAACGTGTTCAACTCTGAAATATATGGTTGGCGTAGGATTCGTTTAGCTCCTACCTTAGTAATTATCGGATTGGGTATAGAAATTTATGCTATTTTTGCCAATTCTAAAAAATAAACATGGATTTATTAGAAGCAATTATCCTTGGAGTCATTCAGGGACTTACTGAATTTTTACCAGTTTCATCTAGTGGTCATTTAGAGTTAGCAAAAGCTTTATTTGGAGATACTTCTGTACCTCAAGAAAGCCTAACATTTACTGTTGTTCTACACGCTGCTACAGCACTCAGTACTATTGTAGTATTTAGAAAAGAAATTGCTGAAATTTTTAAAGGGCTTTTTCAGTTTACATGGAATGAGGAAATGCAGTTTTCTGTGAAAATTGTGCTGTCTATGATTCCTGCTGTAATTATAGGTCTAGCCTTTGAAAAGGAGTTGGAAAGTTTTTTTGGAGGAAAAATTTTATTAGTAGGTTTTATGCTTTTAGTAACTGCTGTATTGCTTTTATTGGCTGATAAAGCTAAGAACACTAATAAAAGTGTTTCTTTTAAAAATTCTGTAATTATAGGAATCTCTCAAGCAATCGCTATGTTACCTGGAATTTCACGTTCGGGAGCTACTATTTCAACATCTGTCTTATTAGGTGTAGACCGAACCAAAGCTGCTCGTTTTTCTTTTTTAATGGTTGTACCGTTAATTTTAGGAAAAGTAGCTAAAGATATTTTAAGTGGAGACATTAATTTTCAGAGTTCAGAAATTATTCCATTATCAGCTGGTTTTATCGCTGCTTTCATCTCTGGATTGTTAGCATGTACTTGGATGATTGCGTTGGTTAAGAAGAGTAAATTATCATATTTCTCTTTATACTGTGCAATTGTAGGTTTAATTGCCATTGGCTATTCTTTATTTTTCTAGATGACTGCAGAAGATTACAAAAACGGACAGGTTTTACTAATTGATAAACCTTTGGAATGGACTTCTTTTCAAGTAGTGAATAAGCTACGTTGGCATATCCGTAAACGTTTTGATATTAAAAAAATTAAAGTAGGACATGCTGGAACGCTTGACCCTTTGGCAACTGGTTTATTAATTATTTGTACTGGTAAACAGACCAAGAACATTAACGAATATCAAGGGCAGGTAAAAGAATATACGGGTACATTTGTTATTGGTGCTACAACACCAAGTTACGATTTAGAAACAGAAATCAACGAAACGTTTCCTATAGAACATATAACAGAAGAGTTACTGCATAAAACTACTGAACAGTTTATTGGAAAAATTCAGCAAAAACCACCTATTTTCTCTGCAATTAAAAAAGATGGAAAACGTTTATATGAATTAGCTCGCAAAGGTGAAACCACCGAAATTAAAGCTCGTGAAGTAGAAATTAACGAGTTTGAAATCACAAAAATTGATTTACCTAATGTTGAATTCAGAATCGTATGTAGTAAAGGAACATATATTCGTTCTATTGCCAACGATTACGGAGAAGCATTAAATTCTGGAGCACATTTATCTGTTCTTAGAAGAACCAAGATTGGAGACTTTCCTGTAGATAATGCTCTCAGTGTTGATGAGTTTATCAATAACCTATAAAAATCTACTATACCAGCTTTCTGTAATAGGTACTTCCCAATAATTTTCTAATTCTATTTTAGTTTGTACTAAATTATCAAAAACAACTGTTTTAGCTGATACAGACTTCTTTTTAAGCAACTTTTTAAACTCTTTGACGTCTTTGTACTGAATAAATTCTCCTTGCTTAAAACACACATTCATTTTATCTAACAGCTCCACTTCGTATTCTTGCTGTAGTTGTAAAATAAATGCTACTTGTTTATCAATATCTGCATTCGTTAATACTAAACCTTCTTCAACAGAAAAAATAATGAAACGATTGTATTTTAACTCAAAAGAAGCTTTGAAGTCAGTATCTTCAGACTTCCATCCATCAATAAAGCCTTGTAACTTTTCTTTTAGTCCGTCAATTTCTTGCGGATAAAATTTTCGACTTGATGGATATACCCAAACTTTTGCCTCTTCTGATAAACTACTGAATTCTACAAACATATTTATTCCTTATGAACGCAAAGATACAGAAAACAATTCCCCTTTTTGACAAAAACAAAAAGGGGAATTTCTAGCTTTTTTATGTACTTTATTACTGAAGCATTGATACTAAATCTTCTTGTGTATTTTCTCCTTTATTTTTGTTGTACCAAACTTGTAAATCTGTTTTAAAGTCAGCATCCAAGCTACCATGTTTTTCTTTATAATCAACAACCATTTTAGTTGCTGTGGTAGGTCTTGGCCCCCAAGTATTGATTACTTCGTTCTCTTTATTTAAAGCAATTAATTTAGGAATTGATCTTCCTCCATTAGTTAAAAATTCATCCATCAACTCTAGGTTTTCATCTCGTAAAACTAGTTTTAAATTGATGTTTGGATTTTCTTCTGCTATTTTATTAATTACAGGTAAGTTTTGTGCTGCATCACCACACCATCCTTCCGTTAATACTAACCAAGTTTGTGGTTCTTTTACATCTTTAATTTTAGCAAGCGTTTCTTCAGTAAGTTTTACCGTTTTGTCTAAACGCTTCATACGTTTATCATTTAACTTACTATAGTTTAATAAATCATCTGATTGATTAGGTCCAGTAGATTTTCCTTGTGCTAATAAGTCACTTACTAAATCTCTATATTCACTGTAAGAGAGCGCCTTTTCTAAGCTATTTTGGATAATTTTTTTCATCGTAAATGTATTGTTATTACAAAAGTATTTTATCTATAGTAAACCTTAGGTAACCCAAGTTACAATTCACTATAAAACTTGAATAACATAGACGAAAACATAAATACAACCTTACACTTCTGCTGACTCTTCAGTTTTAGCTTGTAAATTGGTAATAATATCTTTAGTCATAGAAGCTAAGTCAAACTGATGCCTCCATCCCCAATCTTTTCTTGCCGCTGAATCATCAATTACTTGAGGCCAACTATCAGCAATCACTTGTCTAAAATCTGGATTATACGTTATGGTAAATTCTGGAATGTATTTTTTAATTTCAGTCGCTATTTCAGCTGGGGTAAAACTAATTGCCGCTAAGTTGTATGAAGTTCTTGTTTTAATATTTTCTTCATCCGCTTGCATTAACTGTACAGTTGCATTGATAGCATCGTCCATATACATCATTGGTAAACGTGTATTTTCTGATAAAAAGCACTCAAAAGTTCCTTTTTTTAAAGCATCAAAATAAATATCAACAGCATAATCGGTAGTTCCTCCACCTGGTAAGGTTTTCCAGCTTATAATTCCTGGGTAACGAATGCTTCGTACATCTACCCCATATTTATCGTGGTAATAATTACACCAATGCTCTCCTGCTACTTTACTTATTCCATAAACCGTAGAAGGTTCCATAATGGTTTGCTGTGGTGTATTCATTTTTGGTGATGTTGGTCCAAAAGCTGCCATTGAACTAGGCCAATATATTTTTTGAATATGCTTTTCTTTTGCTAACTCTAACACCGCTAATAACGAAGTCATGTTTAAATCCCAGCCTTTTAATGGGTACTTTTCTGCAGTTGCTGATAACATTGCAGCCATTAAATACACTTGGGTTACTTTATATTTTTGAACAACACTTAAAATTTGCTCTTGATTGGTAGCATCAATGATTTCAAAAGGCCCTGAGCTCATCATTTCAGCATTTCCTTCTCTAATATCGGAAGCTATTACATTATCTGTCCCATAAATAGAACGTAATTTTTGGGTTAATTCTGTTCCTATTTGCCCGCAAGCTCCTAAAATTAATATCGTTTCACTCATTTTAAATTATTCAAAAATAGATGTTTGCAAAGTTATTAAATTTAAGATTTCGCAAAAAGTATTTGCTCTTTTTTAACTATCTACAAAAGAGATAGCTAATCTACTGATTTCAAACTTCTAATTTAATTCTGTAAAGAATACCAAGTAAAATATGTACTTTTATCCCCTAATTATTTTATTGAAATGGGTCGTTTTTTATTTGTTATTGCTTCATTATTTTTTTTAGTTACTTCTTGTGAAAAAAAAGAAAAACAAAAGGAAGTGTTACCTACTAAAACTGAAATGAATATTTCGGTTAAGCATACTGATTATTCTGAAATAAACGAAAAGTACATTGACGAAATTAAACCTTGGAAAGAATATTTTACTGTTGAAGATTTTTTACAAGAATTAAAAAACACTACTCCTATTGAGGCTTTAAATAATGCTTTAGAACTAAAGACACTTACTAAGCAATTTAAAGATAGTTTAAATATTGAAATACTTAAAACACCTGCTTTTAAAGCTCGTATTAATGTTTTTGAAAATGAAACTTTACGTTTAGCTGATATGACCTTTATTCCATCTATTTCAGCACACCAAGTTAACAGTCAGGTTGAAAAAATTATGATGCTTTTTAGTAGTGTTAATGATAAGATTAATACAGTTTACACTAAGAAAAAGTTTGATAGTGAAATAAATCTTGATAGCCTATTTAAGAATCAATAGTTTTTAAGGCTTCGTATATTAAACTACTTTCAAACCCTCTGTATAAAAGATAGTCAGCAATTTTCTTTTTTCGTTTAAAGTGATTGGTTTCTGAAACTGATTCATTTTTTTTCTCCACCAAATTGTATAAAGTTTTAATGTATTCTTCTTCATCTATTTCTTTTAAGGCTGACTTTATATTATAAGCAGAAATATCTCTAAATTTCAATTCTCTAACGATTCGGTCTTTTCCCCATTTTTTAATTCTGAATTTCCCTCTAGCAAAACTTTTCGCAAAACGTTCTTCATTTAAAAAACTATGCTCTAGCAAGTGTAATAAAATATGTTCTCTTGCTTCTGGAATTAAGCTATAATCTTTAAGTTTTTTCTCTACTTCTTTATGACATCGATCTTGATACACACAATACTGCTCAATCTTTCTTTTTATTTCTTCAACTGTAAAAACGGGTTTATTCATAGCACGAAAATATAAAAAAGGGTTAAAAGCAACTTACTTTTAACCCTTTTTACAGTTAACAAAAAATCAATTATAAAACGCTACGTAACCACATTTTAAACTTAGTGATTAAGTAGAATAATATCGGTACTACAATTAATGTTAAGAAAGTTGCTATGAATAATCCGTAAATAACAGTCCACGCTAATGGACCCCAGAAAATCACATTATCCCCTCCAACATATATGTGCGGATTTAACTCACTAGCTAAGGTAAAGAAATTAATATTCAACCCTGTTGCTAATGGAATTAATCCTAAAATAGTTGTTATTGCTGTTAATAATACTGGGCGTAAACGTGCTTTACCTCCTCTAATCACAGCTTCTCCTAAAGTGTTTACATCTAAATAATCATCAGAAGACAACCCATGCTCTACTTTCTTTCTATCTATTAGTAATTGAGTATAGTCGAGCAGTACTACCCCATTATTTACTACAATTCCCGCTAGCGAAATAATCCCCATCATAGTCATCATAATTACGAATGGTTTTGCCGTAATAATTAATCCTCCAAATACACCTATTAAACTTAAGAAAATTGCTAGCATGATGATTGCTGGCTTAGAAACAGAGTTAAACTGGAAAATTAAAATCAAGAAAATTAATCCTAGCCCTCCAAAAAATGCTTTCAATAAAAAAGCCATTTGCTTTTCTTGCTCTTCTATTTGCCCTGTGTAATCAACTTTTACTGAATCTGGTTGTTCAGTAAACGTTTTCATTTCATTTCGGATTTGTGATACAATGGCTGCTGCATCTGTATATCCTGGAGCTAAAGCTGAATATACCGTTACCACTCTTTTTACATCTTTGTGTTTAATAGCGCTAAACCCAGAGGTATTTGTTTGTTCTGCTACTGCTGATACAGGAATTTCTTTAATTGTTCCTGAAGACATATCTCTAAAAGTAATTTTCTGATTGAAAATCGCGCTTTTATTATATCTGTTTTCTTTATTAAAACGAACGTAAATATCATAATCATCACCATCTTCTTTATAAATACCTGCTTTAGATCCAAAAATAGCATTACGCAATTGATTTCCTACTTGTGATGAACTTACCCCTAATTCTCCTGCCTTTTTACGATCAACATTTACCAACATTGATGGTTTAGATTTGTTTACATCAATCTTTAACTCATCAATTCCTGCAATACTTTTTGAGTTGATAAAATCACGCATTTTTTCAGCAGTATTGATTAATTCTGCATAATCATTTCCTTCTAACTCAATATTGATAGGATATCCTGCTGGTGGACCTACTGCTTCTTTTTCTACTGAAATTTCTAACCCTGGGTAAATTCCTCTTAATGCTTCGGTTACTTTTCTTTGTAACTCTTTACTATCTGCTCCCCTACGAAATTTGTACTCACGCATTGAAGCCGTAATTTTTCCTTTATGAGGCATTTCTGCTGTTGAACCTCCATCAGTTTGCGGGTTACCTGAACCTGCTCCTACTTGAGATACCGCACTTTCTACTAAGAAATTATAACCGTTATCTATGTATTCTGGTAAATTTAACACTTTGTACACGCGTTCTTCCAAATCTTTCATAATCAGATTTGTCTTTTCTATATCAGTTCCTTGTGGATATTCGATATACACAATAATCTGATTCGGGGTATTATCTGGGAAAAACTCAACTTTTGTACGCTGACTTCCTATTGAAGCTCCAAATCCTCCAAAAGCAACAAATAATAAAACTAACGTACCTAAAGAAATAATGTACGGTCTCCAACCTCTCAAGGCAGCTCTTAACATTCTCTCATAAAAACGTTCCCAACGCGGTAACACTGTATTTTGAAAACGATTTGCCCAAGGACGTAACGCTAATCGGTAAACCCATAACATAATAGCTGTAAATACCATCACCGTACCCAAAGCTCTATAAGTCCCTCCTAAAAAGGCTATTAATAAACCTATTATTGCCATTATAGCTGATAAAATAATAATCCGCCTTAACGGCATATTTTTATCCTCAACACTCATAAATTTAGATACTAGCACCGAGTTAAAAAATATTGCCACAAATAACGAAGAACCTAATACTACAGATAATGTTACAGGAAAATAAATCATAAACTGCCCCATAGTTCCTGGCCACATTCCTAAAGGAATAAATGCTGCTACTGTTGTTGCTGTTGAGATAATAATTGGAAATGCAATTTCACCGATTCCTTTTTTAGCCGCTTCAATTCTTGGCATACCTTCATCCATCAAACGGTATACATTTTCAACAACCACAATACCATTATCTACCAACATTCCCAGTCCCATAATTAACCCGAAAAGAATCATGGTGTTCATGGTATATCCTAGCCAACTCAAAATCATTAATGACATAAACATTGACATTGGAATGGCAAATCCTACGAATAAGGCATTTTTAAACCCTAAAAAGAACATTAGTACTAATACTACTAAAATTACCCCAAAAATGATGTTATTAACTAAATCATCTACCTGACCAATAGTTTTTGAAGATTGATCATTAGCAATAGTTACTTTTAAATTACTTGGGAATATATTGGCTTTGGTGTCTTCTACAATTTTCTGAATTTTTTCAGCAGCCTCCACCATGTTTTTTCCTGAACGTTTTTTTACATCCAGCATTACTACTGCTTCTCCAAACTCACGTGCATAGGTAGTTTTATCTTTATCTTTAAAAGAAACCTTTGCTATGTCTTTAAGGTAAATTGAGTTTCCTTTTTCTGATTTTACGACAAAGTCTTGTAATTCTTGCGGATCTTCAATCTCTCCTAAAATTCTAACAGTACGTCGTTGTCCACTAGCAATTAAATTACCTGCAGACATTGTTAAGTTTCCTCCATTAATTGCATTAATTACATCTTGGAAACTTACTTGCGCTGCCATCATTTTGTAAATATCAACTGCTACCTCAACTTCTTTTTCTTCAGCACCACGGATATCTACTTTTTTTATTTCTTGTAAATCTTCAATTTCGTCCTCCAAATACTCACCAAATTCTTTTAATTTATCTACTGGGTAATCTCCCGAGATATTGATATTTAGAATTGGCATTTCTTCAGAAATACTTAGTTCAAAAACATTTGGTTCTACTTTAGCTCCGTTAAACGTGGGCCAATCTTCTCCAGACGTTTCTTGATCTATTTCATCTTTTACTTTTTGTTTAGCTTGATCTACTGATATGTTTTCATCAAACTCAACAACCACCATTGAGTAGTCTTCTTGAGATGTAGAGGTTATTTCTACTACATTACTTACCGTTTTAAGTCTATCTTCTAACGGATCGGTAATTAACTTCTCTATGTCTTCAGCTGTATTTCCTGGATACAGAGAACTTATATAAATTTTGGTTTCTCTAATTTCTGGGAAATTTTCTCTTGGCATACTTAAAAAGGCAGAAATACCTGTTATAAGTATCATAACCATCATTACGTAGATAGTTGTTTTATTATTTATTGCCCAAGAGGATAAACCAAACTCTTTATCTACTTGTTTTTTTTGTTTTTCAGTCATTAGACGGATAGTTTTTGGTGTGTTACTTTGCTTCTTTTGAAAGAGTTAATACCTTAACCTCTTGTCCGTTTTTTACACTACGAGCTCCTTCTTCAATAATTTTTGTTCCGCTTTCAATTCCGCTTAAAACTTCAATAATATCTCCTTGGGTTTTACCTGTAGTTATAATTATTTGTTTAGCAGTTCCTACCTGATCTTTTATGTTTTCTACCACATACACATATTGTTCACCTTTAGCATTCTCTGAAATAATACTTTGAGGAATTAAAATTGCTTTTTCATTAGAGTAATCATTGATTTTTAACTTCGCTGTTAAATTCGGTTTTATGCTTCCATCTTTATTTGGAACTTCAACTTCAACCTTGAATGTTCTGTTAGCTGGGTTTATAAAGTTACCTGCTTGACGGATTTTAGAAGTTAACTTCTCTCCTAATACAGGAAACTCAACCTCAACATTTTTTCCTTTTTTAATAGATGTAATATAACTTTCAGGCACATCTGTTTCGATATACATGTTTTTTAAGTTTACTATTCTAAAAATCTCAGACCCCATTCCTGGCGCCACTACAGTTCCTTGCTCTTTTATTACATCGTCAATTACTCCTGAAAAAGGTGCTGTAATTACTGATTTTGCTAACTGTCTTCTTAACTGACTAACAGCACTGGTTTGTGCTTCATAATTAGTTTTTGCTTGTAAAAACTGAATTTCTGATCCTATTTTTTGATCCCATAAACGTTTCTGGCGCTTATACGTTGTTTCTGCTAATGCTGCTTGTGCTTCAATCTGTGCTAATTGATTAGCTAAACCTCCATCATCAATTTTTGCTAAAGTTTGTCCTTTTTTAACATACTGTCCTTCTTTTACATAAATGCGGGTTAAAAGCCCTGGCATTTCGGGATAGATGAGTACATTCTGCTTTGTTTGTACAGCTCCTTGTAGTTCTAAATAATGATTAAAAGCTTCTTTCTTTGCCGAAAGAACTGTAATTAAAGGAACTTTTTTATTGGTATCTAATTCAGAAATTTTATCATTTAAAATCTTTATTTCATCAGATAGTGTTTGCATTTGTGTATCTAACGATGCTTTTTTCTCTCTAATTTTAGTTAAATCGTTAGATGCTATTACGTCTTGTATAGACTGCTCTTTTTTACCTCCACATGAGGCTAAAAGCAATGTAATGGCAAATAGTGAATATATTTTTCTCATTATAGTTGATTTTATTTTAGTGGTATGTTTAATGCGTTTTCTAATTGTGCTTTTTTAGCAATTACGTTTAACATTGACTGTACGTAATTGTTTTGCTGCGTGTATAACTGATTTTGTGCTTGTAGTAAATCAAAACTTGAAGAAATTCCTTCAAAAAACTTTACTTGTTGCTTTTTTTCTATTCGTTCAGCTAGTGCTAAGTTTTTCTTAGCTGTTTCGTGATTTTCAATTCCTAATTGATACTCACTCTTAGCTCTCTCTACCTGTAAGTTTAGCTTTTGTTTTGCTTCTTCTAATCGAATGTCTGCATTTTCTAATGCTATTTTTGCTTGTTTCACTTTTGAGTTTCTTCCAAAAGAACTAAAAATTGGTACGTTTAAACTAACTCCTAACAAAGAAGACCCCAACCAACGTTGATTACTATCTAAAAAAGTAAATGAATCAGAAAAAGCTGTCACACCATAATTCACAAAAGCTGACAATGTTGGTAAATATTTACTTTGTTCTAACTTCATCAATAAACGTTTACTTTCCCTGTCATTCTGAGCAATTTTAAAATCAATATGATTATCAATATTAAATTGAGTAGCTAATAAGCTCAAATCAGTATTATCAACAACTAAATTATCTAGTGTAGAGGTTAATGTTAATTTAGTTTCAATTGAATTCCCTAAAGAAACATTTAACATTTGATATGCTATTTCTTTTAATCGTTCAGCATTTCTTAAGTTACTATCAACGTTTCCTAAAGTGATTTGTAATTGCTCTACGTTTTCTAACTCTGTTAACCCATTATCGTAGGTTTTTTGAGTTTCATTTAAGTTTTTCTCAAGTATTTTCTTATTATTTTCTAAAATATCAATTGATTTTTCAGTAACTAACACATTACCGTACGCATTAATAATAGCTTCACGTGTTGCTAGTTCTGTTTTTTCTTTTGCTTGTTCAGAGATTTTTAAATATGTTTTTGCTGATTGTAACCCTACCAAATACGAACCATCAAATAATAATTGACTTAAAGTAACAGATGCTTTAGTTGTTTGTTTTTTCGTAAAAATAAGTTCTTCATCCACCCCATCACTATTAAAATCAACCAATTGCACTTGCTGCTTTAACCAGTTTTGATAATCTACAACTCCATTAATTTGTGGTAAACCTATAGTCGTAGTCTCCCACTTTTTCTTTTTTGCTGCTTCTATATCGTTTAAGGACACTTTATTGTCGTAACTGTTTTTTATAGCATAATCAATTGCTTCTTGCATTGATAAACTCATTTCTTTTTCTTGAGCAATTATATATCCCGTAAAAAAGAACACAAATACACCATATATGTATTTCCTCATTGTTTTTAGTTTTGATTTATTTTTCTTAATTGTTTTTCTAATTCTTGTACTCCTTTTGGAGTAGCTATTGCTCTAATATGATATTCTAAAATTTCATACTCAATCTCCATAACCTCCTGCATATCATTACTATAAAATTCACTTTCAAACACACCAAAGACTAGTGTGAAATAAAAATTGACTAATAGTTCTCCTTTTATCTTGGCTCTATACAAACCTTGCTCAACACCTTTTTTCAAGTTATCTACATTACAATCTCTAAACATACACACCTCACGTTCTACCAACTTTGTATATGTTTCTGGGTAATATTTTTTTAACTGATACATTGGTGAAGTTTTTGCATTTTTAAACATTTCTTTAAAAATTGCTTTCACTGCAAATTCTTCTTCTACAGCATTGTAATTTTGACTTTTAACTCTATCAATCGTTTCGCTAATTGTATTATGAACCGACTCTGTACTGGCATCTACCAAAGCTGTTTTATTTGAAAAATACTTGTACAATGTTTTTTTAGACATTCCAAGTTCTTTCGCTATATCGTCCATCGTTGTGCTTTTAAACCCTAAGGTTAAAAACATTTCTCCTGCTTTATTAATTATTTTATCTCTCATAATTGTTTGCAAATGTACAACAGGAAACTCTAGAAACAAAAAAAGTTTCCAGAGTTTTAATCTTTTTTTAACATTACGTTGTAGCTAAAATTTATGTTTACCTTATTTTTACAAAAATTTTCAGATTTGGACATATTATCATATCAATCAGACTTTATAGCTTTTTTAGAATCTCAGAAGTTCTCAAGAGAACCTAAAAACCTTTATGAACCAGTAGATTACATCTTAAGATTAGGAGGCAAGAGAATTCGCCCGATGTTAACCTTAATTGCTGCTGATGTTTTTTCAAACGATTATCAAAAGGCATTACCTGCTGCATTCGCTGTTGAAGTTTTTCATAACTTTACTTTAGTACACGATGATATAATGGATGATGCACCTTTAAGAAGAGGTAAGGAAACTGTACACGAAAAATGGAATATAAATACGGGTATTTTATCTGGTGATGCTATGCTTATTTTGGCCTATCAATATTTTGAAAATTATGAACCTGAAGTTTTTCGAAAGCTCGCACAATTGTTTAGCAAAACTGCTTTAGAGGTTTGTGATGGCCAACAGTTAGATGTTGACTTTGAAACTAGAAATGATGTAACCATTAATGAATACATTGAAATGATTACGTTAAAAACATCTGTTTTAGTTGCTGCTGCTTTAAAAATGGGGGCTATTGTTGCTAAAGCTGATGAAGAACAAGCGCAACATTTATATAATTACGGTTTAAACTTAGGAATTGCTTTTCAGTTACAAGATGACTACTTAGATACCTTTGGTGACCCAGAATCTTTTGGAAAGCAAGTTGGTGGAGATATTATTGAAAACAAGAAAACATTTCTTTATTTAAAGGCTTTAGAGGTAGCTAATGATGCTGACAAAGAAAGTTTACTAAATCTTTACAATGGAAAACAAAAAAATAACACTGAAAAAGTGACTACTGTTTCAGCTATTTTTAAGAAAAACAACATCCCGAAAGAAACCCACAAACTTATTGAGTACTACACAGATAAGTCTTTCGAAAGCTTAAATTACCTTACCATTTCTGGTAAGCATAAAGAAGGTTTACGTACTTTTGGCAAAAATTTAATGAGTAGAAAAGTGTAAAAAAATAGGTGTTTATTTAAAAAAGTTTTTATTTTTGCAATCCAAATTTAACTGGTCCTATAGCTCAGTTGGTTAGAGCACCTGACTCATAATCAGGGGGTCCATGGTTCGAGCCCATGTGGGACCACTTAACAAACTCGTAACACACTATAAATAGTACTGTTGCGAGTTTTTCATTTTTACTAGGGTGCTTCACAGTGTGCTTATAACTCAAAAACAAGCAATTAAACTCTACTTACTAAAATAAAGATACAAAATTTCAACCATATTTTTTTCTCTTGGCGCAGAAAAATAAAGCTATGATTAATAAACATAGGGGTATCGTAAAACAAAAATCTTATACACAGACAAGCGCTCTTGAAGGGTTATGACAGAAGGTCTTATTTATTTTTTTGACAACCCTTTTTTTAACTTTAATAATCTAAAAAGAATAATCTAGTATCCTACAAAAAGTGCATATGTACGCATTACCAATAATTTGAATAAAAAAAACTACTTTTTTTTAGAAAAAAAACATAATATATTTTCATATATTGACGTGCATCCAAACACAAAACCAAAAAATGCTGAATAGAGAACAAAAAATCACTTTTATTAAAATTAATGAAAATAAATCTTTAAATCTATCCAACCCTCCTGAAAAATTCCAAGTATTTAATTGGTTTTGTATTGACCGAGACTACCCTTTTAAAACTAGTTATATATTTGAGATTATTAGTGGTTGTACCCTTAGCACTTACTTGGAGTCACCCGAATACAGTAGAGCTGTTGTCCATAAGAATATAAACTTATTCTTTAACCTGTTTTATCGTGATGAATACAATAATTTCATCGAAGAATATATATCAAATTACAAAGAGGATTCAGATCTATTAAAGAAAAGTAGAATAAATGAATTAATTAAAAACTTAGAAAAATTCATTTTTTATCATTGGGAAACAAAAGTTTCAATTTACATCTTTAATAGAGAGTTAAAAATTAAAGGACTTAAAATAAAGGAAGAGTTTAATATAGATGACAAATACCTATACCCTAACTGCCATATATGGAGTCACTTAAAGGGCATTTATGATTTAATTTGGAACAACTATTCAGGATATATAGACAACAGTAGAATAAAATTTAATTATGCCTATTCTCATCAAGAAAAACCTGAAAAAAAATATAATCTGCCACAAGAAACATCTCCTAAATCTAAAAAAAACAATATTTCAAATCATAAAAGAGATGAGATATTGAGTTTTTTAATTGGAGATTCTATGAGTATTGAAAAATTTGAGAAATATGAAGAAAAATTAATAACAAGAAACTTCTTAAATGACTCAAGAGATACTTGGCTAACATCAGCTTCTGACTTTTTAAGGTTCTACAACTATTGCCATAAACAATCAATTTTTAAAAATTTTTTAGAAAAAGGAAGTAAAGGAGTTAAAAAATTAAGAATACTCTATAACTTTTTTACAGAAACAAAAGCCGATGCTTATGGAAAGAGACAACAAAAAGAAACAAAAACTAAGAAAGACCAATTCAACTTTTTAGACTAATTTAACTTTTTATTAACTCTATTTAATCCCTGTTAGTCCTTTAACAAAAGTTTATGATTCCCAACAACTCCCAGTAATAATATTGTCTAGCTTTTCTTATATAAAACCTCATTAGTCCGCCTATTTTTTTACTTCAATTAGAGCAGATACCTTGCACTCGAAAAGCAATAAGATGAGCTTATTGCTAGTAATTTAAACAGTAAAAAGTGGTAAAAAAAGAAAAAATTATCCAATGTCTTCAATTATCTATAGATGACTTGAAGACTATCATTAAAGAAGCAGTATTAACTGTATTACATGAACAAAGAGAACTATCATTAATCAACAATCCTAAAAGAGATTCTTCTGATTATTATCTCTCAAGGAAAGAAGCGGCTGAGTTTTTGAAAATTTCCGAAACTACATTGTGGAATCTCGACAAAACTCAAAAACTACCTGCAATACGTTTGAATGGAAAAGTATTGTATCTAAAAAGTGACTTACTAAACTTTCATAGGCAGGTCGCTTAATCTAACTTAAGAACAAAACCTATTATTTACTAATTAAAAAGACAAAGTGGTATCCTCATATCACCAGGACTCTCTTTGTCTTTTTTTAAAAATTTTGACAATGATTTATCGTAATTATTATATAACAATTAACAGCAATTTATTTAATGTTCTTGAATTAATAGTAGAGAAACATAATAAACATTTAGACAGAACAGATGAAAACAGAATTAGTATGGATATGGCAGTATTTTTCATACACTTTATTAATTACAAAAAAAGTCAGGTAAGAGAAAGTTCTCAGAATACCTTTGTAAGAATACCTTCTAAAACCCTTAATCTCTTTTTAAGGAAAGAACTAAAAAAATATAAAGATTTTTTAGTAAAACACGAGTTTATAAAAACTATACCTTATTGTAAAACAAACAACAGGGCTATTGGCTATAAGGTTTTACATTCAAGAGCTACTCAAAAAGTAACCGAAAATACTTATGACGTTTATGAATTTTTAAATAAAAAATATGAAACACACCTATTTAATGAAATAAACAAGATTGAAAATAAAAAGAAAAAAGCAGCTGAAAGGAATACAAAACACTTAACAAAATGGTTAAATGGAGATGAAATTCAAATAGACTGGAAAAAAGCTTTGCACTTCATCAATAGTGGCTCTTTTAGCGATGACAAAAAACTTCAATATTCATCAAGTGTAAATAAAATTCGGTTCGGACAATGGCATTACTCTAGAAGTAAAAATGACAATAGACTTCATAGTAACTTAACAAATATGAAAGAAGAGCTTAGAGCCTTTATAAAACATAAAGAAGATAAATTAGTGTCTTTAGATATTAAATCATCACAACCTTATTTATTAGGAGGCATATTAAACCTATTCAAGAATAAAGACTTATCTACACTTACTTTCATAAAGGAAGGGATACGTAGCAAAGAGGTAAGAGATAAGTTTCACTCTCTAATGAATTCTATTCTTTCTACACCTCTTGATAGCTATGGGATAGAGTTATACATCAAGTTAATTAGTCTAACTGATATTTATACTTATGTAAACGATAATTTAAGTTTAGAATTTAAAGAAAAAATAAAGTATGAAGCAAATGAAAATTTTTACTTCATTAAACCTAATTCCAAAAAACAATCAGGAAAACTAGTTGAAAAAAGAAAGTATTGTAAATCTTTAACCTTAGAATACATGTACTGTTCTCTCGAAAACTATTCTAAAGGGATAAAAGAATTAAAACGAATTTATCCAGAACCCATAAATAAATTTATACATGATTTCAAACATTGTAAAGAGTTAGAAATACCCAAAAAGAAAAGAAAAGCCATTGACAAGGAGAGAATAGAAAAAGCAAAAAAGTTGTTTCCTAAATTTCTTCAACAAGTAGAATCTTTTATCATTCTAGATATAATAACTAAAGAGCTTTCTAAAAAACATCCCAAAATGTTTATGGCTACAATTCATGACAGTATAATTGTTACAAAAAAACATGAAGTAGAGGTTAAAAACTACTTAAAAAACAGGTTGTTTGAAATATTTAACATACCGCCAAAAATAAAAAGTGAGGACTGGACACCCTCACTTTAATTTTTTAAATAATAACTTATATTTTCGATACGGATAAAAACCATAATATTTCTTCAATTTAAAGCTATAATCTACATCATTTTCTCATAAACCCTTTGATTATAAGCCTCCATATCACTAAAAATGACTTTTAACATTTGAGATTGTAGTTGGTAATCAGGAAAAGTCCAATTTAATTTATGCTCACCATAACTAATACTTTGTAATTCCCAAGTTACATTTATCTTATTAAAACTATGCATTATATAAAAATGCGTGACCGCAAACCTATCATTAATTAAAAATGTTATTGATGTTCGGGTTTTATTTAAAACTTGCACATTAGGAATTTCATAAAACTCACTCAAAAGCTCTTCATAAGCCCTATGAAAACCCCCATAGACCTCTAGTTTTTCTATTTGTTTATTTTTCTCTTTATTAAAACTAATAAAGTACCATATCACAACTCCTAAAATTATAATTATAACTGCCATTTTTTATTATTTAATATTATCAATAATTAGTTTATAACAAAAAGCCTATATAATAAATAAACTTATCCTTTTTAACTACAAATACAACACGCTAACCTTTATAGATTAATAATTAAATCTTACCTTTCTATTAGTTTATTAAAAATAAACTTCCCTGAGCTCTTTATTACAGACAAAGTTGTTTCGTTATCTAGTCCAAATTTTTGAGATATTGAAATATGTCGTTTAGCATAAAAATCTTCGGCACTAAAAATTGCATTAGTTAAGATTAAAGCTTTAATATTCATATCATCTATATCTACTGATTGATTACGATAAATATAAATAGCTCTATTCTCAATTTTCATTTTCATTTCTTTCTCTAATTTTTTTTCAGGAGGAATGGATAGGTTTATCTTATATCTTTTATAGATGAAATATAAAATAATTGGTATAAGGGTAGTAATTATTATTAAAAAGGTAATGATTAACATATCATTATTATTACTTGAATAATCTCTACCATAGGTATACTGTTTATATGATGACTTACTAGAATTTGTATAATAATTATTACTCGAAGTCGGTTTGTATTCTTGAAAAGAAACTTTTTTAGGTTCTGCGGCAGAGTTGAAAAAATCAGCTACATAAGCAGCAGTTTCTCTTTCTTTATCCCTTATTTCCAACAAAGTATTTACTTCATTTTCAGATGATTTAAATTTCTCATAACTATAATCATTAAGTACAGGATATTGCACTCTACCATTAACAATAGTTGGTTGCCCAATTGTCGGTAACTCCATTCCTTTTATAAGACTTCCTTCTGGTAAATCATTATTTTGTGAATAACAGAATAAAGGAAAACAAATTAACAATAATAGATACACCTCTTTAAACTTTATTGTTTCTTCCATTTACATTAATTCAAAATTGTTATCCTTAAAAAGTTTTTCTAACTCCTCTCTACTTTCACAGAAAAAAGATTTATTGTGTTCTGTTACTACAAAGAATGTATCTATTCCCATGTAAGTTGCTTTGATTTTATTTGTTTTCTCTTTTTCCATATCCGAATATTTTTTTGTTAAGTGAAAATCTTATTTATTTTCATTACGTATTAAATACTTAAATAAAAAGTAACCTAATATAACAACCCATGTCCAATGAATAAATAGACCACTTCCTCCTCTATGCGTTGAATTACATGAAGAAAAAAATAAGCTAATACAGAAAAAGAAAATTATTTTTTTCATAACATCAATTTTTTCATCCAAAACCTAATTGAATGGATATTAAAAACATGGAACTGAACTTTATAATGAGTTATTATATGTTACGTTTTTAATATTTGTAATTAATTTTAATTCTAAAAAGACATACTATACACAACTCCACAAGCTATTTTAAATTAGCTCTTTTTCTTACCAAGGAGTATTATTATCAGTAAAAATACAGCACCAAAAAAAACTAACCCTAAAAGACTTCCTCCCCCATCTTTTTTATATTCCATTGCATCTATGTATGAATCTACATGTGCACCACCTTGTAAAATAACATAAAGGTACTTCATAATATATTTATTGCTTTATATATATAGCTTGACTTAAATCCCCCAAAGGATCATTAACCCATTCAATTTTTGTACTTGATATTCGATTAAATTCATAAGTGGTAACTTGGCTTGCTAATGTAATTTCAATAAAGTAACTATCGTTATCCTTTTCCTCTATTACACTTGCGTTTGCTCCTGCTGTTTGAGTTTGCTTTAAAGCCTCTTTAAAGCATGTTTGTTGAGAGCTTAACACCACCAAACAAAAATCATTATTAGTGAATTTAAAACCTGTTTCTGACGTTCCTCCTTCAACAAGCCATGTTCCTTGTAACCAACTTGGAGGGCTTATACTTAAGCCTTTTGCAATGTCATCATTTGAAGAACAAGAAAGAACTAAAAATGAAGTAAAAAGTAATAATATCTTTTTCATATTTATTTTTTAATGTTTCACCCAATTCCAAAATGAATAATTATAAAAACATAAAGCATGGAATTGAACATATAACTTCTATACAACTAGACACTTTTAGTTATGCTTTATTTGATTCGAATTTAACTACATAAATAATGTTTGCTTTACGTATTCCCGTAATCTCTTCAAATATCTACAAAAAATTCAATTACCCCAAATATGGGGCATTATTTTTTTTTAGATAGGTTGAAATTTACCTTATGATTACTAAGGAGGAAGAGCAAGAAATATTAATTAAAATCGGTAAAAGGATTAGAAATTTAAGAGAAGAGAGAAACATCTCTCAGTTTAACCTTGCTTATGATGCTGACTTATCAAAAAACCAAATTGGAAGGGCTGAAAGAGGAGAAAATAAATTATCTATAATTGCCATAATTAAAATAGCTAAAGCTTTAGAAGTTGAAATAGACGAAATTCTTTTTAAACTATAATATTTTTTTTGAATTCCTTTTAAACAAAAAAAAGCACAAAATTAATTGCACTTTCCTTTAAGCTTACATTAAAAAAGTTAAACTCCTAAAACAATAGATGGCTCTATACTTAACTTTTTACTTATTTCTCTAGCTACTTTTAATGTAGGTTCACTTTTACCTGTTAAATATTCACTAACCCTAGAAGCACTAACCCCTAAAAGTTCAGAAAGACCTATTTGATTCAATCCTTTTTCTACCATTCTTAATTTTACCACCTCTGTAAGTGTAGGCTTAGAAATAGGATAATTTGCCTCTTCATAATCTGCAACTAAATCAGAAAGTATATTAAGTTCTACGTAACCTTTTGCGTTTTGATTCTCTATGTTATCAGAATCTTGTAAAAGCTCCTCTACACGCTCTAAAATAGCCTTGTATTCTGTCTCTGTACGTATCATAATTAAATGTTTTTTATATCTGAAATTTTATCATAATCGGCGTGAGTTCCTATAAAACGAATATACACCTTTTGCGCATTGAATGATATAATAGCTATTAACCTATAATCATTTCCCTTTATATTAAATACATATCTATTATTTCCAACATAATCAACACTATTAAAAGTTTGTTTTATTTCATTAAGATTTTTCCAATCTTTAGCACTCGTTGTATGATACCAAACATTTAAAGGTGTTTCCGCATCTGCATATTTTAAAATAAACTCTTGAATTCTTTTATAAGTAACTATACGCATTGTTCAAATATGTGTTTGCAAAGATAATACCAAATTTTGTTTTTCAAAATATAATTTTAAATTTCGTTATTAAAAAATCCGCTTTTCATTACAGCTAAAGCTTCTTGCTTTTTTTCTATTCTTACATACTTCAAAAACTCTCTTTCTGTTTTATGACCAGAAAAAAGCATAATATTCTGGATAGGCTTACCAGCTACATAATGATTTGTACAAAAGCTTCTTCTTGCTGTATGTGTTTTAACTAACTTATACATAGGTAATTCTTTATTTAACACTCCCCCTCCTTTTGTACAAGTTACTTTAACTAGTTGTTTAAAACCAACTTTACTACATGCTAACTTTATATTCTCTCTCAAAATTGGCTCACTCAATCTAGGAGGGAAACTTCCTTCATATCTATTCATAACTTTTTGTATAGGAGGTATTATAGGGAAATGAACAACTGTATTGGTTTTCTTTTGATGTATTTTAATAAATTTCTGACCATCTATTATTTCAATATTCTCATTTGTTAATCCGTTATAATCACTAACTCGTTGACCTGTATAACAACCAATTAAAAAAATATCTCTAGCTAATTCTATTTTAGGTCTTTTACTAAAGTCTTTTTCTGCTAAAACATCAATTTCTTTTTTTGTTAAGTATATATCAGTAGTAGTTTCTCTTAAAACTTTAAAGTTTCTACTTTTAAAAATTACATTTTTCGTTACTCCATTAGTTAAAGCATCATTAAGGAATACTTTCAGGTTTTTGATATGCTTTCCAACACTATTTAAACTATATCCTTCTTTCTCTAAAAAACCTACAAACATTCGATAAAAGGACAAATCAATATTATCAAATTTTAAAACGCTTCCATTCTCATTTTCAAATTTCTCAAGCATTTTTATAGTTTGACTACATGACCTAACTGTTGTTATTTTAACATGATTCTTTTTTTGTTCTAATAATTTTTTAGAATAATAGACCAGTTTTTTATTTTCATCTATTTCCTTTTCTTTGTCTTGTTCAACCCCATTTATCTTAATTCCTAGTAACTCAGATAATTCTTCAACATTTATAGAACCATATTCTTTCCTCATTCTTAATAACTCTTCCTCCGCATAGGCTTGTATATTATTAATAAACGCATTTACTTGGTAAGCATTAGACATCATTCCTTTGCCTGTTTTAACCCTTTGCTTTGTCTGATCCCAATATTTAAAAGAACATTTATAGCCTAAGCTTTTTTTAAACCTATTTCCTTTTGAGGAGAAGTATAGTACTATTAAACTTTCTTTTTTAGGGGTTAATTCTAAACTTTTTATAGAATCTTTTAAACTAAACCTAATTACTCCGTGTGTGTTTTTTAATGTTAAATTACTCATCTTAAATTACTTTTATTACAACTTTATGTTTAAAACAATGCGAATCATATACCAAACAAGGGTGTTTTGTAGGGTGCTTTTTGTTTGAATAATTCTGAATTATTTTAAAATTTATTTAATGACGTAGAGTATTATTCTTGCTGACACTACTGACAAACTAACAATTGTCATTAAATGTGTTTTAAAACGAGCTATTAACGAAGTACATGTGGGACCACTCTTAAATTCAAGCACTTACATATTATTTGTAGGTGCTTTTCTATTTACTTCTACAAAATTTTTCTTTTGAACCTCCTTTTTAATCAGTATCTTTGCAGCCTTATGATAAAAAAACTCAAAGACAAAAAGAATAAACGAATATTCAGTTTTAACTTTTTAGTTTTTAGAAATCAATCAGATAAATTCATTCCTCCTTCAAAATAATCATCTTTTTTTAAGCTAAAAAGAGGTTTCTCTTACCCTTTCACTTGAAAATGTGCTTTTACGAGTACGCTTTCTTCACATTTATTAAAATTAACAATGAATTTCACAAAAAAAAGCCTAGTTTTAGTTGCTTTTTCTTTTGTTACAGTTATGTTTTCACAAGAAAAGCCTGAGGTTAAAATTGGCGGAGCACTACGATTTAACTACAACCTATCTTCTTGGAAAGACGGTCAAAAAAAGCGTGGAGGCGATTTCGGCTTCGACGTCTTTAGAATTAACGCTAAAGCAAAATACAAAGGAATAAAGCTAAATGCTGAATATCGCTTTTACTCACAAAGTTTTGGAGGCGGTATGCTAAAACAAGGATGGTTAGGGTACGACTTTAACGAAAAAGACAATATTCAATTAGGATTAACACAAGTGCCTTTTGGTATTACTCAATACAATTCTCATAGTTGGTTTTTTGGTATTAATTATTATTTAGGACTAGAAGACGACCATGATATGGGAGTAAAATTTACCCATAAAGGAGAGAAATGGGAATATGCCTTGGCTTTTTTTAAAAATGCTGAAGAACTTAATTTCGGAAGCAACTCTAATGTTTCTAATAGCCGATACTCTTACGATGTTGCCTCTATAGACATTGATGGAGATGGAAACCTTGATTTAAGATATAAGGAAACAAACCAATTAAATGGTAAAGTAATTTATCATTTCGGAAGTAAAAACACACAGCACCAAATAGGGTTTTCTGCTCAATATGGAGGGCTTTATAATTTAGATACTGAAGATACTTCAAGTCACCATGCTTTTGCCTTACATTACCAATTAAACGTAAAAAACTTTGATTTAAAAGCACAAGTATCTACTTACAAGTACAATACTAAAAACACTACCTATAGCGATCTTATCGCTTTAACTGCCTATGGAGCTCCTTACCTTACCGCTACAGAAGCAACAACGTATACTTTAGGTGCTGCTTATACTTTTCCTGTAAAATGGAAACCTATCTCTAGCATACAAGTATATAATGATTTTGGTTACATGGATAAAGCAGCTGAAAACTTTGAAGACAGTTTAATGAATGTATTTGGTTTCTTAGTAACAGCTGGTAATGTGTATACTTATATAGATTTTGCCGCGGGAAAAGACCATCCTTGGTTAGGCCCAGTGTGGACAAATTCTTTAGCCAACGGAACACCTAATGCTGATTGGGACATGAGGTTTAACATAAATATCGGATACTATTTTTAATAGAATACATAGCACAAAACATTAACACATGAAGAAAGCAAAAAAAATAATTAGAAGTGACGAGCGAAAATCAATCTTTGGACTCGAAGTTAACGGACCTGTATTCTTCACTTCTTCAATAGTAATTATACTAAGTGTAGCTTTAACTTTACTATTTAAAGAAAGGGCACAAACATATTTTGATACAGCACAAAATTTCATAGCAAACAAAACTGGTTGGTTATTTATTTTAGCCGTAAACATTTTTGTTGCCTTTATGCTTTACTTAGCCTTTAGTAAATATGGAACTTTACGTATTGGAGGCGCAAAGGCGAAACCAGAATTCTCAACTACCTCATGGTTTTCAATGCTTTTTAGTGCTGGTATGGGAATTGGTTTACTTTTTTGGAGTATTGCTGAACCTGTTTATCATTTATCTTCACCTCCTATGGCTGACCCAAATACTGCCGCTGCTGCTAAAGAAGCTATGAACGTTACTTTTTTACACTGGGGGTTACATGCTTGGGGTATTTATGCCTTAGTAGGTTTATCGTTAGCGTATTTTACGTACTCTAGAGGACTTCCTTTAACAATTCGTTCTGTTTTTTATCCTTTTTTAGGAGATAGGATTTACGGTAGAATTGGTGATATTATAGATATTTTTGCTGTTTTGGCTACTGTTTTTGGATTAGCAACTTCTCTTGGACTGGGTGTTAAGCAAGTTGCTGCTGGTTTAGAACATGTTTTTGGTTTAGACTCAGGAATTTCACTACAAATATGGTTAATTGTCGGAATTACGTTAATTGCCACCATTTCTGTAGTTTCAGGAGTTGACAAAGGAGTAAAATTCTTAAGTGAAATGAATATGCGTATTGCTGTACTTCTATTGCTCGCTGTGGTAATTTTAGGGCCTACTATTTTCATCTTAAAGTCCTTTGTACAAAATACAGGTAGTTATGTAAATGATTTGGTAAGCCTTTCTACTTGGGCAGAAGCCTATTCTGGAACAGAATGGCAAAACTCATGGACTATTTTTTATTGGGGATGGTGGATTGCATGGTCTCCTTTTGTAGGTATGTTTATCGCCCGTGTTTCTAAAGGGAGAACTATTAGAGAGTTTATTCTTGGAGTATTAATTGTTCCTACATTAATCACCTTATTCTGGATTACTGCTTTTGGAGCAACTTCTTTACACGAAATTTTAGGAGGAGACCCTACTATTGCAGATGGTGTAAACGATAATGTTGCTACTGCCCTTTTTGTGTTTTTAGAAGATTTCCCGTTTTCAATGGCTTTAAATATTATTGCAATTATACTTATTGCTAGTTTCTTTGTTACTTCTTCAGATTCTGGTTCTTTGGTAGTTGATAGCTTAACTTCTGGTGGGAAAATCGACGCTCCTGTTGGGCAACGTATATTTTGGGCTCTTGCTGAAGGTGCTGTAGCTGCTGTATTACTATTAGGAGGTGGTTTAAAGGCACTTCAAACAGCATCTATTGCCACAGGGCTTCCTTTTACCTTACTTTTGTTATTAATGTGTTATTCTCTTTTTAAAGGATTAAAAGAAGATTACAAAGAGCATCTTAAACGCTTAAATCAAAAAGAGAAGGAAGAATACCAAGAAACTGTAAAAAGATTAATAGATTCGAAAAAACAAAAACCTTAAATTATGAAAATTAAAAATATACTAGTAGCCTTAGACCTTTCTGAACTAGATGTTACACTTATTAAATACTGTAGCATGCTTGCAAAAAATCATGAAACAGAAAATGTATATTTTATTCATAATGTAAAAAAGTATGAAATAAGTAATTTATTTTCTGAACAGTTAGAAAATATAAGCATTGAAGATATTATTGAAGAAGAGTTAGACAATAGCATTAGTAAACATTTTGATGCTGATTGTAATTATGAATTATTAGTTTCTGATGATGCTTATACAGAAAGCTTAATCAGCTATGTAGCCAATAAATACCATGCTAACCTTATCGTTTTAGGGAATAAAAACACCTACAAAGGATCTGGATCGGTTTCAGGAAAACTATTACGAATGGCAAAATGTAATATTCTTTCCATTCCTAAGGAAGCAAACTTAAATCCTGAAAATTTTATGGTCGCAACCGATTTTTCTTCAGCTTCTCTTAAAGCTTTTAACACTGCTTCATCTATTAACAAAAAGAAAGAATCTGTTTTGAAAATATTAAATGTTTTTAAAATACCTCAATTGTTTTTCCCATATATCAAAGTAGATAAGGCTCGTGAGAAAGTAGAAAAACATGTTGGGTTACAGTTTAAAAAGTTACTTAATAAAGTAAAAGCTTCAAATGTAGAAACTTTAAAGGCTTCAGCTGGTGATGACAGTATTCCTGAAAAAATAAGGGCTGTTGCAGAGAAAGAAAAAACTGATATTTTATTTGTAGCAGATAAAGGGCACAATAACTTTACTTCTCTTTTAGTAGGAAGTGTTACTGAAGAGTTATTTACTCATGATTTACATGTTCCTTTGTGGGTAGTAAAGCGCTACATTGCTTCATAAATAATTTATAAAAAACGGAGTTGAATATCAGCTCCGTTTTTTATCTCCTATTCATTGGTTTAATCTTTTTATTTCAATTTAAAAAGGAACAATTCCATAGGCTTCATTCAACAAAAACATACCTAATAAGAATAATAACAAGTAAGCTCCCTGTATAAATTTCATATTACTTTGTTTTAGTAATTTAATTGTTTGCTTAGGAAAAGTAAATAAAATAACACCCTTGATTAAAGCTAACCAACCAAACAGAGTCACCAACAGTTTACTATTTGCTTCCCATATATTATGAGCCAACACATTAAGTAACCCTATTATAATTGCAAAAAGCGAGAGAATAATTAAAAACCGCGCATCTTGCAAATTATCTACTATTTGTTTTATTCTTTTAGGATTAAAGCTTAACACAAAGAAGAAAATAATACAGTACCATCCCCAAAACTTTAGTAAAAAGGCTGATATATCCATAACTTATTAATTTACATTCTACTCAAAGATACGAACATAACACATTGACTATCATAATTATTATCATAAAAACCAAACAAACAATAACATTTTATGGTAGTTACTCCTGAAAAACACTACTTTTTTCTGGGTGTTTTTTCTCTTTATTTTTATTCATAAAGCATTAAATTTACTTACTTAAAAATTAATCTAACTATCTAATGAAAAACAACAAACCTTTCTTTATTTTAGTGTTTATTACTGCTTTTCTTTCTTCTTGCAGTATTCTTAAAACAGCCCCTTACGACCAATACTCATTTCAAAAAACTATTGAAATAAAAATAGATGCTAATCAGCTTATCGAAAAAGCTGAAAGCTCTTACCAAGAAAATATTACCGAAATTGAAAAATTACATAATGAAATTGCTAAAATTGTTGAATACGAAAAATACAAGCCCAACAATGAGATAACCTATAAAATGTGGTTATTATTAGCCGACCAAGACAAAAACTTACTTGCTGGTTTTTTGAAACGATGGAAAGAAAAAGGTAAGCTTTCTCCTTTTTTTATCACGGAAACTAAAGGGCAAATAACTGAGGCATTTAATCTGTTACTTGAATACGAAAGCAAAAAAGAACCTGCCACAAAAAACAAATTACTAGAACTTCTTTCAAACAATTAATACGCTATGGATTTCGAAAAAATATTACAAGAATTAAAAAAATCACTAATCTCTTTATTTAGTGATAAGTTTAGTGAGTTTTCACAAGAATCTAAAAAAGACATTGAACTATTCTTGAATGATTCAAAAGACAAACTAGAAAGATGGACGTCTTTATTAGCGCAAGGAAAACTTACCGCAGAAGATTTTGAATGGTTAGTAAAAAGCCAGAAGGATTTATTTCAAATGAAGGCTTTACAAGCTGCTGGTATTTCAAAAATAAGCTTAGGTCATTTTAAAAATAAAGTTCTTAATACTATCGTAAGTACAATAAAAACTTTAATTTTTTAAAACTAAAAAACGATGAATATTTACCCTTTCATCGTTTTTAATTTTTCTTGACGCTCCTCTACTAAAAAATGGGGATTTTCTTGAAACTTCTCCCAAAGAGATAATAATTCTTTAAAAATTAGCATTTCAGTAGCTCTGTCACCATATTGAATAATTAGATATGATAACAAATTATAACAAGCAGTATACTCTCCACATGCAATAACACTGTTTAACATACCATTTGCCTTATCTTTTTTCGTGAACCATAGAGTTGTACCAAACGATGCGCTTTTATTTGAATTTTTAATAATTGCTTCGCTTATGTCTCCTGTATATTTCTTTATTTCCTCCCAACCTCTCTCGTTCTCTGGTCGGGTTGTTTGATTTCCTGAAGCATCTTTACATCGTAGCTCATACACTGTAGATGTAATTATTTTATTAGGGAAAGTACTGTAAATAGCATTTGCATGTTGCCTTCTATCGTTCTTAAGAAAAACTACACTTGCCATACGAACTAAAGATTTTGCCCTATTAAGTATATAAAAACCAACTCTCCTTGGCGGTAAATATAACCTTTGATCTACACCTGTTTCATTTTGCATTAATTTAGATAATGAAAAAAACAGAAAGTGAATAAACACCAAAAAAGCTAATACTACAACACTTACTGTGTACCAAACCATCATCTTTTGTACTCCAAAAAACACGGTAACTATCAACATAAACAATAAGGTAAAAGCGCTGGACACATAGGACACATACTTACTAAACCAAGAATCAGAAGCAAATTTAAAACCCTCTCCTGGATATGGCGATGAAACATCACACAAAAAATATAAATCATGAAGTTCAGGTTTTCCTTCATATTGATTTTGCGCTTCAGACACAAAAACAGAAGCACCTTGATTATCTACAATACCTCCATCCATCAATCCTATTTCCTCTAAATCATTATGCTTCGGAGTAAAATCGTACGGAAAACCTATAGGCTCAAATCCTCCTGGAAATGCTGTAGAAGCAGCAATTACATCTCCTAATTTTATATCATAAATAACCCCTTTATATTTGCTATGCGCTTTTCCATTTCCAAATCTTTTTTGATTTCCTTTTATATTTTGAAATCTAAACTGATGCGTACTATCAAAATCTGTAGCATTAAAAATCACCCTTTCTAAATGTGTTTTTCCTTTGCTAATTGCATCTTGAACCTCTCCTAAAGTTGCATTATTTGTTAACTTATTATACTCTATAGCAAACGCGTTAATTGGGTTCTTTCGTTTATGCTTATTTTCTGGTTGATTCCAGATTAAAGGCGATCTTAAATGACTTAATGCATTATTGGTTAATTCATCTTTAGCCAACCATGTATAATACTCATTAAAGAAAGTTTGGAAATCTTTCTCTTCAAATTGAGATTGTGCATATTTAACCCCAGTAATTGTTCCTCCAGAAACGGTAGAAATTGCTTTTACATTTTCTAGTAAACCTACTTTTTCTAGTAAAGATAATGTTCCTAAAGAAAAACAAGCTGCTCTATATCCTCCTCCAGAAAAACATAAGGCAATAGACTTAAATAGCTCCATGGTTTTCGTGCAATTTTTATAATTTTATCTTACCCTCTTAAAGCATGTAGTCTAGCCACGTATTTTCCAATTACATCAAACTCTAAATTCACTTTGGTACCTATTTTAAAGTTTTTAAAGGTTGTATGCTCGTAAGTGTATGGAATAATAGCCACACTAAACTCATCCTTTTTAGAGTTTACCACCGTTAAGCTTACACCGTTTATAGTAATTGAACCTTTTTCAATAGTGATATTTGTTCCATCAAAATCATATGAAAAAGTAAAAACTGTACTCCCTTCGGCATCTTCTATATTTTTACAAACTCCCGTTCCATCTACATGCCCTTGTACTATGTGCCCATCTAATCGAGCCCCTAACTTCATTGCTCTTTCAAGGTTTATCTCATCTCCTACCTTTAAATCACCTATATTCGTTTTATCTAGTGTTTCTTTTATAGCTGTAACTGTATACTCATCCTTATCAATTGCCACAACTGTTAAGCAAACACCATTGTGTGCTACGCTCTGATCTATTTTTAATTCATTGGTTATTGTACTTCTTATTGTAAGGTGTAAATTCTCTTTTTCACGCTCAATCCCTTTTACAATTCCAAGAGTTTCTATTATTCCGGTAAACATTCTATAAAAATTTAGTTACTTTTGTTAGCATCAAAAATACAACTTTACCTACGAAAGTAAACTATGGATAAAGCAAACAAAATTATTGTCGGAATTTCGGTTGGGGACATCAATGGAATTGGTATCGAAATTATTTTAAAAACATTTGAAGACAAACGAATGCTTGATTTTTGCACTCCAGTTTTATTTGCTTCAAACAAATTGATTTCATATCATAAAAAGACGTTAAGACTTAATACCAGTATTCATGGAATTACTTCTTTAGATAAACTTGTGCATGGTAAAGTTAATTTATTAAACAGTTGGAAAGAAGAGGTTAAGGTAGACTTAGGTAAAACTACTGAAGAAGGTGGTAAATTTGCCTTGAAATCATTACAAGCAGCTGTTGGGGCTTTAAAAAAGAATCAAATAGATCTTATTGTTACAGCTCCTATTAACAAAGAAAATATTCAATCTGAAGAATTTAAGTTCCCTGGGCATACAGAATACCTAGAAGAAAACTTTGATGGAAGAAGTTTAATGATTTTAATGACAAATGAATTACGTATTGGTTTAATAACTGGTCATATTCCTGTTTCAAAAGTAGCTGAAACGATTACACCTGAGCTTATAAAATCTAAAATTGAAATCATGTACAACTCTTTAAAACAAGATTTTAACATTAGCAAACCTAAAATAGCTGTACTAGGGCTAAATCCACATTGTGGCGACAATGGAATTATTGGTACTGAAGATGACGAAATTATTCGCCCTACTATCACTGAAATTAAAGAGACTGGTAAATTAGTTTTTGGTCCGTATGCAGCCGATGGTTTCTTTGGTTCTAAAACCTATGAACAATTTGACGGAGTTTTAGCCATGTATCATGACCAAGGATTAGCTCCTTTTAAAGCGCTATCGTTTGGAAATGGTGTAAACTTCACCGCTGGATTGAGTAAAGTAAGAACCTCTCCAGACCATGGAACTGGATTTGATATTGCAGGTAAAAACAAAGCCAACCCTACATCTTTTAAAGAAGCCTTATTTACCTCACTACAAATATTTAAAAACAGAAAAGAGTATCAAGAACTTACAAAAAACGCATTAAAAGCAAAATAGTTCATTTTTTTTACTCAAAATATAAAAGTAAAAACATTTTTTATATCTTTGCACGCTCAAATTGATAGTTGTAGATGAAAGACTTAAAAGAATTCAACATACCTTTTGTAGGTTTAAAAGAAGGAAGTCATTTGTTTGAATATCAAATTGGCAAAACGTTCTTTGAAGCATTTCAGTTTGACGAGTTTAACAGCGCCAACGTAAAAGCGGATATTACATTTACTAAAAAAAGCACTTTAATAGAGCTTGCTTTTAATATAAGCGGAACAGTTAACGTTCCTTGTGATATTACTAATGAGTTATTTGACTTACCCATTAATGGTAATTTAGATTTGGTTGTTAAGTTTGGACATGAATTTAATGATGAACACGATGAAATTTTGATTCTTCCACATGAAGCTTATCAAGTAAATGTAGCTCAATACATTTATGAATTAATCGTATTATCAACACCGAGCAAAAGAGTACATCCAAATGTTGCTGATGGCACTATGCAATCGGATGCTTTAAGGAAATTAGAAGAATTAAGAATAAACGAAGAAAAAACTGTTGAGGAAGAATCAACAGATCCTAGATGGGATAAATTAAAGGATTTACTAACAGATAAATAAGACATAAAATGGCACATCCAAAGAGAAAAATATCTAAAACTAGAAGAGATAAAAGAAGAACTCATTATAAAGCTTCTGTACCTCAAATAGCTGTTGATCCTACAACTGGAGAAGCTCATTTATACCACAGAGCTCACTGGCATGAAGGAAAACTTTATTACAGAGGTCAAGTAGTATTAGAAAGTGCTGCTGCTGAGGCTTAAAAACTAGTTTAAAAAATTAAAAAACCCTCTACTTTGAGGGTTTTTTTATGTTTTTACATCAAAAGATGCTCTTTTTGGTGTTTTTTTCTATAAAAAAGTGAAATAATTTTCATTACTTTGAAAACTCGTTTTACTACAAAACAAACAACTATGACTAAAATAACTGCAGCTATAACAGCGGTAGGGAAATATATTCCAGAACATGCTCTTACCAATAAGGAGCTAGAAACGATGGTAGACACAAACGATGAGTGGATTACTACCAGAACAGGAATCAAAGAAAGAAGGATTTTAAAAGGTGAAGGCCTTGGGACTTCCTTTATGGCTATAAAAGCAGCAGAAGATTTACTTCAAAAATCAAATACAAAACCTGAAGATATAGACATGGTTATTGTAGCAACTGCTACTCCAGATATGCCTGTAGCTTCTACAGCAGCTTACACCGCTTCTAAAATAGGAGCTGTAAATGCTTTTTCTTATGACTTACAAGCTGCTTGCTCAAGTTTTTTATATGGTATGTCAACGGCTTCAAGTTATATTGAAAGTGGTCGATATAAAAAGGTATTACTAATTGGTGCTGATAAAATGTCATCAATTATAGATTATAGTGATAGAGCTACCTGTATCATCTTTGGAGATGGAGCAGGTGCTGTTTTATTTGAACCCAACAACGACGGTTTAGGGTTGCAAGATGAATATTTAAGAAGCGACGGAATTGGTCGTGATTTCTTAAAAATTGATGCAGGCGGGTCAATCTTACCAGCATCAGAAGAAACTATTAAAAACAAGCAACACTTTGTTCATCAAGAAGGTAGAACAGTATTTAAATTTGCCGTTTCTAACATGGCAGATGTTTCTGAAAAAATGTTGACCAGAAACAATTTAACAAAAGATGACATTCAGTGGTTAGTTCCACACCAAGCTAATAAAAGAATCATTGAAGCTACAGCAAATAGAGTTGGCTTAGAAGATGATAAAGTAATGATGAATATTCATAAGTACGGAAATACTACTTCTGCTACTTTACCGTTGTTACTTGCTGATTATGAAAAAGAGTTGAAAAAAGGAGATAATTTAATTTTTGCTGCATTTGGTGGAGGTTTCACATGGGGAGCTATCTACTTAAAATGGGCATATAACTCATAACTAAACAACTAAAATTTAGGAAAATGGACATTAAAGAAATTCAAAGTCTTATAAAGTTTGTAGCTAAGTCAGGTGCAAGTGAAGTAAAGCTAGAAATGGAAGATATTAAAATCACCATTAAAACTGGAAGCGAAACTCCTGAAACTACTATTATACAAGCTCCTGCTCCTGTAGCGGCAGCTCCACAAATGGTAGCGGCAGCCCCTGCACAACCAGCTACTCCTGCTTCAATCCCAGTAGCAGCCGAAACTACAGACGACTCAAAATATGTAACTATAAAATCACCTATCATTGGTACTTTTTACAGAAAGCCTTCTCCAGACAAACCTAATTTTGCTGAAGTGGGAACTGAAGTAAAAGTTGGTGATACTGTTTGTATCATTGAAGCAATGAAGTTATTTAACGAAATTGAATCAGAAGTATCTGGTAAAGTCGTTAAAGTGTTAGTGGACGATTCTTCTCCTGTAGAATTTGATCAACCATTATTTTTAGTAGACCCATCATAATTTTTGGTTTAGAAGTTTTAAGTTTAAAGGTTTAGTACATCACTAAACTTTTAAATAACTAAACCCAATAAACTCATAAACTAAAAGACATGTTTAAAAAGATATTAATTGCCAATAGAGGCGAAATCGCGCTACGTGTAATTAGAACCTGTAAAGAGATGGGGATTAAAACAGTAGCTGTTTACTCTAAAGCAGATGCTGAAAGCTTACACGTAAGATTTGCTGATGAAGCTGTTTGTATTGGACCTGCACCAAGTAGCGAGTCTTATTTAAAAATGGATCGCATCATTGCTGCAGCGGAGATTACAAACGCTGATGGAATTCACCCAGGATATGGTTTCTTAGCTGAAAATGCTAAGTTTTCAAAATTGTGTGAAGAGCACGAAATTAAATTTATCGGAGCTTCTCCTGAGATGATTGACCGTATGGGAGACAAAGCAAACGCTAAAGCTACCATGAAAGCTGCTGGAGTACCATGTGTACCAGGTAGTGACGGTGTAATCACTACTTTTGAAGAATGTGAAAAAGTCGCTGTAGAAACTGGGTATCCTGTAATGCTAAAAGCCTCTGCCGGTGGTGGTGGTAAAGGTATGCGTGCTGTTTGGAAAGCCGAAGATTTAAAAGATGCTTGGGATTCTGCTAGACAAGAATCAAAAGCTGCTTTTGGAAATGACGATATGTATATGGAGAAGTTAATTGAAGAGCCTCGCCATATCGAAATTCAAGTAGTAGGCGATGCTTATGGTAAAGCTTGTCACTTATCTGAAAGAGATTGTTCGGTACAACGTCGTCATCAAAAATTAACTGAGGAAACTCCTTCTCCTTTCATGACGGAAGAATTACGTGATGATATGGGAGCTGCTGCTGTTAAAGCTGCTGAATACATTAAGTATGAAGGTGCTGGAACGGTTGAATTCTTAGTAGACAAACACCGTAATTTCTACTTTATGGAAATGAATACACGTATTCAAGTAGAACATCCAATTACTGAAGAAGTAGTTGATTACGATTTAATTAGAGAGCAAATCTTAGTTGCTGCTGGTGTACCAATTTCTGGTAAAAACTACAAGCCACAATTACACTCTATTGAATGTAGAATTAATGCAGAAGATCCGTATAACGGGTTTAGACCTGCTCCAGGAAAAATTACTTCATATCATGCCCCAGGTGGTCATGGTGTTCGTATAGACACTCACGTGTACGCTGGATATATGATTCCACCAAACTACGATTCAATGATTTCTAAATTAATTGTTACTGCACAAACTCGTGAAGAAGCAATCAACAAAATGAAACGAGCATTAGATGAGTATGTTATTGAAGGTGTAAAAACAACGATTCCTTTCCACAGACAGTTAATGGATCATCCAGATTATGTAGCGGGTAATTATACCACTAAATTTATGGAGGATTTTGAAATGGAAGCATAACATATTTTAATATAGAATAAAAAATCAGTGAGTAACTTCACTGATTTTTTTATTTCATAAATTCGCATAATGAATTTTTTATACAACATATTTCTTTTTATCACATCAATATTCCTGCCTCTAATAGCTTTGTTCAACAAAAAAATAAAGCTGTTTTATAAGGGAAGAAAAGAAACATTTTCAAAACTCGCCAGTATTTCTAAAACTGACAAAGTAATTTGGTTTCATGCAGCATCTCTAGGGGAATTCGAACAAGGAAGACCTATTATTCAAGAATTAAAACAAAGTTATAAAAACTATAAAATTGTAGTCACTTTTTTTTCTCCTTCAGGTTATGAAATCAGGAAGAATTATCCACTAGCCGATGTCATTTGCTATTTACCATTAGACACCAAATCGAACGTTAAAAATTTCATCAAACAGGTACATCCAGAAATGGCTATTATGATTAAATATGAATTTTGGCCTAACCTCCTTTCTGAATTAAAAAAGCAAGAAATTTCAACCATTTTAATTTCGGGTATTTTTAGAAAAAAGCAATCCTTTTTTACGTGGTACGGAAGTTTTATGCGTAAAAAATTGACAGCGTTTAATCACTTTTTTGTGCAAAACCAAACTTCAAAAAACTTATTAAACGCTGTCAACTTTAATAATGTAACCATTGCTGGTGATACTCGATTTGATCGTGTAGTTGATATTTTACAACAAGACAATTCTTTAGATTTTATCTCCGAGTTTAAAAATAATCAATATACCGTTATTGCAGGTAGTACATGGAAAGAAGACGAAGAGTTATTGGTAGATCACATTAACAATCATGCTACTGATGACGAAAAGTTTATTATTGCTCCACATAATATTCATCAAAAACAAATAAAAGAACTACAAGACGCTATCCACAAGAAAACTATTCTTTATTCTGAAAAAGATGGCAAAACACTATCCAATTATCAAGTTTTTATTATTGATACCATTGGTTTGCTTACCAAAATTTACTCATATGCTGATGTAGCCTATGTAGGGGGAGGGTTAGCTACTGGTTTACACAATATTTTAGAGCCTGCTACGTACGGCATTCCTGTTATTTTTGGAGGTAATAAATACAATAAGTTTCAAGAAGCTGTCGATTTACTTGAGTTAAGAGGAGCTAAAACCGTTGTAAATACTAACGATTTTTCTAGTAATTTTGCTTTATTGAAATCAGATAAAAAACTAAGAGAGCAAATGGGAAGCGTTAACCACAATTACATTTCAAATAAAGTGGGTGCAACAAAAACCATTGTCACTTATTTAAAAAACACATTATAATGGATTTTATATTACAACCTTGGCCTTGGTATGTATCTGGACCACTTATTGCAATGATACTTTTTTTGTTTTTTTACTTTGGAAAAAATTTTGGTGTATCAACCAATTTAGAAACTATGTGTACAATGGCAGGTGCTGGTAAAGTATCTGATTATTTTAAGAAAGATTGGAAAGAACGTTATTGGGCGATTATCTTTTTAGTTGGTCTATTAATTGGAGGATATATAGCCATTAATTACTTATCTGCTACACCAGGAATTGATTTAAATCCAACGACCATAAGTGAATTAGCTGATTTAGGTTTTATAGATGCTGGAATGACATATGTTCCTAACGAAGTTTTTAGTATAGAGAACATGTTAACATTTAAAGGTTTTAGCATTTTGTTAATTGCTGGAGTTTTAATTGGTTTTGGAACTCGTTATGCAGGCGGTTGTACTTCAGGGCACGCTATTACTGGCTTGAGTAGTTTTCAATTACCTTCTTTAATTGCAATAGTTGGATTTTTTATTGGTGGTTTATTTATGACTTGGGTACTATTCCCTTTAATTTTTGGTTAGAATGAAGAATATAAAATTTTTAATTATCGGTATTGTTTTCGGAATCATTTTATCGAAATCTGAAGCTGTTTCTTGGTATCGCATTTATGAAATGTTTAAGTTTCAATCATTCCACATGTACGGAATAATTGGTTCTGCCGTAGCTCTTTCTATGGTTTTCATGTATTTCTTTAAAAACGGAAAGATTAAAGACTACTTAGGTAATCAAATCAATATTAAAGAAAAGAAAAAAGGTTTTATACGAACTTTAGTTGGCGGTACTATCTTTGGGTTAGGCTGGGCATTAGCAGGTGCATGCCCTGCCCCTATTTTTGTTTTGATTGGACAAGGAATACTCCCAATGATTATTGTGCTCTTAGGAGCTCTTATAGGAGCTTTTATTTATGGTTTATTGAGTAAGAAGTTACCTTCATAATTTACTCTACTTACTTGTTTCTATTTTGGTCTTTAAGCATCTACATCTTTTGATGTTTGTACTAACCCTATTAATAGATTATATAGTATAGGTATTAACTAGTTTTGTATAGTTTTCTTCTAACTTGTTAAGTTTAGCTTGTAATGATTTTTTTAATACCTTTTGTATCTTTCTATTAATTGTTTTTACTTTTTGAATAGATAAAACATTTGTATTAAATACTATAAAACTATTAAGTGTTTTTCTTGCTAGTATTTTAAGTTTACAAAGGCATTTTTACATTTGTTCACCGCATTACTATAAGCTGATTTTGTAGTGGCTACTTTTTCTAACTTTTCTAAGGTAGTAGTGTATCGTTTTCGTTGTGAAAGTTTTTACTTTAAAGTTAATAAATTCGAATTTAAACTGTTTTATCTTTAGGGAAGACCACGCTACTAACTACACATCTTAATTTAATTCTCTAATATAGTGTTTTTCTATTCATTGCTAACTTTAAAACCCTATAAATAAAAACATTTATAGGGTTTTGTGGGGAATAAAATAAGAGGAATTTCATTAATACTGCCTACTTATAGTTAATTAACAATAATAAACTCACTTCTTCTATTAATTTGATGCTCTTTTTCACTACAAGGAACATTATTGGAGCATTTATTAAGTAATTGTGTTTCTCCATACCCTTTAGCTGTTATTCTATCTTTAGAAACCCCATGGTACAAAAGATATTTTTTTGTAGACTCTGATCGTTTTCTAGATAAGCTCATATTAAAGTCATCATTACTTCGACTGTCTGTATGAGAACGTATTTCTACTTTTAACTTAGGGTACTGCTTCATCGTTTCTACTATTTTCTGAAGTTCTACTTCAGCACTAGCTCTTATATTCCATTGCCCATAATCAAAATATACAGGCGGAACATTTAATGTTTTAGCCAAGTCTGTACCTGATAAAAGCTTTGTGTTTTCAGGAGACAATTGAAAGTTGTGTTTTCTATCTTCTTGTAATTCTTTAGAAAAACCATCTGTTGCTTTATATCCTTCTTTCATTACATTTAAAATATAAGCGGGCTTATATGCAACTTCAATATTATATTTCCCATCTTGATTTGTTCGTAAAGTATGTAAAAGTATATTATCTGTATTAAATATCTTAATTACAGTCCCTCTCAAAGGAAAAGCTGATTCTTTATCAGTAACTATACCATGCATACGACTTTTTACAGACACTTCTCGTAGAGGTTTCTTTTCTATAAAACTATAAATATTATCATACCCTTGACCTTTTTCTGACCTATTGGAACTTATAAAGCCTTTACCTTTATAAACAATATAACAGATATCGTCAAAAGAAGAGTTTATGGGTGAACCCACATTTAGCAGCTCTCCTGATGGCTCTCCTAGGGTATTCATTTTGATGAAAAATACATCGTATCCCCCCAACCCAAAATGACCATCTGATGAAAAATATAACTCGTTATTCTCTGAAATAAACGGGAAAGACTCTCTTCCTGGGGTATTTACTTTTTTTCCTAGATTTTTGACCTCTCCTAAACTACCATCTTCTTTTACTTCGGTATAATAAATATCAGTAGCACCTTCTCCTCCTGGACGATCAGACACAAAATAAAGTTTGTTTTCCTGAATATTTAATACTGGATGTGCTGTATTAAATCCATCTTCGTTAATAGAAAGTTCTTCTATATTTCCCCACTCACCTTTATATAGAGTTGCTTTAAATATTTTTAAACGTAATTCACTGCTTTTATTACTTACTTTCGGTGAAGTACGTGTAAAATACATAGTGTTACCATCTTTTGTAAAGCTTGCAGTAGACTCATGGTATTTATTATTAATCTTTCCTTTTAAAAGTGACGGTGTCCCGACAGAATTATTTGATATTTTTACTTCGTATAAATCTAGATAAGGTAAACCATCCCAAGTACTCACTTTATTTCTAGTATTTCTTGTAGATGCAAATACAAATTTATCTTTTCCATATCGACTTAATCCAAAATCGATACCATCTGAATTAAAGGGAACTTTATTTATCCTATAACGTCTTGAATTTGCTTTTATTAACTCTAAGTACTTATCTGTTGTTCTTACAGGACTTTCTTTTACTCCTATTTTGGAAAGATATTGCTCGTAATACTCTTTTCCCAACAAAGCTTTTCCTGATGCCTTTAAAGCTTGCGCGTATCTAAGCTCATAAATTGCTAACTGATGCTTATTTAAGTTAAATAGTTTAGCATACCATTTTACTGCATCTTTATACTTCCCATTAAAGTAATAACTGTCTCCTAAGTTTTGTAATAAGGATTCCGATTTATATCCTTTATTAAAAACTTTTTCGTATATAATAGCTGCTTCAACATAAGCCTTACTAGTAAATGCTTTATTTGCTTTTTCTATTGTTTTTTTTTGGCTATAAGACTGGAAAACAACCGAAATTAAAAGTAAAACAAGTAATTTACTTTGCCGAGTTCTATTGATAAAATACATAATAATTATTTTTTTGATGTAAAATATTAGAAAAATCTAGGGCTAACCACCTTGTTTTTATTTCTGTTAACCGTTTCAAAACGAATAAAAAATTCGTGAGCGCCATTTGTATAATTACCAATATCGGTTAAGTCGTAATCGTAAGCATAACCTAGCATCATCCCTTTAGTTACTTGAAACCCAATTAGACCACTTACTGCACTATCCCATCTATAGGCAGCTCCTAAAGTCAACTTTTCATTAAACAAAAAATTAGCTGACAAATCGGCTGCTAAAGGGGCACCTTCTACTTCTTTTAACAAAAAAGCGGGTTTGAACTTCCACATTGAGCTTAAATCGAATACATATCCCCCTATTAAATAAAAATGAATTCGCTCATTAGCTGTACTTACTGTAGTATCATCATAATGCGTTGTCTTTAACATATTAGGAGCTGAAACCCCTATATACCACTTATCTTCATGTCTTAAGTAAAGTCCCGCTCCTATTACTGGAGAAACCTGTCCGTTTATATTGTTTGAGCTATCAAAAGTAGGGTCATTAGGATTGTTGGGGCTTAATTTGCTAAAATCAACATCTAAAATATTTATTCCTCCCTTTAACCCAAAAGAAAGATAGGTTCCAAAATTGTTAAGAGGCAAAGTATAAGAAAAATCGGCAGCTATGTAGTTCTCTATTGAAATACCTATTTCATCCCTATAAAAAGTGAGACCTGTTCCCAAACGCTCATTGATTGGAGTATTGAATGAAAAATTTAAAGTTCTTGGTGCCCCTTCTATCCCTACCCATTGAGCACGGTACAAACCTGATAAACTAAATACTCCCCGGCTCCCTGCATATCCAGGGTTTACCGTTTGAGTATTATACATATATTGTGTGTATTGCGAATCTTGTTGACCGAATGTTAATTCTGATAAAATTAGCAATAGTATACACAAAGATTTATTCATATTTTTTTTGGTTATATATTTCACGGCTATTTGTTTTTATTTATTATTGTTTATATATATAAAACCAGACTTTTGCAATGTTTTATAGTTTAATTTATCTGAACTAAATTGATAGTCTATAATGTAAAAGTAATTTCCTGTTGGTAAGCCCTTGTCTTTTCCTATTGTGGATCTTCCGTTAGAATAGCCCTTAAACACTTTTTCTTCATTGTTATAGCCCTTTTCTGCATATACTTCAACACCCCAGCGGTTGAAGATTCTAAGTGTATTTTCAGGAAAACAATCAATACCGTCTATCTTTAAATAATTATTGTATGATGAATCTCCTACATTTATGGCATTGTGAACGTCTTCGTCTTTTATTTCACATACCACGTGTATTCTTTGCAAATGCTTTGTGCTGTTACCACAGGCATCTGCTGCCGTCCACTCTCTTACTAACACGTACTGGTTTTCACATTCTCCTGCTTCTTCGTACTCATTTAATGTAATTGTTACCTCAGAGCTTTTATCGATTGCTTTCATTTTTGATGCTTCAGGAATAGCGTCACAGCTAGTATAAAAATCACTAGGTACGTCTCCATTAAAAGTGGGAGCGGTGGTATCTGTCACCGTGATTATCTGATTATGTACTGTTTGTAAACCAGATTTATCGGTTGCAGTCCATTTTCTATGTATGGTATAATTTCCTGTACAGTTACCCGCTGTTATTGTTTCATCAAAACTTACTGTAACCGCCTCGTCACAATTGTCTGTTGCTGTCAACGTTTCTGCTACTGGTATCGTATCTATATTATGCTCTATTACCATATCTTCTGGCATTGTTCCTATAAAATTAGGGGCTATAGTATCTTCTACTCTAATCGTTTGAACCAAGTCGGTAGTCAAGCCACCACAATCGGTCAAGGTATAGGTACGGGTAATAATCAAAGGAAAAGCAACATTTTCTAAACCACCATTATCTGTATCGGCTACTGTAACTGTAACCGCACCACCACAATTGTCTGCTTCGTCAAGTACTGCTGAGGCATCGGCTGCGGGTACTTCACTCATACAAGCGACCGTAATGTCTGACGGTGCTGTTCCTGTAGGTGCTAATGTGTCGTGTACCGTAATGGTTTGTACCAAATCGGTAGTCAAGCCACCACAATCCATCAGGGTATAGGTACGGGTAATGATGAGCGGACTGTCGTTACAACCACTTCCGCCATTGTCTGTATCGGCTACTGTAACTGTAACCGCGCCACCACAATTGTCTGCTTTGTCAAGTACTGCTGAGGCATCGGCTGCGGGTACTTCATTCATACAAGCGACCGTAATGTCTGATGGTGCTGTTCCTGTAGGTGCTAATGTATCATGTACCGTAATGGTTTGTACCAAATTGGTAGTCAAGCCACCACAATCCATCAGGGTATAGGTACGGGTAATGATGAGCGGACTGTCGTTACAGCCACTTCCGCCATTGTCTGTATCGGCTACTGTAACTGTAACCGCACCACCACAATTGTCTGCTTCGTCAAGTACTGCTGAGGCATCGGCTACAGGTACTTCACTCATACAAGCGACCGTAATGTCTGACGGTGCTGTTCCTGTAGGTGCTACTGTATCGTGTACCGTGATGATTTGCACTAATTCTGTCGTTAAGCCGCCACAGTCGGTTAAGGTATAGGTGCGTGTGATTACTAAGGGACTGTCATTACAACCACTGCCGCCATTATCGGTGTCGGATACTGTTACTGTTACTGCTCCGC
>NZ_JAKVUA010000012.1:0-100117 GCF_033978845.1 Tenacibaculum sp. 1B UA
CAATACATCAATAAATTTGTTTTTGATAGAAATATTAACAGTATTAAAATTAGCATTATTTAAAATGCACAACGGGTTGGACATAAATATTAGTACATCCAAACCTACTATTTTTTTACCAAGTTCAAAGTTCTATAATTAATTTGGGAGAAGTTCAAAACTAAAGAAAGAGAAAACCACAGGTAGATAAGTATTTTTAATTGATAAAAACAGTTTCACCATCTTCAGGAGTAGAAGTCTTATCAAGTAAGTTATGTTGTTTTAGTATAATTTTAAGCTTTTTTCGGGTTAATGGGCAATGGTTTATAGCTTCCATATGATTAGCAATGACTAAGCCTGAAGAATTTTTTATAAATTGAAGAATATCTTCTACGCTCATAATAAGTTGTTTGAAAACATCAAACTGAGCAGCCCCGCAAGCTAAAACATTAACATCTGGTTTATAATTAGTCAATACATTATGCACAGCATCAGTATAAATAGTATCAGAGCTTAGGTAAATAGTTTTTTTATTGGGTAACTTTATGTAAAAACCAAGTACATTTCCCATAAGTTTAGCTACAAAGCCATAACCATGTTTAGCAGGTATTCCTTCAATTTCACCTCCTAAAAAGGGTTGTTTTTCCCAATATTTTAGACTTTGCACAATGTTTAATCCTCTCTTTTTAAAAGCTTTTTCATCTTTTACACTACAGGTAACAGGAATGTTATTTTTTATTAGAAATTGTACGCCTGCATTATCTATATGGTCAGGATGTTGATGGGTTATTAAGCAATGGGTTACTTTTTTAAGAAGTATATGTGTTTCTATAGGAAGAGGAACAGTTGGATTCTTTCTGGCTTTATGTCTGAATAGTGTAAAAGAAGGCATAATTCCTTGGTTACCTAACATAGGATCTACAAGAATAACCTCTTTTTCAGTTTCAATAATTATAGTAGCGTTTCTTATTTGATGTATGTGTAACATTGTATAACATTTTAGTTATGCAAATGTCTTTTATATACTATTTGTTTTCATTGATTCAAATCAAGAAATCCGTTTTTTAATTCTACTTAACGTTTCTGGAGTTATATTTAAGTATGAAGCTAAGTGATATTGAGGTATGTTTTGTATCCATTCAGGTTTGTAAATGAATAACTCGTTGTATAATTCTTCAGGTGATTTTGTTATGCGATTAAATTCTAATTTTTCTTTTTGTTTTAATAGTTTTTGAAAAGAGGCATCAACAAAGGTTTTACCACATTGATACTTTTCTAACAAATTAAAAAAAGGTTGTCTTTCAATACTTAAAATTTCTACAGAAGTTAAGGTCTCTTGATTTTTCTTGGTAGTAGTATTTTGACTAAAAGTTAGTAAATCGGATATAAACTGAGGTTTTATGTAAAAGTTAATATTGACTTCCTTGTCTTCATTTGCGTAATACTCTCTTACAATTCCATTATTTAAAAAACGTAACTTTTTTTCTTTGGAGTTTTCTTGAAGTAAAATAGTTCCTTTAGAATGTTTTTCTACTTTAAATAGACTAAATAGTTCATCAAGTCCGTGTTGATTTAAAGGAAACTCAGTTTCGAAGAATTTGGAAATTTCTGAAAATTGTTTCATTAATCTTGTTTTTCGGTTCCAAATACCAATGGCTTAGAATCTTTATCTAACAAAAATAAAGAAAGGTTTATAAATGAAAATGCGATACTAATAACTGAGAAAAAAGTTAATGACATGTTTATATAGTTTAAGTTGTCAACTTTAAAAATTATCATAATGACAGAAGTAAGACCTATAACATAAGCTATTAAACAAATGAGGTACTTGAGAAAAGAGAAAGTTGTGTTTTTTAATCTCATGTAAACCAGTTTTAAATACCATATAAAAAGTATACATATTACAATTAAGAGAGGTAAAAAACTACCGTAACTTAAAGTAGCTATACTTTTGTTAGTGTTGAATAGTAGAGTAGTTATGATAAGACCGAAAAATGTTGCTATAAACCATATACCTAATTGTTTAATAAATTGATTAATAGTTAAACTTCCTTTCTTATAGACATCTTTTATATAAGATTTAGTTCCTTTAAGAATAGAAAGGAATAGTATTGAGCCTATTCCTATAACAACATAAAAAAGCATACTTGAAATATGAAAAATCTTTATTTGATTATCAATTTCGAATCCCAATAAATTAGAAAATATACCTGTGCTAGTAGTTGTTTTAAAAAAGAGAGCATCAAAAAAAAGAAATATGAATATTCCTACCACTACACCTATCCATAATTTAGATTGTAAATCTTTTACTCGTTTAATAGCTAAAATTACAGCACTGTAAAATAAAATAAAACTTATAGGTAAATTAGGTATAGTAAATGGTTTTATAACTTGATGTGTAGCTAGCAAGTGTACACTTTTTGAGCTTATAATTGACATTATACTAGCATTTATAGTAAAATCACTAATGAAACTAAAAGCAAAAAAGAATAGAACTATTATCCCAAATAAAAATTCTTCTTTATTAATAGTTTCTCTAGGGTCAAAGAGTAGTTTTATTATTTTGTAATTCATAGCTATTGTATTAGAGTGTTATTTTATTAATTTTTGTTTAAATTAATAAGGTAATCTATTGTTTCTTGTTTTGAAGTGAAAATTTTATCAAAAGAACCTTCTATCATAGCATTTAATTTAGAATCGATAAAGGAAGCTCTCATATCAGTATGAAGGCCGATTATATGTTTTTTATTACTGTATGCAATACCAAGCTCAAAGCAAGCACCCTCATCTGGAACTCGACCATCTAGAACAAATAAAAAAATATCACAATTTAATATTTGTTTTATATCTAGATTAAATATAGCTTTATTTCTCTCGGTTTGAGTCATACCATCGAAAGGAGGCTTGTCTAATTCAGCACCGTCTCGTTGAGGTAAAAAAACTGTAAAACCAATATTTTCTATTTTAGATGTAAGGTTTTGATTAAAAGCTCTTTCAGCTTCATTAAAAAGAGGTCCAGCAAAATATACTTTATTTTTTAGCATAAATTAATAGTTAGTTTTTGTAAGGATAGGTTAAATATGTATTGAGGCATTTCGTTTTGTTATATCTAATTTATTCTCTCAGTTAATTCTAAGTAATTATCTTTTCCGAATGATATATAATACAAAGGGTATAGAATAATAACTCCAGCAAGAATCAGAAAAATAAGACTTTTTGAAAACATAAATAAAGCAACAAGTAACATCATAACTGTTCTTATAATTCCCTCATATTTAAAACTGTTAAGAGTTAAGGTTACGGTTTTGTCATCAGTAACATTTATGTTGATTTTTTGACTACCACACCAAGACGCTTTGGCATAAATTTCATATTTGCCATTTTCTAAATCATATTCTTTGTCTTCTCTTTTTATTAGACCTAGTTCTTTTTCGTTAGCATAAATTTTAGCTCCAACTGTGCTCTCAATTTTAATTTTTCCCATTTTAATTTTTAAGTGTTTTAATATATTATGTGTTTCTTTTTTAAAGAACTATAACCAATATTACTTAGCTAGTTCTTTTGTTTTGTTCCAGAGACTTTTCCCTTTGTTTTTTAAGTCCTCTGTACTAGCATACTTTTTTAAGTTATCAATAAAACTTTTCAGATTGTCAATGGTTTTAAATATTTCATCTGTATGGGGAACGTTTTGTTTCTTCATGACTTTTCCCCAATCTACTTTAGATAAAATTGCATACATGTATTTTGTAGCGATTTTACTTAAAAAGAATTTATCATAAAAACCATTTAAGACCTTATCTGATTCTCTGTTCTTAACATATTCAATAGATTCATCTATTCTTTTTTTATCTTCTGAAGAAAGAAAGTCACTTGTTTTAAGTTTGGTTAAAGAAGCAATAGCCTTTTCGTTTTCTTCGTTTTTTAAATATAAATAGGTTTCTATCGACCAGGTGATTTCATTATTTAAACCAATTTTATTAGCGTCTTTTAAAAATGCTTCAAAATCTTCAAGTGCGCGTTTTTCATCAATTTCTCTTTCCATCATTAGTCGATCGAAACCTCTAAATAAGTGATTTAATGAATGAAGCCCTAAATGAGTACTTTCATTATCAAGATTTCCCCATTGAAAGAAAGCTCTGGTATAGGGTAAATCCACACTTTTATTATTATTTAACCAATTAATGTTTCTTGAAATTTCATCTTCGGATAAGTAATAGAGCCCTTTTTCAAAAAAAAGGAAACCTCTAAAGTATTGTAGTAATGTTTTAATTTCAGAGTTAGGAAGTAATTCTGGGTTTGTTTTTGTGCATTCGTAAAGTGATACTTCCTTACCTAAGTCTTTACTTAATATTACAATTGCACTTAGAGTAGCGTGTTCTATATTTTGAACATATTCTTTTTTCTTTCCTTTATAGTATTCTCTTTTTTTACTTATAGAATCTCCGTAAATTAGATTAAAAGAATCTACTAATGTTGGAAAAATATCCTCATCAGTTTTCATAATGAAGTCTTCCATTTTTTTATAATCACGGTATATTAAAATGTAATCTAAGAGTGATAAATTTTCTGGGTTTTCAATATTATATTTTACAACTTTATTAAAAATCCTATCAAGATCTTTTTTAAAAGACTGAAATTCTGTAGAAATAGTATCTTTTTCTGCTGAAGATCTGATTAGAATTTTACCAAATTTATACGTTGCTATTTTATAAGAATCTAAGTTTTCTTTTAATTCAATTTTGTCTTTTTCAAGTAGTTCTTCATCTGTTTTATTTTTAGTTGAGCAACTAATAGTCAGTAAAAATAGTACAGGGAGTAGGTGTTTAAAGTTTATTATGTGAACTGTTTTCATAGTGGTTTTGGATAATAGAAAGAACGAATAAACTTTAGGCTGATTGTTCTATTCCTTTTTGTATTTAAATAGCAGTTAATTTATAACTATAATTTTTGTCGAAAATATTCATAAAAAAGGTATATGGCAAGCATAAAAAGAGTTTAATTAAAACCTAAGCCTTAAAGAATTTAAGGCTTAGGTAGTTTGTTAGTAATTTACTATTCTTTTAAATTACTGTTAATTAAGAGAGACCATTTATTGGCAATTAATAATTCATTACTTATTAGAAGGTCTGTTTCTTCATTATAAATTGTAATACTAATATTATCTTTTTTACTAGCATTAATGAAGTTAAGTTGTATTAAAGAGAGTGTTCTATCATTTATACTTCTTGTTTTTTTTACAACTGTACATTCTTCAATAGTTTGTAAATCAATAATTTTACTATATGTGTTTTCTTGAGATTGTTTGTAAAAGAAAAGAGTTTTTTTTGTTTTATCAATCCCCAAAACAAAATCGTTACAAAATTCATGCTCTTGTATGGTACAATTATACTCTTGCGAAAGAGTATGTAGTGCTTGGAGTTTTTTATTCCTTTTTGTTAATTGTTTCTTGCGTACGAGTATAAAGGGAGCTACACACATAACTAATAGCGTAGCACCAACAATTGTGGTTCCTAAGTCCATTTTATTTTTAAATTAATTGTATTAAGTTTTACTCTTTAATTTATAAAGAGTATTATTTTTTAATGATGAGTTTGATTAATTCACTGTAAAAACTAAATGAAGCTTCACCAGTGATAATGAAAAGGAAAAATTAAATCGGACTTTCTGTGATTTATTAATATACTTCTTGATAGTAAAGTATATTGAAGGTATTTTCTGTTGAAAAATAATTCAATAGATTTTAAAGTTATACCAAATCCAGAAAATGAGTTTTTTGCATTTGTTGTGGGAAGGTTGTTAAAGTAGTTTGAAAGGTTTTCTGATTCGGAAGTACGGTATAAAGCTTTGGGAGAAAGTTTTTGAATGTATTTTTCATGAGAAGAATTATCGCTTCCAAAAACTTTAGAAAAAGATTGATTTTTTTGGATATAACTAATAGCATAAAAATACACTATTGTTACAAATAGTACGTTTAAAAACCTTAACAACTTATTCATGCCACAAAGGTAATTTAATATTTAAAATAAAACTGATTTACTATTGGTTTTTAAGGCTACTATTAACTTCTTTAAAAATAGTAATTTTATCAGCAAGGACAATTAAAATGTCAGAAGCATTTATTGTAGTAGAGCCATTGGGAGTAATATAACTTCCTTCTCTTTTTATCATGGCAATTATTGCATTTTTAGGGAAATTCAATTCTACAATTTTTTTACCTACAGCAGCACACGATTTAGTAATTACAATTTCTTCCATTAAAGCTTTTGGGTTTTCTTCTAAGAGCATATCAGTAGCACTCAATTTCTTTGTTTCTTCTGGTAAGGCAACATTTAACCATTTAGCAACAATACTTAATGTAGTACCTTGTATTAATATGGAAGTAACAGAAATAAAAAAAACAATATTAAAAATAATATTAGCTTTATCTATACCAGCTAAAAGAGGATAGGTAGCAAATACTATAGGAACTGCTCCACGTAAACCAACCCATGAAATATAAAAGCGTCTTCTTAATTTCATTTTAAAAAAAAGCAAACTAATAAAAACACCTACGGGACGAGCAATAAAAATTAAGAATAAAGAGATTATAAGTCCAATACCTAAGTAAGGAATTATTTCTGAAGGAAAAACAAGCAGGCCTAATGTTAGGAAGAGTACAATTTGCATTAACCAAGCTAAACCATCAAACATTTTTAAGATGGTTTTTTTATGTATTAAGTTTTGATTTCCTAAATAAACAGCACATATATAAATGGCAAGGAACCCGTTGCCGCCTATAAAATCACTAAATGAGAAGGTAATAAACATAAGCGCAATTACTAAAACAGGATATAATCCTTCAAAATCAAGCTTAATACTATTAATTATAGTTTTACTTAACATTCCAAATAAAAAACCTGTAATAGCTCCAAAAATCATTTGTTGTAAGAATAAAGGAATAATTGAAGTAATACTTTGATCTTGGTTGGTAACTAATGTTAAAAAAGCAATAGTTAATACATATGCCATAGGGTCGTTACTACCACTTTCTAATTCTAAGGTAGGACGCAAATTTTCTCTTAATGCTAAGTTTTTAGAACGTAAAATAGAGAATACTGCAGCTGCATCGGTAGAAGAAACAATGGCGCCTAGTAGCAAGCTTTCATAAATTGTAAAATTGGTAACATTCCAAACAAATAGCCCTAAGGAAACTGCCGTAAGTAATACACCTAAAGTAGAGAGTACTAAACCTTCTTTAAGAATTGGTTTTACTGCTTTCCAATTGGTGTCTAATCCCCCTGAAAATAAAATAAAATTTAAAGAAACAATTCCTATAAATTGAGCAGCTTTTGGATCGTTAAAAATAATACCTCCAATACCATCAGAGCCAGCTAGCATTCCAATACTTAAGAATAACAATAAGGTAGGAACCCCAAATTTATATGATGTTTTTCCGACAATAATACTTATTAAAAGTAATAAAGATCCTATTAATAAAATGTTCTCAATGGTTAAACTCATACAAGGAAAATTTTAAGCAAAGATATAGGTTTTAGTATTTTAATTATTGACTTTTTCATACAAAGAAAAAGCCAAAGCAGTACAGCTTTGGCTTAATTAATAAAACCAAGTATTAGTGTCATCGGAGTTAGCTAAACCAATGAACTAATGTTTTTAATATTGTTACGATAATTAAAATAAGATGTATCTCTTATTTTTTGGTCTCAACAAATTAATGTAGGCTAATTACTTTTGTCATTAACCATTGAGCGTTTTCTTTTTTCCAAATAGCTATAAACTTACTAGGAGTAGACTTAGCATTAGGTTCTCTATTATTAAAAAACGTATGATATCCAATTTCTACAGCTCCATAATTATTTATAGGATACACTTCAATGCTCCCTTTTATTAAGGTACGAGTAACCTTGCCACAAATATTTTTTTTAGTAGCAGCAATAATTTCACTTTTAGAAGTAGATAAACCTCCTTTATCATGAAAAAACTCAATATCATCACTTAAAATATTAGATTGCACTTTCATATCACATGTATTATAAGCATTGAAAAAAATGCTATCCATTTTTACAATTTGATTGTGTAAGTCAATATCAACAGGCTTGTAATTTGGAATTTTTTGTACTTGTCCGTTCATTACCCAAGAAAGCAATAGTGTATATAGTAGGGTAACTATTTTTATAAAAAAGTTACCCTTAAAGAAGAAATCAAATAAATCGTTCATAGTTTTTCAGTTTATGTATTTACCAAATTTTAAAAGCTAAGCTTTTATCTTCTTCGTTATACTTTCTCGTAAATCCGTGTTTACTGTTATTGATTATTACTCCTTTATAGGCACTGTTACCATTAAATCCGTCGTTACAGTCTACAGTTAAAGAATAGGTTTTAATTTTTCCATCAGGATAAAAATCAGAACCAGAAAAATCGATGTCAATATTTTTACGTTTTTTAAACCAGTCAGCAAGTTTTTCTAATTCTTTTTTAGTAGTTTCTTTAGTAATAATTAATTCAGCTTTTACATTATTTATAGTACTATCAAATAAAAAACTTACATCATCGTCGTTACTAGAGTCCCAATTATCAGAATCATTATTATTGATATCTTCATCATCACAATCCATACATTCAAAACCTTTAGAGGTCATTTTAAAATGATGATTAGCCATATCACGATCGTATACATTTTGAACGTTTTTTACATCATCTAAAAAGTTACGAGACGAACCTTCAAAATATATAGTTGTTCCTTCAGGAATGTATAAAACAGCATCAATTTCTTCATCTTTCCACATGTTTTTGTATTCGCTAATAAAAAAGGCATCAAAAACAATAGTATTGTTAGCCGTTTTAAAATTGTACTGAATCGCTTCAGCATTATTATTAGCATCGTTACGTTTTCTTCCTTCTGAAGTTTTTTTGATTTCTATATATGCACTGCCTGTTTCACTCTTACGAACATCTATATTTATATCGTTAGAGTATTTCATTTCTTTATCATTTACATGAACAGATATTGAATTATCACGATTTCGTAAACTGTGTTGGTAATAAATATTGTCATCATTTACTATTCTTAGTTTTAGTGGCTCTTCTTTATCGTAAGTAATGCTGTGTTTTGAAATATGTGCACCATCATAAGCATGAGTGGTAAAATATTCAATACCAGAGAACCCAATAGCTAATAAGGAAATTAGCCAAAGCCCAAATAATGTTAAAACTGTAGCAATACCGAGTCTTTTAACATTAGGAGATAAAATTCGTAATCCTAAAATAAATAAGACAACAAAAGGAATTCCTATTAAAAAGAAAACAAATGTCATTAACAACCATTTAGGCATTGCCGAATCGTAGAAGAAAGGAGGGTAGTGAATCATATCTCCATCAAAATTTAAGATTTCTAAGCTTCCTACCGAAAATAAGCCTAACAATAATGAGATGATGGTAATACCAGCGATAAATATTAATAATACGCCCATGAATTTACCAAACACTTTAAATATGGCTAATAAAATTTTACCGATAGTGTCTATGAAATCCTGAAAACCAGATTTAGTTTGGTTACGTAGTTTTTGATAATCAGCATTGGAAATTTTATCCGATAAATCATGGGCGCCTTCCTTTACTTTTGAAGAAAGGTTTTCAAATTCGTTACGAATTTTTTTTTCAATATTATCAATATTTACAGCTTCACCTTCCATCTGTAATTTTTCTGAGGTAGTTTTAGCTTCAGGCAAAATAACCCATAAGATGATATATCCTATAATTCCGAAACCAAACCCTGCTAATGTTAAAATAAGGAAAGCTAAACGAATCCAAACAACATCAATATTAAAATAATGTCCTAGTCCAGAACAAACTCCTCCTAAAAACTTGTCATCACCATCTCTAAACATTTTTTTGCTAGAGGTGTTTCTGTTGTAGTTGTAAGAGGTATTCTCGTTATACCCTTCTTCAGCCTCTGCATAATCCTCTGGTTGTCCCATGATAGCAATAATTTCTTCAATATCGTTTTCATTTACTACTTGACGAGCATCGGTAATTCTTTCAGATAATAATTCGCTAATACGAGCTTCTATATCTGCTATGATTTCATTTTTTCCTTGCGGGTCATCACTTAACGAACGAGCGATGGCGTCTAAGTATCGTTTTAATTTCTGATAGGCAGTTTCATCTATATGGAAGAAAAATCCGCCTAGGTTTATATTTATTGTCTTATTCATCTTTAGTTGATTTTGTACTTGTTACTTGGTTTACTGCGTTTACTAAATTATACCATGTTTTATTTAATTCTTTTAAAAACATTCCGCCGTTTTCTGTGAGTACGTAATATTTTCTTGGTGGTCCAGAGGTTGATTCTTCCCATCTGTAACTTAATAATCCTGCATTTTTTAAGCGGGTAAGTAACGGATATATGGTTCCTTCAACCACAATCATTTCTGCACTTTTAAGGCTAGAGAGTATTTCAGAGGTATAAGCATCTCCTTTTTGTAGAATAGATAAGATGCAATATTCTAAAACGCCCTTACGCATTTGTGCTTTTGTATTTTCTATCTTCATGTAATGCGGTTTATGGGTTATTTTATAAATTTTATTGTAAGTGGATATTTATACATTTCACCTTTATTAGCTTTCATAGCTGCTATAATTATCAGCGCTACTTTAATAAGAGCAACTATACTTACTATTGAAGCAAATCCAAAAAAGCCAAACAATCCTCCATGTCCATGATGTCCACCAAAATCGATATCTACACCATTAAATCCGTTAAAAAGACTTCCGAAGAAAAAAGGAATAAAGGAAAGACCTAGTATAAAAATGTATAGACTATAACTAATGTTAAAGTTAACAGCTTCTTTACCATGCTCATCTAAAAAATGACTTCTTTCCTTTAAAGTTTGCCATAATATAAGCGGGGTAAGTATACTACCTAAAGGAAATAAATATCCTGCAAAAGCAGCAATATGTATTAAAAAGGCATTGGTGTTTTGGTTATTATGTTGCATAGTGAAATGATTTATATAATACTGTACATTGCAAATATATGTCTTTTAAAAGGTATTATGCAATACATAGTACTAAAATTTAACAAGATTTAACATTTACTTCAAACTAAATAATTAAATAAAAAGCTGTACATTGCCTGTAAATACTGAAAAAATGAAGTTTACACCTCGAAAAGTCAATGCCTTTTTATTATTCAAGTTACCCTCAGCTTTTTTTACAGGAGTGCGATTAAAGTCACTTACAAATAATGCAGCAGTGGTTAAAGTTACCTATAGATGGGTAAATCAAAATCCATTTAAATCGATGTTTTGGGCGGTGCAAGGAATGGCGTCGGAGTTATCAACAGGTATTTTGGTAATGAAAGAAATAGATGCGTCAAATAGAAAGATTTCGATGTTAGTAACCAATGTGAATGGAACGTTTACTAAAAAGGCAACGGGTAAAATTCGTTTTGAATGTAATGAAGGAGAGTTAATAAGAGCAACTATTCAAAAAGCAATTGAAACAGGAGAAGGACAAACAATAACTGTTACTTCTGAAGGTTTTAACGAGGAGGGAATTTCAGTTTCGAAATTCGAATACGAATGGAGTTTAAAAGCTAAAAATTAGTTTAAGATGAGGTTTAGTTGGGGTTTTATAATTATTGTATTACTGCTCTCTTGTAAAAATGAAAAAAAGAGTAAAAAAGAGAAGGTAGAAGCAAAGCTTGTAGTTAATAATCAGTTTCAAGAAATTCTTGATAGCACAAAGTTAGAAGGCGCTATACTGGTATATGATTTGAGTAAAGATATTTATTATTCAAATGATTTTGATTGGTGTGAAAAAGGAAACTTACCTGCATCAACATTTAAAATTCCGAATTCTATCATTGCTTTAGAAACAGGTGTAGTTAAAAATGATAGTGTAATTTTTAAATGGAATGGAGAATCTAGATATCTAAAAGTTTGGGAACAAGATTTAACGTTAAAAGAAGCATTTCATCATTCTTGTGTACCCTGTTATCAAGAAGTTGCTAGAAAAATTGGAGTAGATAGAATGAAATCTAATTTAGCAAAGTTAGATTTTGGTTCAATGGATGTAAACGAAACGACTTTAGATATTTTTTGGTTAGAGGGAAAATCGAAGATCAATCAATTTAAACAAATAGACTTTTTAAAACGACTACATAATTCAGAGTTACTTATTAGTGAGCGTACTGATAGTATCATGAAAAATATGATAATAATGTCTAAAAATAACCAGTATGTACTGAGGGGTAAAACAGGTTGGTCAGTAAAAGGTGAAGTAGATAATGGTTGGTTTGTTGGTTATGTTTTGGTTAAAAACAAAGCTTATTTCTTTGCGACAAATGTAGTTCCAAAAAAGAGCTTCGATATAAGCTTTTTTAATAAAGAAAGGAAAGAAGTAACTTTTAAAGCTTTAGATATGCTTAAAATATTAGGAGAGAAAGAATCATTTGTAACAAAACAATAAAAAACTCTTCTTATAAATATAAAAACAGAAAATTATGAATGCACACGAAATAGATTATCGCATTTTTGGAGAAGAAATGCAGTATGTAGAAATAGAATTAGATCCGGAAGAAGGAGTAGTTGCTGAAAGTGGTAGCTTTATGATGATGGATGCCGATGTAAAAATGAATACGATTTTTGGAGACGGTTCAAACCAAGAAAAAGGATTGTTAGGAAAGATTTTTTCAGCAGGAAAACGAATATTAACAGGAGAAAGCTTGTTTATGACTGTATTTACAAACGATGGTCAAGGAAAAAAACAAGTATCTTTTGCATCACCATATCCTGGGAAAATAATCCCGATTGATTTAACTGAGTTTGGTGGGAAGTTTATTTGTCAAAAAGATGCTTTTTTATGTGCAGCTAAAGGTGTGTCTATCGGGATAGAGTTTTCAAAACGTTTAGGTAGAGGATTGTTTGGAGGTGAAGGATTTATTATGCAAAAAATGGAAGGAGATGGTATTGGTTTTGTACATGCAGGTGGTACCATGGCAAAAAAGGTCTTACAGCCAGGGGAAATTTTAAAGGTAGATACAGGATGTATCGTAGGTTTTACACAAGGTGTTGATTATGATATTGAGTTTGTTGGAGGGATAAAAAATACTATTTTTGGAGGAGAAGGATTATTCTTTGCAAAGCTTAGAGGTCCAGGAACTGTATATATTCAATCATTACCATTTAGCAGATTAGCAGGTAGAGTGTTAGCAATGGCGCCTCAAACAGGCAAAGGAGATAGAGGAGAAGGAAGTGTTTTAGGTGGTTTAGGAGATATTTTAGATGGAGATAATAGGTTTTAATTATAACCTATAAAGTAGTATTGAATATAAAAAGCAGCTAAATTAAATTTTAGCTGCTTTTTTAGTTTGTGTTAGTTTTTTAAGTTTAAATACCTAACTCTTCAAACATATTGATTAAACGCTCTCCTTGTGATGGAGCAGGAGCATTAGGACTTACAATATTGCCTTCAGGATCTATTAAAATAAATCTTGGTAATCCTTTAATTAAGAAGTTTTGTGCCCACTCTAATTTTAAGTGACTATCACCTGCCATTAACTGTATACCAGTCATCTCTCTGTCTTGAATGGTTTCTTTCCATTTGTCGTCATTACCCTTCGCGTCAACATTAATACTTACAAACTCAATGTTTTTACCATGGTATTCTTGCTCTAATCGCTTTAACAAAGGAATTTCTCTTTTACAATACGCACACCAAGTAGCCCAAACATCAATATATAAGTACTTCCCATGGCCTAATAAATCATCAAAAGAAGTTGTTCCGCCATTATAGTTTACATAGTTTGTAAATTTAGGTGCAGGTTGCCCTTTAGCAGTAGTTTTTAAAAGATCGTAGTCTTTAGTAATTTCTTTTTTATGTGTTTCATTTGTAGAATATGCCATAAATTTTCTGTAAAACTCTTTTAAGTCACTGGTGTATGTTATACTGCTTTCAGCACTATTATATAATAAATCATTTTTAGCAATTGTATCGGTAACTTCAGTTTGTACAGTTTCTAAATAAGTCAAGTATAAATCTTCACCTTCTTTGTTTTTTTCTTTAGCTATGTTGTTTAACTCAGTTTCTAACATTACTCTATAGAAGTATGAAGTAGTATAGTCGCCACCACTATAGTTAAAGTTTTCTAGTGGGTCAGGAAAATTTTCAGAAACAGTGAAATCTTTATTTCCTGTTAACGTTCTGTGATAATCTTGATAATTATATAAGTTTCTTAAACATTCATAGTCAATGTTTTTTACTTCTTTTTTTAAGAAATCAGCAGGTAATTGTTTAGAGATAGAAGCTTCGGTTACAGCATCTTTATATTCATTAGTTTTTGCTAAAAACTCTTCTTCTTCTAAAGCAAAATATTGATTAGCACTAACAAGTATTTCAGGCCAAGTTTTTTGTTTTTCATGAAGGTAACTATTTATTCTTTTGTTAGTACCTTCAAAATTAATAAAGTCAGGGTTATCGTAATCAAAGACAATACCTGTATCATCAGTTTTTGTTAAATATAAATTGATAGTTTTAATAGGTTTAGTATTATAAACTAACGTGTAATACCCATTTCTATTAATTTTAAGAGTATCGATAAAAGAACCAGTTTTTTTATCAAACTTTATTTTCTTTTCAAACTGAAAGCCATTTAAAGTAACATTTCTTTTTTTGAAGTTGTCAATCTTTCCAGTCAAAACTAAGTAGTCTTTAACAGGTTTCTCTTCCTTTTTACATGAAATTATGGTAACTCCTAAGAGGACTAAAAGTACTAGTTTTTTCATTGTTTAATGTTTAGTGAAAATATGGTGTTTAAGGCGCCGAAGTTACTTTTTTTAACTTTTTTATCAAAGAAATTAACATTTTATTTAAACTAAGCTTTATTTTTTACAAAAAATCACCTTGGAGTTTTATCTTTTTTTTGGTTCTTTGTACACCTTAAAAATATTAAAATGGATACTACACATATAATAAATTCACAACCAGTAGGTTTAGAAGATATTCATGGTATTTTATTACTAGATAAAAAACTTTCTTTATCAGAAGAATCAACTGAAAAGATATTAAAATGCCGCGCCTATCTTGACAAAAAAATGAAAATTCATAGTGATCCAATTTATGGAATCAATACAGGGTTTGGTTCATTGTGTAATGTTAAGATTAGTGGAGATAATTTGCAACAACTTCAAGAAAACTTAGTAATGAGCCATGCTTGTGGAACAGGTGATGAAGTGCCACAAGAAATTGTAAAGTTAATGTTGTTGTTAAAAATACAATCGTTAAGCTATGGTCATTCTGGAGTACAGTTGGCTACAGTTGAGCGTTTAATAGAGTTTTACAATAACGATATTTTTCCAGTTGTATATACACAAGGTTCGTTGGGGGCATCTGGTGATTTAGCACCGTTAGCGCACCTTTCATTACCATTAATTGGTTTAGGAGAAGTGTATGTTTCTGGTGAACGAGTTTCTGGAGAAAGTTTATTAGAAAAATTTGGATGGGAGAAAATAAACTTACAATCTAAAGAAGGTTTAGCACTGTTAAACGGAACTCAATTTATGAGTGCTTATGGTGTTCATAATTTATTAAAAGCGTATAAACTTTCATACTTAGCTGATGTTATTGGTTCGATTTCTTTAGAAGCTTTTGACGGACGAATTGAACCTTTTAATGAGTTGATTCATTTAGTGCGTCCACATAACGGACAGTTAGCTACAGCTAAACGTATTAAAGAAGTATTAGAAGGAAGTGAATTAATCAAGCAACCAAAAGAACACGTACAAGATCCTTATTCTTTTAGATGTATGCCACAAGTTCATGGTGCAACAAAAGATACACTAGAGTTTGTAAAGAAAACATTCATAACAGAAATAAATTCAGTAACAGATAACCCAAATGTTTTTGTTGATGAAGATATTATTGTTTCAGGAGGAAATTTCCACGGGCAGCCACTTGCTTTAGCATTAGATTATTTAGCGATTGCAATTGCCGAATTAGGAAATATTTCTGAAAGAAGAACCTACCAGTTAGTTTCTGGTTTAAGAGGATTACCTGACTTTTTGGTGTCTAATCCAGGATTAAATAGCGGATTTATGATTCCACAGTATACAGCAGCAAGTATTGTAAGTGCAAACAAGCAACTTTGTACACCATCTAGTGTAGATTCTATTGTGTCAAGTAACGGACAAGAAGACCACGTAAGTATGGGAGCTAACGGGGCTGTTAAAGCTAAAAAGGTAATAGATAATGTATGTTCTGTATTAGCTATTGAATTGATGAATGCTTCTCAAGGACTTTCTTTTAGAAAAAATAACACTTCTGAATTTTTAACTTCTTTTGTAAGTATGTTTAGACAAGATGTACCTATAGTAAATGATGACAGAGTATTGCATAACGACATTAAAAAAGCAGAAAACTTTATTAATAACTTAACTATTGAAGTTGAGGAATTGTTTTAAGCAATTATAAAAAATAGTATAAGAAAAGCTCAAACTGTAAATTTTTACAATTTGAGCTTTTTGTTTGTTAACTTCCAAAACTAGAATATAAGAAGAACGCAATTGAAGCATTTCTATACGTGTCATTTTTAACAGGTGATATTTTCATTCCTGTACTTTCATTTCCTCTCATTAACTCGCCATTTTCAGACCATTCGATAAAAGTTCCTGAACCATTGTCCATTTTTCCGTTTTCGTCAATTTTAATTAGAGTTTTACCTTCTGAATCTTGAAGTATATTATCTACTCCTATTGTTGTGATTACAGTTCCGTTTTTATCTGTCACAGTTCCATCTTTTGCAATAGATAAAGTTATTATTAATAAAGCTTGTAGTAAAAAAACTTTTAATCAGAGAAGTAGACTCTTTAGATAAGCCTCCCTTTTTAAGTTCTTTCTTGATAAAATTTTGGTTTGTACTATAATCTCTTCCTGAAGTTACAAAGCTAAAAATAATTCCCATAAGAGGTTAATAATCAGTATCAAATTGCTCATGTATTACCATTTCTGTTAGTATTTGTAGCTCAATCTCAGCAAGGTTTACATTACTTAGGTGAATATGTCCTGCAATAAGGGATTTCATATTATCTGATTTATTTTTGTAATTGTCTTTTAAATAAATCCAATCTTTTTTATCGAGTTTTTTAATAATATCTTCATCGATAGCTTGATGAGCGTGTTCAACCCAATCCATAGAATCTGTTCCTTCTTTTTCATATTTCTCTAACTCAGAGAAAAGTTTTTTATGTTTGGAGTCATGTTTTTATTTTAAAATTGATGTCAACTTGTTTATTAAGGTTTATTATCTGTGAAAATATACAAGGTTTTTAATAATATGTTTTTTACTCTTTATTCATTTGAGAACCTATAAAAGGTATTCTTGGGGCTAAAAAATATCCTGTTAAACTTGCAAATAGTATAGGGATGAAATGACCAAACCCTGTTAAAGTAGCAAGTAGAATTGTTGTACTCATTGGTGTTCGAGTTACGCAAGCGTTTATTGCTGCCATACAGCTAACTATTGCTAAAGTCAAATTTATTGATGGAAATAGTTGATGGATGATTATACCTAATGTTGCTCCTACGAAAAAAAGAGGAATAATAAATCCACCTCTCCAACCCGATGTAACGGTTATTGAAATAGCAACTATCTTAAATATTAAAATTGCAAACAATAAACTCAGGGAGAAATTTCCCAAAAGTAACTCGTTAATCTCGTGGTGTCCAAAGTATCTTGTTATTGGAAGATAAAAGGCTATAATACCAAGTATAATTCCTCCAATCAGTGTTTTGATATAAATGGGTATTGGCTTTTTTTCAAAAATAGATTTGAAAAATTTAGTACAAAAAATAAAAACCCAGCCAAAAGTAGCACCGATAATAGCAAATAAAACAGCATAGCCAAAATCAAACATTCCTGAATATTCATAAGCAGATAAGTCCCAAACAGGGCCAAGTCCTAAATGAATTATTAAAGCAAAAACTAAATAACTAAAACAACTAGAAACAAATGCCGGAATAATTGCTTTGTAATATTCAACTGCGTGTTTGTGGTGAAGTATTTCTAATGAAAAGAGACTACCTCCCAAAGGAGCGCCAAATAAAGCTGTAAACCCTGAAGCCATACCTGCAATACTTAATGACCGTAATTCTTCTCCTTTTAGACGGAATAATTTGCCTATCCAAGTTCCTGTTGATCCTGTCACTTGAACCAATGGTGCTTCGGGTCCAAGACTTCCTCCTGATGCAACACATAACAAAGAAGAGAGAACCATTGATGGATTATTCTTAGGGTTAAGTTTTCCTTTATTAAACCTAATATTGTTTACTATTAAATGTATTTCTCCAGGGTCACCAATAAAGTGAATTATCAAACCTGCTAAAAGTCCACAAATACCCATCAGAGGAATCACTTTCCAACCATTAAAAACAGCTAAATAGTGTGATAAAAATTCAAGTCCAATCCAATAAACTCCAGCTATTATCCCCCCTAACAGCCCAAGTAGAGCCCATAATAGAAAAATTCGACTAAAGACAAAAGGATTGAACCGAATAGGTTGATCTAAAACGTTTAAATACGTTATTAGTTTTCTTTTTTGTTTTAATTTCACTTTATTTTTTTATGTTAAACGATGTGCTGTCTCGAGGACAGTACTAAACTTTGGAAATATACATCACAAGTTGAATATTTCAGAAATAGGTAAGAAGGAATAATTACTTACAGCTATTCTAAATTATATAGTTTTTTACTCGTTTAGAAACTGTTCAGTAGTTAAAACCGTCGAATAATAATAATTTAAAGCTCCTAAAAATGCTTTTTGAACTTCTTTTGCTTTAACCATTTCGGTATTGATTTCAAGGTCTTTTGTAGCACAGGCATCACTTATTACAATACATTCAAATCCGAAATCTTTTGCAGCTCTTATTGTCGCATCTATGCACATATGTGTCATCATTCCACTTATTACCAATTTTTCTATTCCTATAACCTTTAAATATTCCAAAAGTTCAGTTTCTCTAAAGCTATTGGGATAGTTCTTTGTGATTATTTTCTCATTTTTTGTTTTTTTGTCACTAAATAGAATGAATTCTTATGATCGTTAGTCACAGTTTTAAAGTTACAAACTTTTTAGGAAGGTATAGATGTTAGAATTTTTGAGTTAATTAGGATATCTCGTGAAGCCTTTCGTAACTGTATTTACAACTAAAAGGCTACTTTTTTGCACGTTCAACCAATTCTAACTGTTCAATTTTAGCTTCAGTGGTGAACATCCCGTAATTAATAAACGCTTTTTTCTTTTCTACTTTATCAATAGTACCTACGGCATTTCCATCAACTAAACGAACACGATCTCCTATTTTAAAAATATAAGCAGCTTTTTCTTTGGCAATTTTTTCGGCTTCTTTTTCTTTTTCTTCCCGAACCTTCACAACTTTTTGTAGCACTTCTTTTTCTACCTTTTTAATAGCTTCTTGCTGCTTCTGTGTTGCTGCTTTTTCTTGTTTTTTTTCTATTTTAGTTTTCTTTTGTGGCGGATTCTTTTTTAAATGTTTTGTTTTTTCAGCGGTTACCCATTTAAAAAAGTTAGTTGACAATTCTTTTTTATTGTTGGTTTGAAAGTATTTGTTCAATAACTCATTAATCTTTCTACCTAACGAAAGCATACGTTGATTGTTATCATATAATTCTTGAAAACCTTCTAGTTTTTCACGTATTTTAAGCTCTTTTTCCTGTAGGTTTTCAATATGTTCTTGTCCTTTTGATTTTTGTTTGTTTAAACTTTCAGAAGTTTTTTGCAAACGATTTCGCTCTTTTTGAAGTTTAGAAATCGTTTTATCTAAACGAATCTTTTCTGTTTCTACACGTTTTTTAGCACGGTTGATTAAACTGTACGGAATTCCATTTTTCTGTGCTACCTCAAAGGTGAAAGAACTTCCTGCTTGTCCAACATATAATTTATACAATGGTTCTAAAGTTCGTTCATCGAATTGCATGTTAGCATTAGCAACATTATCTAATTCATCTGCCAATACTTTTAAATTAGCATAGTGCGTAGTAATAATACCGAAGGCTTTTTTCTCATAAAATTCTTCTAAGAAAATTTCAGCTAAAGCTCCACCTAATTCAGGGTCAGACCCTGTACCAAATTCATCAATTAAAAACAAGGTGTTTTCGTTACATTTTCTAAGAAAAAAGCGCATGTTTTTTAGACGGTAACTGTACGTGCTTAATTGGTTTTCAATAGATTGGTTGTCTCCAATATCTGTTAAAATGGTGCTGAAAAGTGTGGTTTCGCTACGTTCATGTACCGGGATTAACAAACCGCTTTGTAGCATAGCTTGTAGTAAGCCAATAGTTTTTAAAGTGATGCTTTTTCCTCCTGCATTGGGACCTGAAATAACAATAATTTGTTGTTGTTCACTTAATTGAATAGTTTGCGGTATCGTTTCAATGTTCTTAGCTTTATTTTTTTGCCATAAAATAGGGTGGAAAGCATTTTTGAAAAACACCTTTTTCTCTTTGGTAATTTTTGGGAGTAATCCGTTAATCGTCTTAGCATATTTTGCTTTCGCACCAACCATATCTAAATGCGCTAAAAATGAAACGTATTCAGTTAATAGTGGTGTAAAAGGCCTAATTTCACCGGCTAAAGTTCTTAATATGCGTACTACTTCTTGTTTTTCTTCATATAACAAATTTTGTAATTCTCTACTATACGAAAGTGTTGCTTGTGGAGCGATATAAACAATATTTCCTGATTTTGATGAACCTAATAGACTCCCTTTTATTTTACGTCGGTGCATAGCCAAAACCGCTAATACACGCTGGTTGTCAACAACAGTTTCTTTAATATCATCTAAATATCCGCTAGCTATATTTTTACTTAAGGCACGTGAAAAACTTTCAGAAATTTTGCCTCTTACTGAGCCAATTTCCTTTCGTATTTGTTTTAAGGTAGGAGAAGCATTGTCGGCAACTTCACCGAATGGAGTAATAACTTTCTTAATACTATCTACAATAACGGTAGTAAACTCAACTTCATCACTCAGAGCAAACAGTGTAGGGTAGTAGGTTTGAAATTTTTTTAAAAACTTCTTTTGTTCATTTACAGTTTCTGAAACTGAAGCAACTTTTAAGAAACCATCTGTTTCTAAAAAACTATTTTCAATAGCAAGTCGTTTAATTTCTTCAGAAACATCTTCAAAATAATGATTCGGAATTCTGTTTTCATTTTCAAATGAAGCCAAATATTCATTAACCATATTCAGTTCAAAAAACAATTTTTTTTTGTTTGAAATAGGTTGAACTAGCATTGTTTTCTCTTTTCCTAAACTAGAAATACAATGCGTTGCAACTTGTTCTAAAACCGTTGTAAATTCTAAATCTTGAAGTGTTTTTTCTGTAATACTCACTATCAAATTTCTATTTTTGTTCTTAATTGTCACATCGAGTTAATTTGTGAGGAACAAACAAATTTGTATCGAGATGTAAAGAGTTCTCGATACATTTTTCTTCCTTTGTCAGAAAATCACTCGAACTGACATATTTTTTGAGAACCACAAAAATAACAAACAATGCAAGTAAAAATTAATGATAGTTGGAAAAATATTTTACAACCAGAATTTGAGAAACCATATTTTGAGAGTCTTACCAATTTTGTTAAAAATGAATACACAAAACATACATGTTTTCCAAAAGGTTCAGATATTTTCGCAGCGTTTGATTTTTGCTCATTAGACGATTTAAAGGTGGTGATTTTAGGTCAAGATCCATATCATGGGGTAGGGCAGGCGAACGGACTGTGCTTCTCGGTACATGATGGTATTGCGCATCCACCATCGCTGATCAATATTTTTAAAGAAATAGAAAAAGATGTAAACATTCCATATCCTAAAAGTGGTGATTTATCGCGTTGGGCAAAACAAGGGGTGTTATTGTTAAATGCTACTTTAACGGTTAGAGCAGGGGAGGCAGGAAGCCACCAAAAACAAGGATGGGAGCAGTTCACCGATGCTGTGATTCAGAAAATATCTGAAGAAAAAAAAGATGTAGTATTTTTACTTTGGGGTGGTTTTGCAAAGAAAAAAGCAAAACTGATTGATAAAAATAAGCATCACATTTTAACCTCAGGGCATCCATCACCATTGAGCGCCAATCGTGGGTATTGGTTTGATAACAAACATTTTTCTAAAACCAACGATTTTTTACAAAGTATAGGTGCAACAACTATTCAATGGTAATTTTAGGAAGTATGGTTTTGTTGTAATATGGTAAAATAATTGCATCTAACATATCTTCAGTAACATCAGGATAATGAACTTTAATAATTTTGTTAGTGTTAATCCACTTTTCAATTTTAGGAAGTTGTTTTTTGCTTAGTTTTTTTACGACTGTAACTCCCATTTCTTTTAATGTGACAGCATTGCACTGCTGTTCATATTGATTTTTCATAGGAATAACTAATAATTTTTTACGTAAATACAAGGCTTCAGTAGGTGTTGCAAAACCAGCACCACAAACTACTCCTTTAGCTGAAGCCATGCTACGGATAAAAACATCGTCGTTAATTGGTAGGATAGTAATATTATGGAAGAATTGATGTTCTTTTGTTTTTTTAGAAAAGACTTGCCATTTTATGTCTTTTATGCTTGAAAGTACTTTGATTATTTTTTCATCACTATAAGAGGGTAGATATACAGTATAGTGTCCTTTGTTTGTAATGTTTCTATAACGAATTTCTTTACGAATTATGGGTAAGAAAGTTGAAGATGAATGAGTTTTAAAATGAAAACCGAATTTGTTTTTTGCAGGGGCATAGTATTTAATAATCAAACGTTCTAACCTAAACCTTTTAAAAGCAGAGTTTTTCTCGTTTAACAAAGCATTTTGATTACTCAAAGAAATAATAGAGACATTTCTAAATAAACATGCCCAAGCTGAGATAGGCTCAAAATCGTTGATAACTAAATCGTACTCTTTTACGGGAAGTGTTTTAATTTCTTTGTAAACTTTCTTTAGGTTTAAGTCTTTTAAGGTGTTAATTAGATCAATTCCTCCCTTTTTACCAAAAACGAATCCCAATCCATGTAATTGATATTTTATGTCGAAAGGGAGCTCTATTTCGTATTGTGAGCCACTAACCAATATATCAACATCACCACGCCTCTGTAAATGTGGAATAATTTCTAAGGCTCTACTAGCATGTCCGTTTCCTGTTCCTTGAAAGGCATATAATATTTTCATCTTTTTAACTTTTTTATAATTGATTGTTTTCAGAAAATTACCTATTTAGTAGGTACTGACCATTTCCTAACATAATGCCCATTACGGCTTCATGATTATTGGGTTTTAATGTTAAACTCTTTAAGTAGTTCTGAAAAAAGTTCGCTATTATTGTGTTCAGAACTAATTAGTTCTAAATCTTTTATAGGGTAGTCTAAATGAATATTTTTAGCGATCTCATCTTTTTCATATTCGTATAAAGACCAATTGTTGTTTTTATATTCTAATGCAGTTAAATTCTCAATCCAATCGCCAGAATTTAAGTAAGTAGTACTTCCTTTTTCAGTTTTGATAGTTCTTATTTCTGGTTGATGAATATGTCCGCACACTACATAATCGTACCCTTCATCAATAGCAATATCGGTAGCAGTGGTTTCAAAATTGTTAATAAATTTAATAGCGCTTTTTACACTATTTTTAATTTTTTTAGAGAAAGATAATCTGCCATAACCCATTTTATGACTTATCCAGTTTACAACGGTATTAATTAGGATTAAAAAATCATATCCCATGCCGCCTAACTTAGCAAGCCATTTGGAATGTTGCATGGTTACGTCAAAAACATCTCCGTGAAAAAACCATCCTTTTTTACCATCAATATCTAACACCACTTTGTTTACGATTTCAAAGCTTCCTAAACGAAACCCTTTAAATCTTCGTAATATTTCATCATGATTTCCTGTGATGTAATACACTTTTGTTCCAGAGGTAATAAAATTCATCAGTTGTTTGATGACTTTCATGTGAGGCTTAGGAAAATATCGTTTGTTAAATTGCCAAATGTCAATAATATCACCATTTAAAATTAAAATCTTAGGATTGATGGTTTTTAGATAATTGTTGAGCTCAGTAGCTCTACAACCGAAAGTGCCTAAGTGTACATCTGATATTACAGCAATATCTAATTTACGTCTTTTGTGTTTTTTCATTCTAAGTGTACTTCGATGTTTATCAAAGTTACTTTTCGAATGTTTTTAAAAAGTGAAGTAATTATAAAGTGTTAGTAATAAAATCTTTACTAAAAAGTGTTGTAAAGGTTATGAAAAAGTAAAAAGCTCGGTTTTACCGAGCTTTTTATATATAAATTGTTTTGAAATTACTTGTTATAAAGTACCCATTCTCCTTTTTCTAATAATGGAATAGCTTGTTTGTACTTAACTTCTTTCTCTTCACCAGACATTACATTTTTGATAGTAACTTTTTCGTTACGACCAATTTTTGGCTGCTCACGCACAACAGTTTCTACTACTTGTTGTTCTTGTGTTTGTTGGTTACGAGCATTGCTAATAGCTTGTTGAGTAGAGTTTTGAACTTCGTCTTTACGTAAATCTAATTGCTCACGTTGTTCTTCACGAGCTTCTGACACTTGTGAAGCTTCTTGACTTGGTAGCTTTCCTTTAAATAAGAAAGATAAAACTTCTTTGTTTACTTTATCAATCGTTTCTTGGAATAACTCGAAAGCTTCAAACTTATAAACTAATAAAGGATCTTTTTGTTCGTACGTAGCATTTTGAACAGTTTGCTTTAACTCGTCCATTTTACGTAAGTGATCCTTCCAGTTTTCATCAATAATTGCTAAGGTGATGTTTTTTTCAAAGTCGTTTATTAATGATTTTCCTTCACTTTCGTAAGCTTCTTTTAAGTTGGTAACTACTTGTAAGTTTTTAGTACCATCAGTAAAAGGAACCACAATACGTTCGTAACGATCACCTTCGTTTTCAAAAACATTTTTAATTACTGGGAACGCGTTTTCAGCATTTCTTTCTGCGTCGTTTTTGTAGTGTTCTGTTACTATTTTGTATAGCTTGTCAATTAAATCTTGCTCTGATGTTTTATTGAATTCTTCTTCAGAAAAAGGAGAAGTCATTGCAGAGAAACGGATTAATTCGAACTCAAAGTTTTGGAAATCTTTAGCTTCTTTGTTTTGTCTTACAATTGAATCACAAGTATCATAAATCATATTTGCAATGTCAATTTGTAAACGTTTTCCGTCTAAGGCATGACGACGACGTTTGTATACAAACTCACGTTGTGCGTTCATAATATCATCATACTCTAATAAACGCTTACGAATACCAAAGTTGTTTTCTTCAACTTTCTTTTGCGCTCTTTCAATAGATTTTGAAATCATAGAATGTTGAATTACTTCACCCTCTTTTAATCCCATTCTATCCATCATTTTTGCAATTCTATCTGAACCAAATAAACGCATTAAGTTATCGTCTAAAGCTACGTAGAATTGAGAAGAACCTACATCTCCTTGACGTCCTGCACGACCACGTAACTGACGGTCTACACGACGAGAATCATGACGTTCTGTACCAATAATAGCTAAACCACCTGCTGCTTTTACTTCGTCAGATAATTTAATATCGGTACCACGACCAGCCATGTTTGTTGCAATAGTAACAACACCAGGTTTACCTGCTTCAGCAACTACATCAGCTTCTCTTTTGTGTAATTTTGCATTTAAGATATTGTGAGGAATTTTACGAATTTGTAACATTCTTCCTAACAATTCAGAAATTTCAACCGAAGTAGTACCCACTAATACTGGTCTTCCTTCTCCGACTAATTTTACAATGTCTTCAATTACCGCGTTGTATTTTTCACGCGTAGTTTTATAAACTAAATCTTGTTTGTCGTCTCTTTGAATAGGTCTGTTGGTTGGTATTTCAACAACGTCTAATTTGTAAATTTCCCAGAATTCACCTGCTTCTGTAATCGCTGTACCCGTCATACCAGATAACTTGCGATACATTCTAAAGTAGTTTTGTAAAGTAACAGTAGCAAATGTTTGCGTAGCGTCTTCAATTTTTACATTCTCTTTCGCTTCAATGGCTTGGTGTAATCCGTCAGAGTAACGACGACCATCCATAATACGACCTGTTTGCTCATCTACAATCATTACTTTATTATCCATCACAACATATTCCACATCTTTTTCAAAAACTGAATACGCTTTTAAAAGTTGATTCATTGTGTGGATACGTTCGCTTTTTATACTAAACTCACGATATAATTCTTCTTTTTGATCTGCTTTTTCTTCAGGAGTAGCGTCACTATTGTCTATTTGACCAACTTTTACACTAATATCTGGTAAAACGAAGAACGTTTCATTTTTTGTGATATCAGAAAGGTGTGCAATACCTTTATCAGTTAAGTCAATTTGATTATTTTTTTCTTCAATGGTAAACCATAACTCTGCATCAACTTCAGGCATTAGCTTGTTGTTGTCTTGCATGTAAAAGTTTTCAGTCTTTTGAAGAATTTGTTTAACTCCTTCTTGTGATAAAAACTTAATTAAGGCTTTGTTTTTTGGAAGACCTCTGTAAACTCTTAATAATAAGAAACCACCTTCTTTAGTATCACCTTCTTTAATTAAACGTTTTGCTTCTGCTAAAACACCTACTAAATATTTATTTTGAAGTGAAACTAAATCAGCAACCAAAGGTTTTAACTCATTAAATTCATGGGTATCTCCTTGTGGTACTGGTCCAGAAATAATTAATGGTGTACGAGCATCATCAATTAAAACAGAATCCACCTCATCAATAATAGCGTAGTTTGGCGCACGTTGTACTAAGTCTTTCCTAGAGTTTGCCATGTTATCACGTAAGTAATCGAATCCAAATTCGTTATTGGTTCCATAAGTGATGTCTGCATTATAAGCTTCTCTACGTGCTTCAGAGTTTGGTTGGTGAAAATCAATACAGTCTGTACTTAATCCGTGGAATTCAAAAATAGGAGCCATCCACGCACGGTCACGTTTTGCTAAGTAATCATTTACAGTAACAACATGTACTCCGTTACCTGTTAAAGCGTTTAGGTATACAGGTAGTGTAGAAACTAACGTTTTACCTTCTCCTGTCATCATTTCGGCAATTTTACCTTGATGTAATACAGAACCACCAATTAACTGAACATCGTAATGAATCATGTCCCAAATTACTTCTTTACCAGCAGCATCCCATGAATTAGCCCAAAAAGCCTTGTCGCCTTCTAAGGTAATGTGTTCTCTAGTAGCTGATAATTCTCTATCAAAAGGAGTTGCTGTTACTTCTAATTCTTCATTATTGGTAAAGCGTTTTGCTGTTTCTTTTACGGTAGCAAAAGCTTCTGGCATAATGTTTAGTAAAACAGCTTCAGAAGCTTGATAAGCTTCGTCTTTCAATTTGTCTATTTCTGTATAAATTTCTTCTTGACGATCGATGTCTGCACTTTTAGCTTCTTCCTCAAGTTCAGTTATTTTGTCAAGAAAAGATTTCGTAGCATCATTAATTTTCGATTTAAATTCGATTGTTTTTGCCCGTAATTCATCATTTGATAAACTGCTTAATGAATTTTCAAAAGATCGTACCTTTTCAACGATCGGCTGTAGTGATTTTAGGTCTTTTTGTTGTTTGTCTCCAACAAATAGTTTTATAATCGAATTTAAAACGCTCATTTGTAAAATATTGTTTTATAGCTAATTAAGTTGTTTTTAATTAGCGTTTTATAGTTGTTTTATAGGGTGCTTAAAAGTAAGCAAAAAAAAAGCCTCTGTAACAGAGACTTTTAAGATTGTATTTTATTAGTATTCATCTTCATTCCAAAGATAATCTTCTTCTGTTGGGTAATCTGGCCAGATTTCAATAATAGAATCGTACGCCTCACCTTCATCTTCGATATCTTGTAAGTTTTCTACCACTTCTAACGGTGCTCCAGTACGAATAGCATAATCAATTAATTCGTCTTTAGTTGCAGGCCAGGGTGCATCTGCTAAATAAGATGCTAATTCAAGTGTCCAATACATTTCTTTATCTGTTTAATAAGATTTCCGCAAAAATAATTTTTTTTTGTAGAAAGTCAAGTTTTTTTTAAAAAATGTGAAATCAATAATTAAAGAACTTAGTTAAAACTTTTCAGGAATCCATTTAATTTCCTCAGCTTGTAAGTCTTGAGTCAACTTTCGTGCCAACACAAAAAGGTAGTCAGAAAGTCGGTTTAAATACTTTAAAACAGTTTCACTAATTGTTTCTTCTTCATTTAAAGCCACAGCTAATCGTTCCGATCTACGGCATACGCAGCGTGCTATGTGACAAAATGACACGGTTTGATGGCCGCCTGGTAATACAAAGTGTGTCATTTGGGGTAGGTCCTTATTCATAAGGTCAATATCGTCTTCTAAAAACTGAATTGACTCTTTATTAATTTTAGGAATGTTTAAGCGTTCTTTGCCACTTTTTAAAGTTTCTTTTTCTGGTGGTGTAGCTAACATTGCTCCTAATGTGAATAAATCGCTTTGGATTTTTGTTAATTTCTTTTTTAAAATGTCGTTAATATTTTGATCTCTAATTAACCCAATGTAAGAGTTGAGTTCGTCAACGGTTCCATAGCTTTCTATTCTTAAATGGTGTTTTGGAACTCGAGTGCCTCCAAATAGGGCAGTGGTACCTTTATCACCTGTTTTAGTATATATTTTCATATGTTTTTACTTGTTTGATTAACTATTTTAAGATAGCTAATTTATCTAAAATATAATCAGGACAACGCATCGGTTTTTTTGTCTTATTGTTAATAAATGCTAACACGGTGTTTCCAGTTGAAATAAGTTCGTTATTCTGATTGGTAATTTCATAGTCGAATTCAATTTTTACTGAAGGTGTTTTTTTTAAAATGGTTGTAATGGTTAATTCATCATCGTATAATGCTGATTTTTTAAAGTTACAAGATAAAGAAATAACAGGCAACATGATTCCTGTTTTTTCCATATATTTGTAAGTAACGCCCAGAGAACGTAACCATTCGGTACGACCAATCTCAAAAAATTGTGCGTAGTTTCCGTGATAAACTACTCCCATTTGATCAGTTTCAGCATACCGAACACGTATAGATGTGTAATGTTTTTGCAAAAGATTAATTTATTTTAATTTGACTAACAATACGCAAAAAAAAAATAAAAGTCAATAGTGATTTGATTTTTTTATACTGAAATTTATTCACACTTTTGTTCGCCCAGACATTGGTGTTTGGTGTCCCCTAAATCTGAATAAAAATTAACAACTAAAAATTTGATTTTTACCGCATATGACTAAAACAGCCGATTCAGTTTGGATGGAATGTTTGTCTTTTATAAAAGACAACATTAAGCCGCAGGCATATAAAACTTGGTTTGAGCCTATAAAGCCAATTAAATTGGCAGGGGAAGCATTGACGGTTCAGGTTCCTAGTAAGTTTTTTTATGAGTGGCTAGAAGAGCATTACATAAAACTGTTAAGAGTAGCTTTGGTTCGTCAGTTAGGAAGTGATGCAAAATTAATTTACGATGTACGTATGGAAAATACGTACAGCAGTAATAGTCCGCAAACAGTAAAAATACCTAGTTCAAACCGTAACCCTTTAAAACCACAAAAGGTAACAGTTCCGTTAGAGTCAAAACGAGAACTAAAAAATCCATTTGTTATTCCTGGGCTACAAAAGGTAAAGATAGAGTCTCAATTAAATCCAAATTACAACTTTGTGAATTTTGTTGAAGGTGATTCTAATCGATTGGCACGTTCTGCAGGTATGGCTGTTGCAAACAAACCAGGAGGAACTTCATTTAACCCATTGTTAGTATATGGTGGGGTTGGGTTAGGAAAAACACACTTGGCTCATGCTATTGGTGTTGAGATAAAGGATAAATATCCAGATAAGACTGTGTTATATATTTCTTCTGAAAAATTTACACAACAATTTATAGATTCGGTAAAATCGAATACAAGAAATGACTTTATTCATTTCTATCAAATGATTGATGTGTTGATTATTGATGATGTACAGTTTTTATCAGGAAAATCAGGTACGCAAGATGTTTTCTTCCATATTTTTAACCACTTGCATCAAAATGGAAAACAGGTTATTTTAACTTCAGATAAAGCACCTGTTGATATGCAAGATATTGAACAACGCTTATTATCTCGTTTTAAATGGGGGTTGTCCGCTGAATTACAAGCTCCTGATTATGAAACAAGAATTTCTATCTTACAAAACAAATTGTATAGAGATGGTGTTGAGATGCCAGAAGAAATTGTAGAGTATATCGCTAAAAATATCAAATCAAATGTTCGTGAGTTAGAAGGGGTGATAATTTCAATGATAGCTCAGGCTTCTTTTAATAGAAAAGAGTTTACAATTGAGTTAGCAAAACAGATTGTAGATAAATTTGTAAAGAACACGAAAAAAGAACTGTCTATTGATTACATTCAAAAAGTTGTATCAAAATACTTTGATATGGATGTAGCAACGTTACAATCAAAAACACGTAAACGACATATTGTACAAGCACGTCAGTTGGCTATGTATTTTGCAAAACGTATGACAAAGTCGTCGTTAGCAAGTATTGGAAGTCAAATAGGTAAAAGAGATCACGCTACTGTATTGCATGCGTGCAAAACTGTAGATAACTTGACTGAAACTGATAAGCAGTTTAAAAAGTATGTAGAAGACTTAACGAAAAAGTTAACTTTATAAATAATGAACCTCACCTAGTGAGGTTTTTTTATGAGTATGAAAAAAATATTAATGGTTTGTTTAGGTAATATTTGCCGATCTCCGCTTGCTGAGGGTATTTTGCAATCAAAATTGTCATCAAAAAAATTTTTAGTTGATTCTGCGGGAACCGCAGGTTACCATGTAGGTGAGTTGCCTGATAAGCGTTCTATTGAAGTGGCTAAAAAGTATGAGATAGATATTACCGGTCAGCGTTCAAGAAAATTTATAAAAACTGATTTTGAAAAGTTTGACATGATTTTTGCAATGGATCAGAGTAATTATGGTGATATTATAGCTTTGTCTGAAAATGAAGAGGAACATGAAAAAGTAAAGATGATTCTGAACGAATTGTATCCTAATGAAAACAGGAATGTCCCAGATCCGTATTATGGAGGAGATCAAGGTTTTGAAAATGTATATAAAATGTTAGATGAAGCGTGTGAAATTATAGCTTCAAAATTAGAACAGAAATAATGAAAGGTAAATTATACTTGATTCCTACAACGTTAGGTGATACTGAACCATTAGAGGTAATGCCATTATCAGTAAAAAAAGTAGTAGAACAATTAAACTGCTTTATTGTTGAAAATGAAAAGTCTGCTCGAAGATTTATTAAAAGAATTACGCCAACAAAATCACAACCGTCATTGGAGTTGATGTTGTTAGATAAGTATTCTGATGATTTAGAAACTAAGAATTACTTAGATGCTTGTGAGAAAGGAATATCTGTAGGATTACTTTCAGAAGCAGGCGTGCCAGCAGTAGCAGATCCAGGGGCAAGTATTGTGAAGTTAGCGCATCAAAAAGGGATTCAGGTGGTTCCATTGGTAGGACCTTCATCTATCTTATTGGCAATTATGGCTTCTGGTATGAATGGGCAAAGTTTTGCGTTTAATGGATATTTACCTATTGATAAGTCAGATAGAAAAAGAGCGATTAAAGATTTAGAAAAACTTTCAAAAGAGAAAAATCAATCACAACTTTTTATTGAAACTCCTTATAGAAATGAAAAAATGCTGGATGATTTGCGAGCTACTTTATCACCAGATACAAGAGTTTGCGTGGCGTGTGATATTACGCTTCCAACAGAATATATTAAAACACTAACGGTAAAAGAATGGAAGCATATAAAGACTGATTTACATAAACGACCAGCAATTTTTATCATTCATAAATAAAAAAAGCATCGATTTAATCGATGCTTTTACTTTTTAATATTTTCTTATCAGTTAAACCGTTGGTTTTTTGTTGGCTTTGATGTTGGAAACATCATAACCAGCAAACTTTTTAAGGTATGATTGTATAGAGGTTCCATAGGCATCGTTAAAACGGATAGATCCATTTGAACGTAAGAACTTTTTTACATTACCGGCGCCACTTAAGTGCGCTGCTGCTAAAATACCAGATTCGGTTATTTTAACTCCGTTAATGGTTTTACCAACACTTCTTTTAATGTCTTTTCTTAAAATCCACTTGTTTAATTTACAGTATGCTGCAAATGTACGCTCTTGTAATTCTGGTGTTTTAAGAAAATGAGTAGTGTTGTAAATTCTGAACCTCTTTAGGGTTTCTTTACCAAATTGGTATTTTCCTAAATATCCAAGTGTGTTAACTACTCTGTATTTTCCTTGCGATTCTTTAAAAGCTAAGGCTTCTTTAAATCCTACAAAATCCCTTAATAAAAAAGGAATGTTAACCTTCTCTACCTTATGAATAGGTGTTGGGGTTATGGTAGTTTTTTCTTTTTTAGTTGTAGTCTCTGTAAAACTAGTTAAGAATACAAATCCTAAAAATACTAATACTAAATATCTGATAATTAATTACTTTCTGTTTAGCGAGGCAAAGATACGGTAATTTTTTATAACAGACTATGAATCAATAATTTACAGTTTTTTAACTATTGATGATTAAGTTGTTTTCCTGTATTTTTTTTAGGTAAAAACCAAAAAAAACTATTTTACATTAACTTTTTGATAATGTTTTGTTGAAATTGATAAGAATAAAATTTTGTTAATTTATCTCTTTATACCTTGTTGATTTATCCATTGTTGATATTTCACTGCATTTCGATTATGCTGTGCTAAAGAGTTAGCAAATTCATGAAAGCCAATCTTATCAACACTTGCACACATATAGTAATAATTGTGTTTTTGATGATTTAAAACAGCGTCAATAGATGAAATATCTGGCATTGCAATTAGAGTAGGAGGAAGTCCAGTGTTTTTATAAGTATTGTAAGGAGAGTTTATTACTAAATCTTTGTTTAAAACTCTTTTTACAACAAAATCTTGTCCTTTAACTTCTTTAATAGCGTATATAACTGTAGGGTCAGCTTGTAAAGGCCAATTATCTTTTAATCTATTCAAGTATAAACCTGCAACAATAGGACGTTCTACTTTTTTAGCTGTTTCTTTTTGAACGATAGAAGCTAGAGTAATTACTTCTTCTTTTGAAAGATTTAGTTTTTTAGCCTTTTCTAATCTTGCAGAAGTCCAAAAACGATTGTACTCATGTAACATTTTGTCACGGAATTTTTCTGCGGAAGTATTCCAGTAAAGTTCATAACTATTTGGGATGTATATTCCTAAAGCTGATTTTTCAGTAAGATTATTAGTTGCTAAAAAAGAAGGATCTTTCATAGCTTGTAAAAGAGTAATAGAATCTGCTTCGATTTGTTCAGCAATCCTTCCTGCTAATTTTTCTAAGGTGTCTTGATTGTTGAAAGATAAAGTAATTGGTGTTTGATTTCCACTTCTTAAAAGGTTTACAACATCATTCATGTTCATACCTTTTTTTAATAGGTACTTTCCACCTTTAGGTTTTGTGAATTTCTTCTTTTCAGCAACCCATACAAAATTTTCAGGATGTTTAACAAACTCAGAAAGTTGTTTTTTTACGTCTACAAAAGAAGTATTAGAACCTATATATATAGCACCGTTTTTAATAACTGCTTTACCAAATATTTTTTGATAGTAGTTAAAACCAATAATTCCGCCAATTAAAAAAATAGCAGCAATACCTCCTAAAATAATTTTCTTATTCATTTATTAGTTGAAATAATAGTTCGTTTTTATATGTTTCGTTATGAAATATCCAATCTTTTTTAACACCAATTTGTTTAAAGTTTTGTTTTTCAAAAAGGTGTAAACTGTTGATGTTGTCATCAGTAATGTTTGCATATAATTGATGTAAATGCAAATGCGTAAAACAATATTTAATTAATAATTGAAGCGCTTCTGAAGCAAATCCTTTCTGTTGAAAATCAGGGTGGATTAAAATTCCGATACCAGCTCTTTTATGTTGCGGATTAAAATCGAACAAATCTATCATACCAATAGATTCATTTATAGATTTTTCTTCAATAATTAAACGTAATTGTTTAGCTTCATAAATATCTAAGTGAGCGTTTTCTAAATATTGCTTCAGTAAAAATTTAGAAAAAGGAGTCTGTGTATGACTCACTTCCCAAAAAGATTCATTGTTTTCAATTTGAAATAAAAACTCTAAATCTTCAGGTTCTAAGGCTCTTAACTTGATATGTGTTCCAGTTAACGTATGCACTAAATATTTATTTTACCTTTAAATACAAAAGTAGCTGGTCCTTTTAAAAAGACGTCAGAATAGATTCCATTTTGTTCTTTAAAAGAAACTTCTAATTCTCCACCTTCAACAGGTAAAATAATAGAAGAGCTGTTTGTTTTTTGTGTTGCATGCATGGCTATAGCAACGGCAGTAACACCCGTTCCGCAGGCTAAAGTCTCATTTTCTACGCCACGCTCGTAGGTACGTACTTTAAAAGTGTTATTTGTGATTTGTTCTACAAAATTAACGTTGCTACCTTCGGTACCATAAATTTCATTTCTGATTTTTTTTCCATTTGAAAATACATCATAACCAGCAAGGTTATTTACCAATTGAACATGATGTGGTGACCCTGTATCGGTAAAAACATGCTTGTCAAAAATATTCACCTTGTCAACATCAATCATTTGTAAAGAAACACGATTGTTAAGAATAGAGGCATGATGCAGTCCGTCAATAGCAATAAAAGTAGTTTCGGTTTGGAAAATCCCGAGTTTATGAGCAAACGCTACAATACAACGTCCGCCATTACCACACATAGTACTTTCATTACCATCAGAATTATAATATACCATCTTAAAATCGGTAGTGTCATCTTCTTCAAGTAAGATAAGACCATCAGCACCAATACCAAAGTGTCTATCACATAATTTTGCAATTATGTCAGTTTTGTTTTTTGGAAAGGTTTTTGAACGATTATCAATCATGATAAAATCGTTGCCTGTTCCTTGATATTTGTGAAATTCTAAATCCATATTAATGGACAAAGATACATATTTTATCAAGGAAAGAAGATTGTTAAATAGCGGTTAAAATCAGTTAAATAGAAGTTAAACATATTTACTTGAAATGTTAAAATAGTATATTTGAAGTATAAAATTTTGTAAGCATATGAAGAAAATTATTGGAACTTTAGGAATTGCGATTTTAGGAGGCGCAATAGCACTTGCAGGATATAAAGTATTGATAGAAGAACCGCAAGTGATTGTAGAGAGAGCGGTAGAACCAACACTGCAAACAGTAAAAGCAAGCTATACGCCAACAGTAATAAACTCAGCGTCAACGCCAACTGACTTTACAGAGGCGGCTGATAAAACGGTACACGCAGTTGTACACGTAAAAAACACATCAATAAGAACACAGCAAAATCCGTTAGCGGAGCTGTTTTATGGTAGAGGTAGCGGTACGAGGAAATTTGAACAAGTGGGAACAGGTAGCGGTGTTATTATTTCTCCTGATGGATATATTGTAACAAATAACCATGTAATAGACGGTGCAAATGATATTGAAATTACGTTGAATAATCAAAAGAAATTAAAAGCGACTTTAATTGGGGCAGATAAAGCAAATGATATCGCATTGTTAAAAGTAGAGGCTGACTTTGAATTACCAAATTTACCTTTTGGAAACTCTGATAATATAAAAGTAGGAGAATGGGTGTTAGCAGTAGGGAACCCGTATAACCTAACATCTACGGTTACTGCAGGTATTGTAAGTGCAAAAGGACGTGACTTAGATGGAAATACTAATATTGACTCATTTATCCAGACAGACGCAGCTGTAAACCCAGGAAATAGTGGTGGAGCCTTGGTAAACACGCGAGGTGAATTGATTGGGATAAACACAGCTATTTCATCAAGAACAGGTTCTTTTATTGGGTATTCGTTTGCAGTACCGTCAAACATAGCTAAAAAAGTAGTAGATGATTTGTTAGAGTTTGGAGCAGTACAAGAAGCTGTTTTAGGAATTAGTATAGATCCAGAAACAAAAGACATTGAAGGAGTAAGAATAGGAGAAGTTTTAGAAGAAGGAGGCGCTAAAAAAGCTGGGTTAAAAGAAGGAGATGTTATTACGAATGTAAACAATGTGAAGATTTCTAAGTTCTCAGATTTAAAAGGACAGTTAACAGCAAAAAGACCTGGAGAATATGTAAATGTAACAATTGATAGAGATGGAGAAGAATTAACTAAAGTGGTTAAGCTAACTAAGCTTATAAAGTTACCTGTAAGTAGAGTTTTACAAACCGAGTTTGAAGACCTTACAAAAGAAGATAGAAAAAAGTTTAAATTAGATGGAGGAGCAAAGATAAAGAGTACTCAGAATGTGGCATTCAAACAGTTTGAGGTAAGGAAAGGATATATTTTGACTAAAATTAACGGAAAGAAAGTAAGTAATGCAAAAGAAGCTGTTAGTATGTTAGATCGTTCGTATGGTAGTGGTAAAAGGCTTTTATTAGAAATGATTAGTCCATCTGGTCAAATTGAAAGGTTTAGGTATTAATACCTAGTATTAAAAAGTTTATAGAAGAATAAATAATATACTTTAAAGAAAAAGCCTTGTTAAAATCGTTTTAACAAGGCTTTTTCTTTTATAAAACCAATAAAAAATAAAGAAGAAATACCTATTTTTGCACAAATTTTTTAATTTTAGTTAACACACAACTATGTCAACAATAACAAATTACGAAAAAGAAGTAGTAAATCAAGCGCAAGTTCGAAGAGCTACGGTTGAGTTTATTAATATCGTTAACGATTTATGGTACGATAAATCTATCGAGTTAGTATTGTTTAGAAATCCATTAGTAGATAAAAGAGCTAGTGAGGTTTTAAACTTAATCGATTACGCTAAAGAGTTTGTAGCGAAGCCAATAACAATAGAAGATGCTTTAGAAATAGCTAAAGCAATTCAATCGATTGATTTACCACCATCAAAATTAGATATTGGTAAATTAGCGTACGAATATCATTTACAAGACGATGCATCAGCAGATAAGGTAGCTTTTGTAAAAGAGCAACTAAAAGATGCAACTGAAGCAGAAAACATTCAACCAAAAGATGTAGTATTATACGGTTTTGGACGTATTGGACGTTTATTAGCTCGTGAGTTGAGTAGTAAGATGGGGAAAGGTTCTCAATTACGATTAAGAGCAGTAGTTACTCGTGGTAAAATAGATCAAACAGTACTAGAAAAAAGAGCTTCTTTATTAAGTGTAGATTCAGTTCATGGAGATTTCTTAGGAACAGTTCAAGTAGATGCTGATAACAATGCATTAATCATTAATGGTACAACTGTATATATGATTTCTGCAGCACAACCTGAAGATATTGACTATACACAATACGGAATTAACGATGCGTTAATTATTGATAACACTGGTGCTTTTAGAGACGAAGAAGCATTAAACCGTCATTTAAAAGCAAAAGGAGCAAGTAAAGTGTTATTAACAGCTCCAGGAGCAGGTGTGCCTAACATTGTACACGGAGTAAACCACGAAGAAAATAATCCTGATAATATCAATGTTTTCTCGGCAGCTTCATGTACTACTAATGCTATTACACCGGTATTAAGTGTGTTAGAAGATAATTTCGGAATTAAAAAAGGACACTTAGAAACAATTCATGCATATACAAACGACCAAAACTTGGTTGATAATATGCACAAGAAATACCGTAGAGGTAGAGCTGCTGCGTTAAACATGGTAATTACTGAAACAGGTGCAGGAAAAGCTGTAGCAAAAGCATTACCAGCATTAGCAGGTAAGTTAACTTCAAGTGCTATTCGTGTGCCAGTACCAAACGGATCATTAGCTATCTTAAACTTACAGCTAAAAACTCCAGCTACAGTTGAATCTGTAAATGCTATCATGAAGCAATATGCGTTAGAAGGAGATTTAGTAGAGCAAATTCAATACTCATTAAGTAATGAATTAGTGTCTTCTGATATTGTAGGAACAACAGCACCGTCTATTTTTGATAGTAAGGCTACAATTGCAGATGGAGATACCATTGTAATTTACGTATGGTATGATAATGAGTACGGTTACTCACATCAAGTAATGCGTTTAGCAAAACATATTGCTAAAGTACGTCGTTATACTTATTATTAAAATAGGTTAAAAACAGATAAAATGGCCGAAGCATTGATTTGCTTCGGCTTTTTTAGTATATTTGAGGAAGAGTAACCCCTTAAAAATTTCCCCTCAATGAAAAAAGTAATTGTATTACTATTTCTAATACTTGGTGCTACTTCACTAAGTTATTCTCAAGAATTAAAAACACTAGTTTCTGGTAAATGGTTTGTAGATTCAATGAAAATTGGAAATGAAAAATTTGAGTTTTCAGATGGTAAAAATTGGTTAGAATTAAGTCCTGATGGAAGATATCATGTAATGATGAGTAATAAAGAAGAAAACGGAACATGGAAACTAATTACAGATGCTAAGGAGCTAGAGTTTGATAACGAAAGTTTTGAAGAAAATTTAAAAATTGAAAAAATTAGCGAGACAATGTTGCTAGTTTCAGCAAGAAATAAAGAAACCATCTATACTATGTGGTTAAAAAAATAAACTATACACATAATAGTTTATTTTTTAACGACCGAGGTAAGGGATTGCCTCGGTTTTTTTTATTTTTAATAGGCGTTATATTTACATATACTACTCATAAATCTTTTCCTTAAATTAGCGTCAAAAAATAAGATTAAATGAAGGCAGTACTTACACCACTACTATTGTTATTTGCAGCAATAACAACAAACGCACAATCTAAATTACCATATTACGAAATACCTAAAGAAGCCAAAGAGTTCACTTCAGGTTCTGTAATTAGTAGGATGATAGATGGATTAGGTTTTCGTTATTATTGGGCAACGGAAGGCTTAACAGAAAAAGATTTAGAATACAAACCAAGTGTAGAAGCAAAAACCACAGGAGAAACAATAGATCATGTGTTAAGTTTGTCGGAAGTAATTAAAAATGCAGCGTTAAAGGTTCCTCATAAAAAACTAAAGTCAGAAATGACATTTGCTGAAAAAAGAAAAACAACCTTAGAAAACTTAAAACAAGCCAGTGATATTTTGAGAGAAAGTGATGATGTGTCACAATTCAAAATAATTTTTGGAGAAAAAGAGTTTCCATTATGGAATGCTATTAACGGACCTATTGCCGATGCTATTTGGCATGCAGGTCAACTAGCTTCATTTAGAAGAGCGTCAGGAAATCCAATCAATTCAAAAATCAATCACTTTACAGGTACCGTTAGAAAATAGTTAGATGACAGTTCAGGAGAAGATACAACAATTAAGAGAAGAGTTACATACACACAATCATAGTTATTATGTGTTGGATACACCAACTATATCCGATTATGATTTTGATATTAAGTTAAAAGAACTTCAGCAGCTAGAAGACGAAAACCCAGAATATTTCGATCCAAATTCACCAACACAACGAGTAGGAGGAGAGGTAACCAAAAATTTTGACACTGTTACTCATAAAAATAGAATGTATTCGTTGGATAACTCCTATTCTAAAGAAGATTTATTGGATTGGGAAAAGCGTATTCAGAAAATTTTAGGAACAGAAGATATCGAATATACCTGCGAGTTAAAATACGATGGAGCTTCTATTAATCTTACTTATGAAAATGGTCAATTTGTACAAGCGGTAACTCGTGGTGATGGGTTTCAAGGAGATAATGTAACTACGAATATTCGTACCATAAAATCTATCCCTTTATTACCTAATAGTGATTTCGTTACCGATTTTGAAATGAGAGGAGAAATCATTTTACCATTAGAGGGTTTTCATAGAATGAATGAAGAGCGAGTGGCGAATGAAGAAGAACCGTATAGAAATCCACGTAATACAGCTAGTGGAAGTTTAAAACTACAAGATAGCGCTGAGGTTGCGAAACGTCCATTAGATTGTTTACTGTATCAAGTAGTCACTAATGAGCGCAAATATGCATCACATTTTGAAAGCTTGGAAGCTGCTAGGAAAGTAGGATTTAAAATTCCAGATACGATTGCTTTAGCAAAATCTATAGAAGAGGTGCTAAACTTTGTAAACGAATGGGATGTAAAACGCCATACATTACCTTATGAAACTGACGGGGTTGTAGTAAAAGTAAACTCATACCAACAACAAGATGAATTAGGGTATACTTCAAAAGCACCACGTTGGGCTATTGCTTATAAGTTTAAAGCAGAGCAAGTTTCAACAATATTAAATGAAATTACCTATCAAGTAGGACGTACAGGAGCAATTACGCCAGTAGCAAACTTAGAACCTATACAATTGGCAGGAACGATTGTAAAAAGAGCTTCATTACACAACGCAGATCAAATAGCAAAATTGGATGTACGAATAGGAGATACGGTTTTCGTAGAAAAAGGAGGAGAAATTATTCCGAAAATCATTGCTGTTGATTTAACTAAACGTCCAGCGGATTCTGTTTCAACTCAATATGCAACTCATTGTCCAGAATGTCATACCGAATTGGTGAGAACTGAGGGAGATGCAAAACATTATTGTCCGAATGAATTTGGATGTGCACCACAAATTACAGGAAGAATCAAGCACTTCATCAGTAGGAAAGCCATGGATATTGATGGTTTAGGAGGTGAAACAGTGGATTTATTACGTAAAGGAGGATTGATAAAGAACTATGCTGACTTGTACGATTTAACAGTAGAACAAGTAATTCCTTTAGAACGAATGGCAAAAAAGTCAGCACAAAATATGATTAAAGGAATTGAAAAATCAAAAGAAATTCCGTTTGAAAAAGTATTGTTTGCACTAGGAATCCGTTTTGTAGGAGAAACTGTAGCTAAAAAATTAGCAAAATATTTTAAGTCGATAGATAAATTACTAAATGCTGATTTTGAAACACTTGTTGCGGTTGATGAAATTGGTGATAGAATTGCACAAAGTATTATTGATTTTTCGAACAATTTAGGAAATATAGACTTAATAAACCGACTAAAATCGCACGGAGTTCAGTTAGAAGTTTCTGCAGAGAGCTTAGAAGGTCAAACAGATAAGTTAGTAGGAAAAGTGTTTGTGGTGTCAGGAGTTTTTTATCAAATGAGTAGAAACGAACTTAAAAAAGCGATTGAAGATAATGGTGGGAAAGTATCGAGTTCCATTTCTAAAAAAACAACTTATATTGTAGCTGGTGATAATATGGGGCCAAGTAAACTGACCAAGGCTGAAAGTTTAGGAATTCCAATTATCTCTGAACAAGATTTTATAAATATGATTGCTTAGTTTTAGACTGTTGATAGTGAAAAAAACATTAGATCTAACTTTAAAAATATGACCAAACAAACTAAAATAACTATAGCATCCATCGTATTTTTATTGGTCGCTATTGTTGACGTATATGCAGTAATAACACAAACCAAAACAATCGAAATGATTTTTAAACCCCTACTAATGACAACACTAGCAGTGGTGTATTTAGTATCGGTAAGTAAGCCTAGTTTTTGGTTGTTATCGGCCTTGTTTTTCTCATTTTGGGGAGATGTTTTTCTATTAGATAAAACAAACTTTTTTGTGTTTGGTTTAGCATCGTTCTTAGTAGCGCATATGGTATATATTAAAATAACGACAAGCTTTTTGTGTAAAGATTCAGTAGTTAAAATACTAACATCAGCAATTCCTTTTGTATTGTTGTTTATGGGACTCTTAGGTTTAATTTATAATAACTTAGGAGATATGTTGTTACCCGTATTGGTGTATGGAGTAGCTATTTCAATTTTTGGTACGGCTGCATTACTAAATTACCGTCAGCAAAAAAACGCAGCTAATTCATGGTTATTATTAGGAGCTATTTTGTTTATTGCTTCTGATAGCCTTATAGCATTAAATAACTTTTATACACCTAAAAGGTTGTTTGATATTGCTATAATCATCCTGTATATCGTTTCTCAATACTTAATTGTTAAGGCAGTTATAGCTAAAGAAAAGTAAATTTCTAATGGAAAAACCGAGGTTAACAAGGTTAACTCAAATTGTAACATTACTGCAGTCAAAAAGATTGGTTACGGCTACTGAATTGGCAAAAAAGTTTCAAGTAAGTGTTCGTACAATTTACAGAGATATTAGAACGCTTGAAAGTTCAGGAATTCCTGTGGTTACTGAAGAAGGAAAAGGGTACTTTTTACAGGAAGGGTATCAGTTGCCGCCAATCATGTTTTCTGAAGAAGAAGCCAATGCACTGATAACAGCAGAGCAGTTGATTTTGAAAAACAAAGATACTTCATTAGTTGAAAACTACAGAGAAGCTATAACTAAGATTAAAGCAGCCTTAAGATATTCGCAAAAAGGTAAGGTAGATTTACTTTCCCAAAGAATTGTTTTTAGAGCAAATACAGAAAAAGAACAATCAAGTAATTACTTAATTCAAATTCAGTCAGCAATTACAAATTTTCATTTACTAGAGTTAGATTATTTATCACTTGAAAACAACTTTACAAAGAGAACGGTAGAACCTTTTGCGTTATATAGTACCAATGAAAACTGGTTGTTAATAGCGTATTGTCAATTGAGAAATGAATTTCGGGTATTTAGGCTAGATTGTATTCAGAATATGAGGGTTTTAAATGATGTATTCACTCCTCATGAAATAACCTTGGAAGAATATTTTAAAATATGTCAAGAAAAGTACGGTGTACCCCTGACATAGGGTTGACATAGTGGGGTTTTACTTTTGTTGAAAATTTAAAAACAAAAGATGAGTACAGAACAAAAAAAAACGTTTTACGTAGTAGGAGTTTCAGTAAGAACTACTAACGAGAATCAGCAAGCAGCAAAAGATATCCCTGCTTTATGGCAACGATTTATGTCTGAAAACATAGCCAATAAAATCCCGAATAAATCTTCCAATGAAATCTATGCTGTGTATACCGATTATGAGTCAGACCATACGAAACCATATACAACAATCATTGGTTACAAAGTAAACGAGGTAGATAATGTCCCAGAAGGGTTTGTGAGTAAAAAAATTGAAGCGCCAAACTATAAAACATATGTAGCACAAGGTAATTTAACTGAGGGTGTGGTTTATGACAAATGGCTAGAGATTTGGGAAGAGGATATTAACAGAGCTTATACTTCCGATTATGAAGTTTACGGGGCAAAAGCATCTGACCCAACAAATGCTGAAGTAGAAATATTTATAGGAGTAAATTAATCAAAAAAAGGACAGTTCTAAAGCTGTCCTTTTCTGTATTGTAAAGTTATAGTTTGTTTCCAACTATCGGGATGTTTTTTCTATAGAAAATCAATAAAATTATTCCTGAGATAAAAGTTACGGTTGCGCTTATAAACAAAGTGCCACTATCTCCATTATGTTCGATACCTAAAATGGTTAAATGACTCATAATTGCTCCTGCCATTAAACCTATAGTTAACAAAGCACCCAACGAGGTTCTGTTAGGGGTAAATAAAAGTATAGAAGCAATTAGTTCAAAAACACCAGTGCCTATTCGCATGTAAGCTTCATTATTTCCAGCTATTTTAGTAAATAAAGCAATACTTTCTTGAGCTCCAGTAAATTTAAAAAATAACGTTTGAAGCATTATAATCGCAGCTATCAATTTTAAAATTAAAAGAATATATTTTTTCATAATTAACTAAATCTATTGAATTAGACGTTGCATTTTTTAATGCTTACATAAACTAAAAACAATACTTTTGTAGGTATGAAAAAAATAGTACTTGCCCTGTCGGTTTTTGGTTTGTTAGCTTGTAAACAACAAAAAATATCACTTAAGTTTTTAGATGAATGTGTGATAAATGATTCTTTAGTTATTAATAATACTGTAATTGGTGGGGTTTCAGGGATTGATTTTTACAATAATAATTACTACATGGTAGTTGACGATGCTACTAATCCAAGAATTTTAATAGGTAATATTTCTATTGAAAATGATTCGATTCAATCTGTAGACTTTGAAAAAGTTATCGTTGTCGATACTATCAGTCAGTTTACTAAAAGTCATGTATTAGATTTAGAATCTATTTTTGTTGATAATGGAACAATTAATTTAACGAGTGAAGGTTCTATTCAATATAAAAAAGACCCAAGTATATTTGAAATAGACATAAAAGGAAACTTTAAACAAGAGGTAGAAATACCTAGTTATTTCAAAGCAACATCAGAAGCAAAACCAAAACATAATGGAATTTTTGAAGGCTCTTCGAAAAGTTTTGATGGAAAAGGTTTTTGGGTAGCAATGGAAGCTCCTTTAGCAATGGATGGAGAAGAGCCAACATTTAGTGAAACACAATCTCCTATCAGAATTACCTATTATGATAACGAATCAAAAAAAGCAACGAAACAGTTCGCCTATCAATTAGAAAAGATTGATAAACCAGCTAAAGGAAACATAAACCTGAACGGAACGACCGCTATTTTAGAATATCAAAAAAATAATTTTTTTATAATTGAAAGAGCATATCAAAGTGGATATGGTAGCCATGGAAATGTAGTTAGAATATTTAAAGCAACTATTGATAAAGCTTCAACAAACACATTGGAAATTCAGTCTTTAAAAAATGAAGAATATATACCGTTTAAAAAAGAACTGTTGTTAGATTTTAGTACTGTTGAAAATCAGTTAACAGACGGAATTATAGACAATATTGAAGCGATTACTTTTGGTCCAAGATTGCAAAACGGAAACAAATCGTTAATCTTAGTAGCTGACGATAACTTTCAATTGTATGGAAGACAGTTAAATCAATTTTTATTATTAGAAATTGATGAGAAATAATATAAATTAGCTACTCGTAATTTTTACAGATGATAAGTACCCTAAAGAAAAAATCTATTCAGAAAGTATACGACAAACTAGTTGTAAAAAAAGAGAATATTCCACAGAAAGAAACCAAAGTTAAAAGTGTAGCAATCTTGCTAGATAATGAAGCTTTAGTAAATGTAGTAATAGCCAACTTAACAAACATTTTTCCTTTTCAAAAAACAGACATAAGAGTACTAGTTTGTAAAGAGTACTCAAAAAAGGAGGAGCCCTCTCCAGAGTTTTTTACCGAAAAAGAATTTGGTTTTAAAGCGAGTTTAAATTCCGACAATTTAAAAGATTTCGTTAAAAACAAATATGACCTACTCATAAACTATACAAAAACATCAAACTTATTAACGAATATGGTAACTTTGTTGTCGCAAGCAGATTTTAAAGCTGGTTTTGCTGAAATTGATGACAGGCTGTACGATATAGTAGTGTCTGACACTAGTTTTAACGAAGCAGTTTTAAATCAAGAATTAAAAAAATACCTAACGATTTTAAATAAAATATAATGCAAAAGTTTGTAGGAACTGGAGTAGCTTTAGTAACTCCTTTCAATGAAGATTTAAGTGTAGATTTTGAAGCACTTAAAAAGTTAGTAAATTATAATATTGAAAACGGTACAAACTATTTAGTAATAAATGGAACTACTGGAGAAAGTGCTACAATTACTAAAGAAGAAAAAATTGAAATAATCAAAGTAATTGCTACAGAAAATAAAGGGCGTTTACCGTTAGTTTTAGGAGTTGGAAGTAATAATACACAAACAGTTGTTGAAGAATTACAATCTTTAGATTTATCTGAAATAGACGGAATTTTATCCGTTGCTCCTTATTATAGTAAACCAACGCAAGAAGGATTTTATCAGCATTACAAGGCAATTTCTTTAGCGAGTCCTAAACCAATTATTATGTATAATGTTCCTGGTAGGACAGCAAAAAATATGGAACCCGCAACAACCTTACGATTGGCAAGAGATTTTGAAAATATTGTTGCAGTAAAAGAGGCGGGAAATAACCAACAACAATACTATGAGTTGTTAAAAGATAAACCTGAAGACTTTTTAGTAATTTCTGGTGATGATGATTTAGCTGTTGGAGTAACTTTAGCAGGTGGAGCAGGAGTTATTTCTGTAATAGGACAAGCATTACCAAAAGAGTTTTCAAAAATGATTCAATTAGGATTAGAAGGAAAAGCAAAAGAAGCTTACGCACTTCACTATAAGCTTATGGATGTAGTAGATCTTATTTTTGAAGAAAATAACCCAGCAGGAATTAAAGCGGTATTACAAAAATTAGGAATCTGTTTAGATGAAGTACGCTTACCGTTGGTAACAGCATCAGAAGAACTACAAACAAAAATATCAGATTTTATAGATAATCTATAAGCTGTCTAAACAAAAATAAAGAATGCAAAAGGCTACAATTTCGTTATTGTAGTCTTTTTTTAGCATCTTTGTATAAAGAGTAATTTTTTAAAAAGAAAAATATGTTATCAAAAGTAATAGAGCAATCATTAAACGATCAAATAAGAGTAGAAGCAGAGTCATCACAAGTATATTTAGCAATGGCATGTTGGGCAGAAGTTCAAGGGTTTGAAGGAGTAGCACAATTTATGTATGCCCATTCTGATGAAGAGCGTATGCACATGTTAAAGTTAGTGAAATTCGTAAACGAACGTGGTGGACATGCACGTGTTTCTGACTTAAAAGAACCTCCAGCAAAGTTTGGGTCTTTTAAAGATATGTTCCAAACATTGTTTGATCATGAGGTAATGGTATCTAAATCAATAAACGATTTAGTACATATTACGCTACAAGAAAAGGATTATGCAACCCATAATTTTTTACAGTGGTATGTATCTGAGCAAATAGAAGAAGAAGCATTGGCTCGTAACATTTTAGATAAAATTAACCTAATTGGAGATGATAAAGGAGGTTTATATTTATTTGATAATGATGTAAAGCAAATAGTAGCTCAATCTGCTTCTGGAACACAGGAATAAGATTAACAAACATTTAAGTTTTTTCTTATTTATAAAGTTATTTTTTTACTACATTAGCGTACTAGTTTAATTATCAAAATATTTTATAAATGAAAAAAGAAATTTTAAATTTAGAAGGAGTTACTCTTTTAACAAAAAGCTATCAAAAAGATATAATAGGTGGATTAAGTTACCCTACAGATGGTGGTGATGGTGTATTGTGTCCAGAATCTAACTGTTCTTCAGATTCACAATGTCCTCAATTTGGAAGTTATTGTAAGAGCGTTGGTAGTGGTGATTGTTACTGGAAAGAATGTTCACATTAATAAAAACTAAAACTTGTATTAAATAAGTGTTAAAAGTTCACCTTTTTAAGGTGAACTTTTATTTTAATAGTTTATTGTTTTCTATTATATTAATAATTATTAATTTTGCCAGATGCAAAAAATGAAAAATCTAGCGTATATTGCTGTAATGCTTTTAGTACTTTCTTCATGCGGAGAGTATCAAAAAGTATTGAATAAAGGAACTGTAGAAGACCAATACAAAATGGCTGTAAAAATGTACGAAGCTCAAAAGTACAGTAAAGCCTTACGTTTGTTTGAAAAAATAACACCTTCATACAGAGGTAAACCTCAAATGGAGCGTATTCAATTTATGGTTTCTCAATCTAACTTTAATGAGAAAAATTACGGGTTAGCAGGATATTACTTTAATAGATTTACGGGAAACTATCCTAAAAGTTCAAAGAGAGAAGAAGCCGCTTTTTTATCAGCGTTAAGTTATTACAAAGCAGCTCCAGGCTTTAGTTTAGATCCAACCGATACAAACAAAGCATTAGAAGCCTTTCAAAAATTTATAGATAGCTACCCTGATTCAAATAAATTAGAAGAAGCTAACAAGTATCATGCTGAGTTAAGAGCTAAACTTGAAAAGAAATCTTTTGAAATAGCAAAAACATATTATAGAACTGCAGAATATGACCCTAGAAATTACAAAGCGGCAATCGTTGCCTTTGATAACTTATTAGAAGATTATTTAGGAACGAAGTATAAAGAAGAAGCATTATACTATCGTTTAAAAGCAGCTCATGATTTAGCTGTTAAAAGTAGACAGAGAAGAAAAGCAGAAAGGATTAAAGATGCTATCAAAGCATACGAAAAACTAAAAAGGAATTTTCCAGAATCAAAATTCATGGAAGAATCTAATGAAATGCTAGCAGCATTAAACAAAGAACAAGAACAATTAGCTAAAAGTTAAAAAATGGATTATAAAGAAACGAAAGCGCCGTTAAGTACTATAACTTATAACAAAGAAGCTATTGAGGCTCCAACGCATAATATTTATGAAGCTATTTCTATCATAGCAAAGAGAGCTACACAAGTTAATTCTGATTTAAAAAAGGAATTAGTTGATAAGTTAGATGAGTTTGCTACTTATAACGATAGTTTAGAAGAAGTTTTTGAAAACAAAGAGCAAATCGAAGTTTCTAAATTTTATGAGCGTTTACCTAAACCACACGCTATTGCTGTAGAAGAGTGGTTAGAAGGCAAGGTATATTATAGAACTCCAGAGACAAAATAATATGTCTGTACTAAGCGGTAAAAAAGTTTTACTTGGTGTTACCGCCGGTATAGCGGCATACAAAACAGCGAACTTAGTTCGCTTATTTATAAAATCAGGCGCAGAAGTCAAAGTAATTATGACTCCTGCGTCTAAAGATTTTATAACACCTCTTACACTTTCCACCTTATCAAAAAATCCAGTTCATTCTACTTTTTATGATAAAGAAGATGAAAATGAATTATGGAATAATCATGTAGATTTAGGTTTGTGGGCAGATATAATGATAATTGCTCCAGCTACAGCAAATACCTTGTCTAAAATGACCAGTGGTACCTGCGATAACTTATTATTAGCAACCTATTTGTCAGCTAAATGTCCAGTATATTTTGCACCTGCGATGGATTTAGACATGTATCAACATCCGTCAACAAAAAACAGTTTAGAAAGCTTACAAAGTTTTGGTAATATCTTAATTCCTGCTACTTCTGGTGAATTAGCAAGCGGATTGGTTGGTGAAGGTCGTATGGCAGAACCAGAAGATATTGTTGATTTTATAGAAAAAGATATCGTATCTAAATTACCACTTCGTGGGAAAAAGATGCTAATTACTGCAGGACCAACCTATGAAGCAATAGATCCAGTACGTTTTATTGGAAATCATTCTTCTGGTAAAATGGGGTTTGAAATAGCCAAAACGGCAGCTAATTTAGGAGCTGAGGTGTTTTTAGTAGCAGGTCCATCACATCAGCAAGTAAATCATTCATTTATTAATAGAATAGATGTAAAATCAGCGCAAGATATGTATGAAGCCTGTCATAAGTACTTTACTGAGGTAGATATAGCTGTATTATCGGCAGCAGTTTCAGACTATCGACCAAAAAATGTAGCTACTCAAAAAATAAAAAAGAAAGAAGCAGCGTTAAGTATTGAGTTAGAACCTACTAAAGATATTTTAAAATCTCTAGGAGAAATTAAGAAAAATCAGTTGTTAGTTGGGTTTGCCCTAGAAACGAACGATGAGGTACAAAACGCAAAAAGTAAGCTTACACGCAAAAATTTAGATTTTATTGTATTAAATTCGTTACGTGATAAAGGTGCCGGTTTTGCGACCGATACCAATAAAATTACAATTATTGATACTGATTTTAATGAGAAATCATTCGGATTAAAGTCGAAAACAGCAGTGTCAAAAGATATCGTTAACGAAATAATACAAAAATTAAATGCATAAGTTTTTCTTTATAGTTTTTCTTCTTTCAGTTACTTTTTCTTCTTATTCACAAGAGCTGAACGCTACTGTAATTATCAATTCAGATAAAATACAGAGTAGTAATAAGCAAGTTTACCAAACGTTACAAAAAGCACTAACGGAGTTTATTAATGATAAACAATGGACGAATAGAAACATTAAACAACAAGAACGAATTAATTGTGCATTTAATATTATAATAAACGAGCAAAACGGGAGTAATTTTTCAGCAAGTTTACAAGTGCAATCAACAAGACCTGTATATAACTCAACATACGCTACACCTGTTTTAAATATTAATGATACAAACTTTAATTTTCGTTACAATGAGTTTGATCCGTTAATTTATAACCCAACAGTTTACGAGTCGAACTTAATTTCAACAATTGCTTTTTATATATATGCAATTTTAGGCGTTGACGCAGATACTTTTGCTTTAAAAGGAGGAGAAAGCTATTTGAAACAAGCAGAAAATATTATGTTGTTGGCGCAATCTAATGGAGAGTCTGGTTGGCAAAATCAAGTAGGAAAACAAAATCGTTTTGCTTTGATAGATAATTTACTGTCTTCAAAGTTTAGCGCTTTACGTAGTATTTATTACAATTATCACCGTAATGGTTTCGATAATTTTGCAGATAACAAGAATTCGGCTAAAGAAGCAATTGAAAAAAGTGTTTTAGATTTAGATAAGTTACACAATATTACTATTGGTAATTATATGATCCGTGTTTTCTTAGATGCAAAAGGAGACGAAATAGTGAATGTGTTTTCCGATGGAACTCCTTCAAGAAATGAATCGCAAATGATAACGGTTTTAAATAAAATTGCTCCTACTTATAAAGACAAATGGAAGAATCTTCAGTAAAATAAGATTTATTATAAAGGTCTTAAATGTAACGTTTATAAGCTGTTGAAAAATCAATAGACTTCCTTTGTTTTGGTTAGACTTAATTCATTCAAAATCCTTACTTTTATTCACTCTAAAGAATAGAATTTGCTTACACATTTATCTATACATAATTACGCATTAATCAATCAGTTAACGATTGATTTTACAAACGGTTTATCTATTATAACAGGTGAAACTGGAGCAGGAAAATCCATTTTATTAGGTGCTTTAGGGCTAGTAATGGGGAATCGTGCCGACTTAGCTGCTTTAAAAGACACAGAAAAAAAATGTGTTATTGAGGCTCAATTTTCTGTTGAAGGATATGCTTTACAAGAATTGTTTGAAGAATTAGATCTTGACTATGAGCAGGAAACCATAATTCGAAGAGAAATTTTACCATCTGGGAAATCAAGAGCTTTTGTTAACGATACGCCGGTTACATTATCGGTGTTAAATGCTTTGAAAACAAAGCTCATTGATATTCATTCGCAACATCAAACCATGCAGTTGTCTGATGTATCTTTTCAATTCTCTGTTATTGATGCCTTGGCAAAAAATCAGGCTAAAATAGCATCGTATAAAAGAGGTTTGCGTACGTATAACAAATTACGAAAAGAGCTGAAAGTACTTCAAGAAGAAACTGAGAAATCGAAAGAACAATACGAGTATAATTTACACCTGTTTAATGAGTTTGAAGAGGCTAATTTAAAAGAAGGAGAGCAAGAAGCTTTAGAAGAAAAGTTAGATAAATTAAATAATATTGAAGAAATAAAATTAAATTTATCTGAAGCTTTAGGTGTTGCGATTAATGAAGAAATAGGAATTCAAACGTTGCTAAACTCTTTAGAGAGTAAACTGCAAAAAATTAGTTCTTTTTCTAAGCAATATGAAGAGTTAGCGAATCGCGTAACAAGCGTGAAAATTGAGTTAGATGATGTAGTTACTGAGTTAGAAAGTGCGAATGAAGAAGTTGAATTTAATCCGAATGAAATAGAAGAACTAAATGATAGGTTGCAACTTATTTACAATCTTCAAAAGAAACATTCAGTATCAACTATAAGTGAATTACAAGAAATGCATACATCATTATCTGAAAAAGTAGCACAAGTTGAAGATGCAGGGGGAGTCGTGGCTCAAAAAGAAGTAGAAATTAAAGAGGTGGCTAAGAAGTTAGATGACGTAGCAAAAATGATTACGACATCTAGAAATAAAGTAATTCCAAAGTTGAAAAAAGAGTTAGAATACCTTTTATCAGAGTTAGGAATGCCAAATGCTCGTTTTACTATTGAATTACTACCGTCAGAAGAATACTTATCAAACGGGAAAGATAATTTACAGTTCTTATTTTCAGCAAATAAAGGAGGCAATTTTGGAGAGTTAAAGAAAGTTGCTTCTGGAGGTGAATTATCTCGAATCATGTTATCTATCAAAAAAATATTATCAGAAAACATACAATTACCAACGATTATTTTTGATGAAATTGACACAGGTGTTTCAGGAGAAGTATCTAATAAAATTGCAAAAATAATGCAAGATATGAGTACTCATATGCAGGTAATAACCATTACGCATTTACCTCAAATAGCTTCAAAAGGAGTACAGCATTATAAAGTGTTTAAAGGCGAAGAAAAAGGAGTAACAACCTCTAACTTAAAGTTACTGTCAGACGACGAACGCATTAGAGAAATAGCAGAAATGTTAAGTGGAAAAGATGTTTCTGAAAGCGCTTTAACGCATGCAAAAGAATTATTAAATTAAGAGTATATTTGCTTTTAGAACAAACAACGATAGACTAAAATATTTTAAATATGTATAATTTATTAAAAGGAAAAAAAGGAATTATTTTTGGGGCATTAGATGAGAATTCTATTGCATGGAAAGTAGCTGAACGTGCTCACGAAGAAGGAGCAGAATTTGTGTTAACTAATGCACCTATTGCAATGCGTATGGGAGGTATTAAAGATTTAGCAGCGAAAACAGGATCAGAAATTATTCCAGCTGATGCGACTTCTATGGATGACTTAAACAATTTAGTTGAAAAGTCTATGGAAATTTTAGGAGGTAAAATCGATTTTGTTTTACACTCTATCGGTATGTCAGTTAATGTACGTAAAGGGCGTCATTATACAGATTCTAAATACGATTTTACTACGAAAGGATGGGACGTTTCAGCGGTGTCTTTTCATAAAGTAATGAACGTTTTATATAACAAGCAAGCCATGAACGAATGGGGGAGTATTGTTGCATTAACGTATATGGCAGCACAACGTGTATTCCCAGATTACAATGATATGGCTGATAACAAAGCGTATTTAGAAAGCATTGCACGTAGTTTTGGGTACTTCTTTGGAAGAGATCATAAAGTACGTGTAAACACAATTTCTCAATCACCAACGCCAACGACTGCAGGTCAAGGAGTAAAAGGATTTGATGGATTTATTTCATATGCTGAAAAAATGTCTCCATTAGGAAACGCTACAGCGTTAGAGTGTGCAGACTATACGATTTCATTATTCTCAGATTTAACAAAGAAAGTAACCTTACAAAATTTATTCCACGATGGAGGGTTTTCTAATATGGGAGTGAGTGATGCTGTAATGGAAAGATTTACTGAAGAGTAAATTAACTTGTGCCTTGAGCGTAGTCGAAAGGTACTGAAAGAATATATAATTAAATGCAAATCGTTAGATTTGCATTTTTTATTGACAGTTATAAATGAGCAATATTTTACACATAGTAAAGGAATTAAAACCCTTAAGAAAACAGCTTAAAGAACATGAGCTATATAATTCGTTAAATGATATAAACGATGTAAAATTATTTATGGAATCGCATGTGTTTGCTGTGTGGGACTTTATGTCGTTGTTAAAGGCATTACAACGAGAACTTACTTGTGTAAATTTGCCTTGGTTACCTGCTGTAAATATTAAAACAGCTCGTTTTATTAATGAAATTGTGTTAGGTGAAGAAACTGATATTAATGAGTTAGGAGAACCTAAGAGTCACTTTGAAATGTATATTGATGCGATGCGTCAAGCAGGAGGAAGTGTTTCTGAAATTTCAAGTTTTATTTCAGATATCCTTGATGGTAAACCTGTTGACCAAGCTCTGGAAAACTGTTCAATTATTGAAGAAGTTAAAGATTTTGTAAATTTTTCTTTTGAAATTATTAAAACAAAACAACCACATATTATTGCATCTAGTTTTACTTTTGGAAGAGAAGATGTAATACCAGATATGTTTTTAGAAATTGTAAAAAATACGGAAGAGAAAGAAGGGAGTTCATACAGTAAACTTACGTATTATCTTAATAGACATATTGAGTTAGACGGTGATGAACATGGACCATTATCATTACAAATGATAGAAGAGTTATGTGGAAATGATGAACAAAAATGGAATGACGCATTATATTATGCTAAAGAATCTTTGCGAAAAAGAATACAACTCTGGGATGGTATAGCTAAACAAATTAAACAAGCAGCTTTAGTGTAGTGGATATACAGTTTTCAATAATAATACCTGTTTACAACCGACCGCAAGAAATTGATGAGTTGTTAGAAAGCTTAACAAAACAAGACTTGAAAGATGATTTTGAGGTATTAATTGTTGAAGATGGTTCAGAAAATTCATCTGAAGAGATTGTAAATAAGTATAGGTCAAAACTCAATCTAAACTATTTTTATAAAGAAAATAGTGGAGCAGGGGCAAGTCGTAACTATGGAATGCAGAGAGCCTCAGGAAATTATTTTATTATTTTAGATTCTGATGTAATTGTTCCATCTCAATATCTTTCTGAAGTAAAAAAAGCATTAGAAGAGAATTATACTGATGCCTTTGGAGGTTCAGATGCAGCTCATCCTAATTTTACAGCTTTACAAAAAGCTATTAATTATTCAATGACTTCGGTGCTAACCACTGGAGGTATTAGAGGAAAGAAAAAAGCTGTAGGAAAATTCCAACCTCGAAGCTTTAACCTTGGTTTGTCAAAAACTGCTTTTGAAAAAACAAATGGCTTTTCTAAAATGAAAGCGGGAGAAGACATCGATTTAACCTTTCGCCTATGGAAGAAAGGTTTTGAAACACAATTAATAGAAAAGGCTTTTGTATATCATAAGCGTAGAAGTACTATTAAACAGTTTTTTAAACAAACATTTGCTTTTGGTACTGCAAGACCTATTTTAAATAAAAAGTACCCTGAAACAGCAAAGTTAACTTATTGGTTTCCGAGTTTATTTATTATTGGAATTGATTTTGCGATTATAGTAGTATTCTTTGGGTATTGGCAGTTGTTAGTTTTTTATGGAGTTTATTTTACGGGGATCTTTTTAGATTCTCTATTACAAAATAAAAACTTGCAAGTAGCTTTTTTGAGTATTATTACAACCATCACTCAGTTTTATGGTTACGGGCTTGGTTTTCTTGAGTCTAGATTTCTGAAAAAATAAAAAAAACTCCCAAATTATTGAGAGTTTTTGAATGGTTTATATAACTTCTTTGATAATTTACGGCGGTCGTCCAATAACAGCTTTATTACCTTTAATAACAATAGGACGTTCTATCAACTTAGGGTTTTCAATCATTGCTTTAATGACTTCAGAATCTGATAGTTCTTTTCCTTTATATTCATCTTTCCAAATTTTTTCATTTTTACGAACTAAATCAATCGGAGAAATATTTAATAAACGAATAACTTCTTTTAATTCTTTTTCGGAAGGAGTGTTGTCTAAATATTTTACAATTTCAAATTCCTTTCCAGAGTTTTCTAAAATTTCTAAACCTTGTCTCGATTTAGAACAACGTGGATTATGGTATATTTTTATCATTTTATTGTTAGTTTACAAAGTTTAAAGGTTTATTTGTTTGTAAATTGAAAAAACAAATGTTCCTAATTCCTAGTCTTCTTTTTGTCCCATCATCATTAAATAAGCCTTTAAAAACGGATTAATATTCCCATCCATAACAGCATCTACATTTCCTGTTTCATGAGCTGTACGAACATCTTTTACTAATTTATATGGATGCATTACATAGTTCCGAATTTGGCTTCCCCATTCATTTTTCATTTTATTAGCTTCTATTTCTTCACGAGCAGCTAGTCGTTTTTGTAATTCAATTTCGTATAATTGCGATTTTAACATTTGCATTGCTGTAGCTCTGTTATCGTGCTGAGAACGTGAGTTTGAACATTGAATTTGAATCCCGGTTGGCTTATGTAATAATTGAACCTTAGTTTCAACCTTATTTACATTTTGTCCACCAGCACCGCTAGAACGAGCTGTAGTAATTTCAATATCGGCAGGGTTTACTTCAACTTCGATAGAATCATCAGCAACAGGATATACATATACAGAAGCAAATGAGGTATGACGTTTTGCATTGCTATCAAAAGGAGAAATACGCACCAAACGATGCACGCCATTTTCACCTTTTAACCACCCGAAAGCATAATCACCTTCAAATTCTAAAGTAACGGTTTTTATACCGGCTACATCACCTTCTTGATAGTTCAGTGTTTTAATTTTAAATCCTTGTTTTTCTGCCCACATAGTGTACATTCGGGTAAGCATTTCTGCCCAATCACAACTTTCTGTACCTCCAGCACCTGCGGTTATTTGTATGGTAGCACTTAAATTGTCACCTTCTTCCGACAGCATGTTTTTAAACTCAATATCTTCTAAAAAAGTAGCTGTTCTTTCAAATTGTTCTTCAACTTCGCTATCCTCAATATCACCTTCTTTATAAAAATCGTATAAGACTACTAAATCGTCGTTCATTGCTACAACAGTATTATAATCTTCTACCCATTTCTTTTTAAAACGAAGCGATTTCATAACAGTTTCAGCCTCTTTAGGATTATTCCAAAAGTCAGGGTTTGCTGTTTTTTCTTCTTCATTTGAAATTTCAATTAACTTCTTGTCAATTTCTAAATATCCTTTTAACTTGCCAATTCGTTCAGCGATATTTTTAAGCTGTTCGTGTGTAATCATAGATGCAAAAATACATTTTATAAATCGTAGTTAGAAATGGAAATAAACTTAATAAGTGATACTGTAACTAAGCCAACTCAAGGAATGTTGGAGGCAATGATGAGTGCTAAAGTAGGAGATGATGTTTTTAAAGCAGATCCGACAGTTAATTTGTTACAAGAAAAAGTAGCGGATCTGTTTGGAATGGAAGCTGCGTTGTTTTTTCCTTCGGGAACCATGGCAAATCAAACTGCGATAAAAATCCACACACAACCTGGTGATAGAATGTTTTGTGATAAATGGGCGCATGTATATAACTATGAGGGAGGTGGAGCTGCTTTTAATGCAGGGGTAACCTCTTGTTTAATTGATGGTAATAGAGGTATGTTTACTGCAGTACAATTAAAGAGTTTAGTAGGAGGAAGAAATGATATTCATACACCATATAGTAGATTAGTTTGTGTTGAAAATACCACGAATAAAGGTGGAGGTGCTTGTTGGGATTTTGAAGAATTACAAAAAATTCAAAAAGTAGCTAAAACAAATGATTTAGCTTACCATCTTGATGGAGCACGTTTATTTAATGCTTTAGTAGCTAAAAATGAAACTCCAAAACAGTATGGAGAATTATTTGATACGATTTCTATCTGTTTGTCGAAAGGATTGGGGGCTCCTGTAGGTTCAGTATTAGTGGGGAGTAAGGCACATATAGAAAAAGCGTTACGTGTACGTAAGTTGTTCGGTGGAGGAATGAGACAAGCTGGGTTTTTAGCAGCCGCAGGAATTTATGCTTTGGACAGTCAAGTAGAGCGTTTAGCAACAGATCATCAAAAAGCAAAAGAGATAGGAGAAGTTTTAGAAAAATGTTGGTATGTGACTAAAGTGGAACCTATTGAAACGAATATTGTTATTTTTTATGTAAACGATTCTATAAATCCAGATGATTTTATAAAAAAAATGGCAGATAAAGGTATTTTGCTAATTTCTATGGGGGAAGGGAAAATACGCATTGTAACACATTTAGACTTTACGGATGAAATGTTAAATGTTTTGTTAGGAGTATTAAACAACTATTCTTAAAAGAAAACCCTTACAATAGGTGAGAAAGCAGAAGCGTACACGCTTCTGTCTTCTTTATGTAAAACATCGTATTGCACACCTAAAGAAACAGCACCTATTCTATAAGAAGCTCCAATATTTAAAGCGGGGTAGTTGTGTCTCTTCGAGATACCATTAATGTTAGTGTTAACGTACATTTGCTGTAAATCGGCAGAAAACTCAACTTCTCTAATAGGTCTAAATAGTGTAATTACTTTAGGTGTAATAATATTAGAACTTAAACCTTCATTCTTATTATAGGCATAACCAATTCCTATACCTATAGAAAAAGATTCGTTAAAATCATAAACAGCAGCTGGAGATATAGCAAGAGTCGTATTGTTTGAGCCAAAACCAAAGCTAACATCCCCACCAAAACGAACATTTTTCCAAAAATTATCTTCTTGAGTAAAAGCTATAGTAGAATAAATAAAAAAGCTAAAAAAAAATAATCTACTCATAAGTAAATAGTTAACTCAGCTAATATAATAAATAGTCATCATAAAACGTTAAGAGAAGTTTATAAAAAATTAGTGTTTTTTAATTTAACTTTTCGAGTTTAGCTAACTCTTTGTAGTTTTTGTTTAGTTTTCTTAGTAATATTCCATACAAGAGTTGATAAAAGCACCATAGAATTATAAGCATAATTATTAACATTATCACTGTAACAATTATTGAAATTAAAACTTGCTTAGAGTTAAACTCTGGGTGGGTTTTTAATGATGCAATGGCAACTATAATTCCAAAAATAAATACATACAATAAGTTGAATATAACGTAGTACTTTACAGTTTTCCTAGTTTTAATAATCTTTGTCATTAAAGTTTTAGTAGAGTCTACAACAGAAATGCTTTTATAATTAAGGTAAAATTTAATTAAGAAATAGAGTAGTACAGGGTAGATGATGAATTGTGAATAAATCATAAAGCTATATAAACCAAGCTTTTTATATTCTTCATAAGCTTCTTCCATATCAAAAATAAAATAGAAAGAATTCAAGAAAATAAACTCTAAAATTCCAATAATAAAAATCCATTTTACGATTGAAGATGACTTGGAATGTGCCATTCTATAGATATCAATTTTAGAAACTTTATCTGTTTCTTCTGATTGGTTACCCCAAGCCTTTTTATATTTATCTAAATCTAAATCCATTTATAATTATGGGTTTAATACTTTTTTTAATTTATCTTTAGCTCTGTTCATTTTCACACGAGCATTTACTTCACTTATACCTAAAGTTTCAGAGATTTCTTTATAGGGTTTGTCTTCTAAGTATAAAAAAATCAGAGCCTTATCAATATCATTTAATTTACGAATTGCACCATACAAAGCTTTTAACTGTACTTCTTCAGTATCATCATATTCTTCTGCTTTAATTTTAAAAGAATAATCTGTAAAATCTTGTGTTTTTATACTTCTTGTAGACTTCCTATATAAAGAAATAGCAGTATTCAATGCTACTCGATACATCCAAGTGCTAAACTTTGCATCTCCTCTAAATTTACTATAGTTTTTCCATAACTGAATGGTGATTTCTTGAAACAAATCGTTATGTGCATTTTGGTTAGTAGTGTAAATCCTACATACCTTATGCACAATGTTTTGATTGGCTTCGAAATCAGTTAAAAATTTATTTTCTAATTCTTTTTTCACTAAGTTTAGTAGAGTTGATATGTTATAAGTAGCTCAAAAATACAAATTGTTACAACTCATCCTAAAAATAATACAATTCAGTTTGTTTTTATTTTAGAAATAGAGTTTCCGATGAATATTTGTGTCATAATTAACCATAAAAAATAAACACAATGAAATTCTTAATACACATTTTTGTTATAGCAGTTTTATTTACAGTTGAAACGGTTTCAGCTCAAAGCAAAACAATTACAGCCACAGTTGTAAATGTTACTTCCGATAAAGGAAAAATAAAATTTCCCTTATACACTAAAGAGAACTTTAGAAAAGAACCACTACAGGCAAAAGAATCAGCAATAATAAAGGGAAAAAGTACTATAATTTTTGAAAAAGTACCAGAAGGAGAATATGCTATTATTTGTTTTCATGACGTAAATGATAACGATAGAATGGATTTTGAACCTAATGGAATGCCTTTGGAAGATTACGGAGTATCAAACAATAAATTATCACGTTTTGGACCGCCTGTGTTTGACGAAGCAAAGTTTTTGGTTAAAGATAAAAATGTATCTTTCGATATTAAATTTTAGAATAAAGAAGGTAAACCTTTTAAATATAACAAGCATAAAGAATGAAAACACCAGTAAAAAAAATATTTAATAATTTGAAGAATGATATTTGGATTTGCTTAAAGCTTACAATCATTTTTGGTGCTGTTTTTACTTTAATAAATCAAGCTTTTACATTAAAAGAAGCTGGGTTAGTGTTTTTGTTTTCTGCAATGTATTCTTTTGTTTTGGGCTTAGGTAATGGAGTTATTAATGGTTATTTAAGTAAAAAGTGGGACTGGGTTTTGCAAACCAACCAAAGGGTTTGGGTAGGGATTATAGCAACAATTAGTTATACAGTAGTAGCTGTATTACTAATTCATTATATACAATACTTTGTTATTTTTAATAACAACATAGGTAACTTTTTTAAAGGGCAGTTTTTATGGATGCATTTATTTGCAATTATACTTTCATTGGCCATTGCTGTATTTTTTCACGCGAAAGACTTTATGGTTAACTGGAAAGCATCTGTAAAACAAGAAACTACACAGCATGAAATAGTCGCTAAAACTGAAACAGCAAAGTTTGAAACGTTAAAAAGTCAGATAGATCCACATTTTTTGTTTAATAGTTTAAATGTACTAACCTCTTTAATTAGTGAAAACCCAAAGCAAGCAGAAAGGTTTACCACAAAACTATCTAAAGTATATAGGTATGTATTAGAACAACGAAATAAAGAGTTAGTGCCTATTCAAGAGGAGTTACAATTTGCTAAGACGTATATGGAGTTATTGCAAATGCGTTTTGAAGAAGCTGTACAATTTAATATTCCGGAAGAAGTAAGTAACTCAGATTTAAAAATAGTGCCGTTATCACTTCAATTATTATTAGAAAATGCAGTGAAACACAATGTAGTTTCTTCAACTAAACCTTTAGAAATAAGTATTTATGAAGAAGATGGCTTTTTAAAAATTCAAAACAACGTTAATCCGAAAGAGGCTATAGGTAAAAGTACAAAAGTAGGATTAAGAAATATAGCAGATCGTTACGGTTTAATAACCGATAGAAACATTCAAATAATTAATAAAAACAAAACATTTACAGTGTGTTTACCACTGTTAATTAATATAAAAAATAGTATCATGGATACAAAAAACTTAGAAAACAGCAGTTACGTAAAAGCAGTAGAAAAGGTAGAGAAACTAAAAGAGTTTTATCAAAATTTAGTCTCGTATTGTATAGTTATTCCTTTTTTAATATTTATAAACCTCAAAACATATTCAAAATTTCAATGGTTTTGGTTTCCAATGATAGGCTGGGGGATAGGATTAATTTTTCATTATTTAGAAGTAAATAGTTATAACTTATTCTTAGGGAAAAACTGGGAAGAACGCAAGATTAAGGAGTTGATGGATGATGATAAAAATTATAAGTAATATGGAAAAAGAATATACAACAGCTTACAAATATGCAAAAGCAAAAAAGAGAGTAGAGAAAATCAAAGGGTTTTACATTCATATTATAGTCACTGTATTAATCATTCCAGTTTTAATTTTTATAAACTTAAAGTTTGTGCCAAGTTATTATTGGTTTTATTACCCAATAATAGGAATGTTAATTGGTGTCTTTTTTCATTGGTTTGGAATTTTCGGAATTGATAAAATAGGTTTAGGAAAAGATTGGGAAGAACGTAAAATTAAAGAATTTTTAGAAAAAAAACATCATGGAAAATAATTTTACAGAAGAAAAAAGGTATTTGGAAGCCAAAAAAAAGGTGAAGCAAGTAAAAGGGTTTTATGCTCATGTTTTGGTAAATATAGTTTCAATAATAATCATTGTAGTAGTAAATTTAAAGTTTTCACCTTATTATCATTGGTTTTGGTTTCCTGTTATAGGAATAGTACTAGTGACTTTTATTCATTGGATGCTAGTTTTTGGTGTTAACATTTTAGGGCTTGGAAAAGATTGGGAGGAGAAAAAGATAAACGAATACCTAAATAAAAAAGATTAGTATGGAAAATGATTATAAAGAAGAACATAAATATTTATTAGCCAAAAAAAGAGTAGAAAAAATAAAAGGATTTTATTGGCATTTGGCAGCATATATAATTGTGAATATATTTATTTCAGTCGTAACTATTATGGGCTTGATGAATGAGGACAAGTTAACTTTTATCAAAGCAATAAGCAATTTTGGTGTATATGCCACCTGGTTTTTTTGGGGGATTGGAGTCTTTTTTCATTGGTTAGGAGTATTTGGAACCAATATGTTTTTTAATAAAGATTGGGAGAACCGTAAAATACAAGAGTATCTAGATGAACTAAAAAAGAAAGAAAATGGAAACTATTAATAGAGAACAACAATATATAAGAGCTCAAAAAAGAGTAGATGAAATTAAAAAGTTTTACAAACATTTAGTGGTTTACATGCTTATAAACTTAGTTTTTATAGGAAGAAGAATATATAAAGATATTGTTTATAGAGACGAATCTGTTATGGATGCTTTCTTAGATATAAGTAACTATAATTTGTTCTTTTGGTGGGGAGTTATCGTATTTTTACACGGATTTAGTGTCTTTGCAAAAGGTAAGTTGTTTTCAAAAAAATGGGAAGAGCGAAAGATTAAAGAATACATGAATAAGTAATTGTTAAAAATAGACCAAACTAAACTATGAATGTTATAATTATTGAAGATGAAAAGCCAGCTGCAAGAAGGTTAAGTAGAATGTTAGCTGAATTAGATATAGAAGTTCAGCAAATGTTGCACTCGGTAGAAGAATCGATTAACTGGTTTCAAAACAATTCTCATCCCGATTTAATTTTTTTAGACATTCAGCTTTCAGATGGATTATCATTCGAAATTTTTGAAGAAGTAACTGTAAAATCAGCTATCATTTTTACAACGGCTTATGACGAGTATGCATTAAAAGCGTTCAAGTTAAACTCTATAGATTATCTCTTAAAACCGATAGATGAAGATGAGTTAACAATAGCAGTAAATAAATTTAAAGAACATCAACCTATACAAAGTAATATACAAGTTAATATAGATGACATTCGTAAGTTGTTGATTAACCCTGTTGATAGAAAATACAAAAAACGATTTACTATAAAAGTAGGACAACATTTAAAAATAATTAATACTGAAGATATCGAATGTTTTTATTCAGAAAATAAAGCAACCTATATTCACACATCTTCTAATAGAAATTATTTAATAGATAACTCTTTAGAATATTGGCAAGAAGAGTTAGATCCCGAGTATTTTTTTAAAGTAAATAGAACATTTATAGTACACATAAATGCGATAAAAGATATTGTTTCATATACTAACTCACGCTTACAATTAAAGTTGCAATCTTACGATGATACTGAAATAATTGTAAGCAGAGAGCGAGTAAAAGATTTTAAGTGTTTTATTGAGTAAGTAATTTTCTAAACTCATTAATTTTAACTTTAGCATCGGGGTGAATTTCATTTCCGTCTTCAGTAAACCAAGCATGAGTACTACCAAGGTAGTTCATGCCTAAATATTTTGCACTTTCAATAAAAGGCATTTCAAACCCACTTCTAAGATCGTTTTCACCAGAATTACTAATCATAGCCATGTTTTTACCTCGTAATTGTCTTCCTAAATCTTTTTTGTAATGAAGTAAGTCTGAAAGTCTATCAAAAAATGTTTTTAATGTAGCGCTCATTGAGTACCAATATACAGGAGTAGCAAATACAAGAGTATCATATTTACTAATAATTTCTTCTATAAGAGGAATGAAATCATCATCAGAATTACTAAAATCATATTCAAACACACCAACTTTTTTTGTTTTTAAATCAATAAAATCAAAAGACTCGTTGTTGTTGAGGTAGTTAGCAACTTTATTCGTGTTTCCTACACTTTTGGAACTTGCTTGTATAATAATTGTTTTATTCATTTGTCGTTTATTTGGAAGTAAAGCTCAAAAAAATAAATAAAAAAATATTTTAGATTTAATTGTAATATTTGATAATAACCAAGAAAAAATCAATAGAAGAAGCCTATATTTTTGTACTTTTATGCTATAAAAAAAGCGGATGAACACAAATACCTACATATTTTCTAAAAAAAGAAAGTTAAATGAATTTTCTACTATAGAAGTTGTTGAAAATGCTAAGAAGAAACTAAAAAAAGCAAGAAAAAAAATTAGTGATTTGCAAGACACAATGTATGCAGAAGGTAAGTATAGTGTTTTATTGTGTATACAAGGAATGGATACAGCAGGTAAAGATAGCTTAATTCGCGAAGTTTTTAAAGATGTTAATGCACGTGGAGTAGTAGTACATAGTTTTAAAGTGCCAACAGACTTGGAGTTAAAGCACGATTTTTTATGGCGTCATTATATAGCCTTGCCTGCTAAAGGAAAAATAGGAGTTTTTAATCGTACACATTATGAAAATGTTTTGGTTACAAGAGTGCATCCTGAATATATATTTGCCGAAAATATTCCCACAGTAAATAATCTTGATGATTTAAATGATGAATTTTATCATGGTAGAATGGAACGTATTAATCAGTTTGAGAGGCATATATCTGAAAACGGAACAATTATTTTAAAGTTTTTTTTAAATGTATCTAAAGAAGAACAGAAAAACAGGTTATTACGTAGGTTAAATATTCCTGAAAAGAATTGGAAATTTTCTGCGGGTGATTTAGAAGAACGAAAGTTATGGGATAAATATCAAGAGTGTTACGAAGATATGTTACAGAGAACATCAACAAGTTATGCGCCTTGGTATGTAATACCTGCAGATGATAAACCTACAGCACGTTACATTGTAGCAAAAGCATTAGAAAAAGAATTAGAAAAATATAATTTTAAAGAGCCTACACTGCCAAAGAAAGTGTTAGACCAAATAGATGAATTTAAAAAAGAATTAACGAACGAATAATACATAGAAAAGACAATAATAGATATATGTAAAGTAAATAGAATATTGTCTTTAAGCACTACAAAAAATGAATTTAAATTTAACAAAACCAATAGTATTTTTTGATTTAGAAACCACAGGAATAAACATCGCTAAAGATAGGGTAGTTGAAATATCTATCTTAAAAGTGTTTCCTAATGGAAATAAAGAAAGTAAAACATGGTTGGTAAACCCAGAAATTGAAATACCAAAAGAATCTTCAGAAATTCATGGAATTACTAATGAAAAGGTAGTTACTGAGCCAACCTTTAAAGAGTTAGCACCACAAATAAATGAACTAATTGGAGATGCCGATTTAGCTGGGTTTAATTCAAATCGATTTGATATTCCTTTATTAGCAGAAGAGTTATTACGAGCGGGAATTGATTTTAACATGAATGATCGTAAAGCGGTAGACGTACAAACTATTTTTCATAAAAAAGAGCAACGAACATTAAGTGCAGGGTATCAATTTTACTGTGGAAAAGAGTTAGTAGGAGCGCATGGTGCTGAAGCGGATACGAATGCAACCTATGAAATCTTATTAGCACAGGTTGAAAAATATGAAGATTTAGAAAACTCAGTAGAAGCATTGAGTGAATTTTCAACTCATGGAAAAAGAGCAGATTTTGCAGGGTTTATCTTATTTAATGATAAAGATCAAGAAATCTTTTCTTTTGGAAAATACAAAGGAAGAACTGTTGAAGAGGTATTCAAAGAAAACCCAGGGTATAATACTTGGATTCAAAATGCCGATTTTCCTTTGTACACAAAAAAGGTGTTAAAAAAAATAAAAGAACGAATGTCGGCACCCAAAAATATGATGACCGATGAAGAAAAGTTACAAGCCCTACAACAGAAGTTTAATTTAAGGTAATCTTTTAACATTTATTTTTAATAATTATCTCAGTTGTTTTTTAATTTAGATAGTACGAAAACAAATACAATAAAAATGTTCACAGAATATAAAAAACTACCCCAAAATGCAAGAATTTGGGTGTATCAGTCAGATAGAGAGTTTACACAAGAAGAAATAGAATTTATAAGTGCAAAAGCACTGCTTTTTATTGATAATTGGACACGTCATGGAGACGATTTAAAAGGGTCATTTACTATTAAATATAATCAGTTTTTAATATTGGCAGTAGATGAAGGTTTCAACAATGTTTCAGGTTGTTCAATTGATGCTTCTGTACGTTTTATAAAGGAGTTAGAAAAAGAGTTAGAGCTAGATTTAATGAACAAAATGAATGTTTCTTTTAAAGATGGAGATAACATTAATATTGTTAAACTTCCAGAGTTCCAAAATTTTGTCAAAGAAAAAAAAATAATAGCAGAAACAATCGTGTTTAATAATATGGTAAATACAAAAGAGGATTTTGAAACAAAATGGGAAGTACCAGCAAACCAGAGTTGGCATGCACGATTTTTTGTATAACTATTGATTTTATAAAAAAAGAAAATATTAAAACTTTACAAAAAACTGTAAAGCTTATAAAGAAGTAAGATATATGAAGGGAAAAATAGTTACGTTATTAACGTTTGTTTTTGTACAAATAATTCAAGCCCAGCAAGTAGACCCTTTGTTAGCCAAAGACTCTATAACGCAAAATATATGGGTAGATAGTATTATGAAAAATATGTCTATTGATGAAAAAATAGGACAATTATTTATGATACAAGCATATTCAAATAAAGATAAAAAGCACGAAAATTTTATTTCAAATATGGTAACGAAGTATCATGTAGGAAACATTATTTTTATGCAAGGAACACCCGATAAACAAGTAGTTTTAAATAATAAGTATCAAGAATTAGCAAAGATCCCTTTAATGGTTGGTTTTGATGGTGAATGGGGTTTGGATATGCGTTTAAAAAACACATACCGTTTTCCTTGGAATATGACTTTAGGAGCTATAAAAGACACTTTATTGTTGCAAGAGGTAGGAAAAAGAATTGGAGAGCATTGTAAACGTGTAGGAATTCATATGAATTTTGCTCCAGTAGTAGATGTAAATACTAATCCTAAGAATCCTATCATAGGAAATCGCTCTTTCGGAGAAAGTAAAGAAAATGTTGCCGAAAAAGCTATAGCGTTTACAAAAGGAATGCAAGGAGAAGGTGTATTAGCAAACGCAAAGCACTTTCCAGGGCACGGAGATACCGAAGCAGATTCACATCACACATTACCAACAATTAATTTTGGAGAACAACGATTAGACTCGATAGAGTTGTACCCGTTTAAAAAAATATTTGAAGCAGGAGTAGGGAGTGTTATGACAGCACATTTAAGCATTCCAGCTTTAGAAACCAATCCAAAATTACCATCATCATTATCAAAAAGTGTAGTAACTAATCTATTACAAAATCAGTTAGGCTATAAAGGGTTGGTTGTTACGGATGGTTTAAATATGAAAGGAGCAGCAAACTATTCAACACCTGCAGAAATAGATTTGGCAGCAATTTTGGCGGGAAATGATATATTATTAATTCCTCAAGATGTGCCAGGTTCAATAAGCTTGATAAAAAAAGCAATTGTAGAAGGAAAGCTGTCGGAAGCACGTATAAACAATTCAGTAAAAAAGATTTTAAAAGCAAAATACTTAGTTGGATTAAACAAGTACAAACCTATTGAAACAGAAAATGTTTCTAAAGATATAAATAGTCCTTATGATGAGGTTTTACACCGTAAATTGATAAAGAACTCTATCACGATTTTAAAAAATCAAGAAGCTATTTTACCAATTAAAAACCTTAAAGAAAAGAAAGTGGCTTATGTTTCTCTAGGAAATGATAGTGGGTCAGACTTTTATGAAATGCTAACAAATTATACGAAAGTAGATAAGGTTTCTGATAAACATTTAAGTGTACTAACAAAGAAGCTAGAAAAGTATAACCTTGTAGTTGTAGGGTTTCATAAATCGAATAAGAACCCATGGAAAAGTTACAGGTTTTCTAGTAAAGACCTTACATGGTTGCAAGAAATAGCTAGAAACAATAAAGTTATTTTAAATGTTTTTGCAAGTCCTTATAGTTTACTTCAAGTGCCTTCTTTTACTAACATAGAAGGATTAGTAATGTCGTATCAGAATAGTAAGTTAGCTCAAGAACTTTCTGCACAAGCACTTTTTGGTGCTTTTGACTTAAAAGGGAAGCTACCAGTATCTATAAAAAATGAATTTAAAGTTGGTGATGGATTATTTGTAGAGGGTTTAGATGTGCTGCAGTATACAATCCCTGAAGAAGCAGGAGTTTCATCAGAAAAACTTTCAATTATTGATAAAAGAATTGATACGATTTTACAAGAAAAGATGGCTCCTGGAGGGCAAATCTTAGTAGCCAAAGATGGAAAAGTAATCTACAATAGAAGTTTTGGCTATCATACCTTAGTAAAAAAAAAGCCAGTTAAGAATTCAGATATTTATGATTTAGCTTCTTTAACTAAAATTTTAGCCTCGTTACCTATGATAATGAAAGCTGAGGAGGAGAGAAAAATTAGTTTGTTTTCAAATTTAGGAGATGTATTACCAAGGTATAGTAAATCGAATAAAGATACTTTACTATTAAAAGAATTACTATCCCATTATGGGCGTTTACGAGCTTGGATTCCGTTTTATTTACATACGAAAGATAGTATAACAAGGAAAAACTCTACACAGTTTTATAGAAAAAAACGTACACCAAAGTTTAGTATAAAAGTTGCTAACAACTTATATCTAGCTAAGGAGTATAAAGATTCAATTTATAAGCAAATAGTTGATTCAGAGCAACGAAAAAGAGTGGGGTATAAGTATAGCGATTTAGGGTACTATATTTTTAAAGAAATTATAGAAAGTAAATATAAAAGACCTTTAAATAAACTGGTAGATGAACACTTTTATCAGTCTATTGGAGCAGATAGAATGACTTACTTACCTTTGAATAAATTTACAAAAGATGAAATTGTTCCTACAGAAAGAGATAATTATTACAGGCATCAGTTAGTTCATGGTTATGTTCATGATATGGGAGCAGCAATGCTTGGAGGAGTAGGGGGACATGCAGGTTTATTTGCAAACGCAAATGATGTAGCTAAAATTATGCAAATGTTTTTACAGGATGGTTCTTATGGAGGAAATAAGTATTTAGAGCCTGAAACAGTACATAAGTTTAATAAACGCTATTATGAAAATAAAAGAGTACGAAGAGGATTAGGTTTTGATAAACCACAATTAAACCCTAAAGTGAAGGCTACTTGTGGTTGTGTGTCAGATGTAAGCTTTGGACATAGTGGCTTTACAGGAACTTATACTTGGGCAGACCCAGCAACAGGTGTTGTGTATGTCTTTTTATCAAACAGGATTTATCCAACAATGAGAAACTATGGTTTAGTAAAAAGTAACATACGTACCAAAATTCAGCAAGATATTCAAGATGCTATTTTGATGGTGGAGTAGGTGATAGTTTAGTATATAATAGAATAAGAAAAAGAGAAGCTAAAAAGTATACTAAAGTTAATTTCCAACCAAAATATAAATATATAATCCAGCTTTGGATAGAATAAAAGGAAGGAAATAAAATAGCGTTTACACCAAATCTAAAGGTGTCTATAAACTCTATTTCGTCCACTTTTTTACTTAAAAGCTTCCAAATTAAATACGGAACTAAACTATTTAAAATAATTAATAATAAGAAAGGAAGAGCGTAGTTAATACTACGTTTTTTTTGTGTAAGTGTTTTTTTATTTCTTATATGAGCGTTTATTTGATTGACTTTGGTGAAATCAACTTGAGCATTATTTAAGTTAGATAAAGTAGTTTTATAATCGTCATTTTGTTCTATATGAACACTCAAATTTTCTAACTGATTTGAAACAAGCTCTTTTATGTTCTTTACTGATTGATTTATATTTTGTTCATCATAATAATCATTAGCTAGAATAGGAGAACCGAAATGTATGGCAGTTTTTGAAGGATAGTTAGATACATTTTGATATGTAATTCCTACGGGAACAATATTAATTTTAGTGTCAGGGAAACTATCTAAAGTTTTAAAAATAATTCTTGTAAATCCTTTACTCAAAGGTCTAATAGCTCTGTCTTTTTTATGAGTTCCTTCAGGAAAGATTAGTAAGGTTTTATTTTTTTTTAAAAGTAACTGACATTTGTTAAAAATTTCTTCATTTTTACTAAGTTGTTGTACACCGTCTCTAATACGGTAAATAGGCATCATTCCAAGTAAATTAAAAAACTTAGCTATTGTAGGGTTGTTAAATACAGCTGCACGCACTAAAAAGTTTGTTCTTCTTTTTATATGGGTAGCTATAAGTAAAGGATCAATCAATCCGTTAGGATGATTAGCTGTGAAAATTACAGCTTCTTTTTTTGGTATATGTTCAGATCCAACAATTATTATTTTTTTAGAATAAAAGAATAAGCCGGTTTTTACAAAAAGTTTAAAAAAGTAGTATATCAGTGTTTTCATTTATTATTTATTTCTTCCCCAATAAGTAGCTAACATCATACCTGAAAAAATATCCCAGACGCCCCAAAATGCTGCAAGAAGAGCCATTCCTCCTAAACCGTCAAAAAAGCTAAAAATAAGAAGTAATCCTAAGCCACCGTTTTGGATTCCTGTTTCCATAGAAATGGTTTTACAGTCTTTTTTATTTAACTTAAAAGATTTAGCTGTTATATAACCTATTGCAAACGCATAAATGTTATGAAATATTACGAGAAACAATACTAAATGTATGTAGTTTTTAAAAACATCTGCATTATCATACAGAGCTATTACAATTAATAAAAGAAAAAATAAAATAGAAAATGGACGTAAGATTTTATTTATTTTTTTAGCCATTTCATGATGATAATGATTAACCAACATTCCTAGTACTATTGGAATTCCTAAAATGAGAAGTACTAATTTAAAAAGTTTAAAAGGGTTTAAAGAAACACTTTTAATAATTTCGTTTGTAGGTTCATATAAACTTCCCCATAATTGCAAATTTAAAGGAGTCATAATTAAACAAATTAGAGTTGAAAAAGCTGTTAAACTTACCGATAGCGCAGCATTACCTTTTGCCATTTTACTAAAAAAGTTAGAAACATTTCCTCCTGGACAAGCAGCAATCATCATCATGCCTAAAGCAAAACTAGGGTAAGGGTTAATAATGTTAATAAGTATAAAGGTTAAAAGAGGAAGTAAAATAAACTGAGATAAAAGTCCAACAAATAAAATTTTAGGTTTTTTAATAAGCCTTTTAAAGTCATCTATTTTAATGTCTAGCGCAATACCAAACATAATTATAGCAAGGGCAATGTTAAGCATCCACAAGGCCTCAGTATCAAAATTAATTTTGATACTGTCAATTTGGAAAGTATTAATGTTTAAAAGCATATTCTATTATATTAGCACCCATTTGTAATGCTTTTAGTCTAGTTTTTTTAGGATTGTTGTGTACAGCAGTATCCTCCCATCCATCACTTAAATCACTTTCGTAATCATAAAAAACCACGAGCCTTCCTTCGTAAAATAAACCAAAGCCTTGAGGAGGTTTTTTATCGTGTTCGTGAATTTTTGGTAATCCTTTAGGAAAGGAAAAAGCTTGATGATAAATAGGATGATTGTTTGGTATTTCTTGAAGCTGTAGTTCAGGGAAAACTTTTTTTAGTTCTCTTCGGACGTACTTGTCAAGACCATAATTATCAGATATATGTAAAAAACCTCCAGAAATAAGGTAGTTTCTTAGTGTTAAAATTTCATCGTTTGTAAATAAAATATTACCATGCCCAGTAATGAAAACAATTGGGTAGTTAAGAATTGACTCATCATCAAGCGTAATACTTTGTATGTTTTTGTTAATCTGAGTTTTCGTGTTCTGGTTGGCAAACTTTACAAGGTTAGGTAAAGCCGTAGGATTAGCATACCAATCACCACCACCTTTATATTGTATAATTGCTATTTCTTGAGAAAAAGTATTGAGATTTAGTAGAAAGAAAAAAAACAGGGTGAGGTTCTTCATTAATTAACTTAAATTTAAAAGCAATATAGTAAAAACAATAATAAAAAACACCAACAAACTTGTTGGTGTTTTTTCCCTTAAAAAAATAAATTAAGCTTTATTCCGAAAATTCCCCAATTTTTTAGAAAAGCATTTTTATTTATGTGATAAATGTATTGTATGCTTTTATATACCCAGTTCAATTACATCTAAAAAGGTGTTTTAAAACTAATTTTTTGTAAAAAGCATAGTTAGTGAAAATTATATATAGGTTGTGTTAGGCTTATGAAAAGTAAAAAACACCAATATTAATATTGGTGTTTTTAATAGCTATAGCTTTTCCTTTTTCGTATTGAGAATAAGTACTCTCAATAATTTTCTAGAAATCTTAATTATCAATTGAAAACCCCTTCAACTATTTTCAATTATTAATTTTTTAATTTCAACAAGTAAATATACTTTGGAATGAGGAGATAGGGGTTCGGAAACATCCATTTTGGACGTTTTCGAACTGTCTTTTTGTAAAATAAAAGTAAATTTTAACTTAAAATAGCTAATGATGAGTTTTTAAACTCTACAGGAGTGTGTCCTGTATGTTTTTTAAAGACAGTATAAAATGTAGATTTAGAATTAAAACCAGACTCTAAGCCTATAGAAGTTATTGTATAATTAGTATAGTCTGGATCTAATAAAAGAGTTTTAGCTAAATCAATTCTCATTTCGTTTAAATAATCGGTAAAAGATTTTCTAGCAATATTGTTTATAATAAGAGAAAGTGTACTAGAGCTTAGTTCTGTATCTTCAGATAGGTCTTGTAGTGTGTATTTGTTTAATAAGTATTTCTTTTTAGATCTAATAAACTTATCTATTTCTATAAATTGTTCTTTTTGTCTTTCAACTTGGTTTTCAGAGAAGTTTTTTTCGATATTTAAATTAATTGTATCAATACTAAAATCACCGTTTAAATCAATTAGAAGAGATTCTCTAATTCTCTTACGTTCTTTTAATAGACGGATTTGTTTTAGTCCCTGATAACCTAACCAATAAATTAATATAGTAGTATAAACTCTTAAAGGGTAGTAAGAAAATAAAAAACCAGTAAAATTCATTTTTACTTTAATAAATAAAGCTAAAATCCAAAGAGCATATCCTATAGAAGTTAATATAAAGAATGTATAAATCCATCTAAGATTGTCAAAGGATAGAATTTTAGGAAACAGTTTTTCTTTTTTATATAATATGTAAAAAGAGTACATAAAAATACTTAATGAAGTAGCTAAACTAAAAATTTCTTCTATAGAAGTGTATCGTTCGTAAATAAAATTTAAATATTCTCTAGAAGCTGAATCACTATAATAAAGAACAAAACTAATTTGACTTGCAACTAGAATTAAGAAAAGTGGAATAATTATTTTTAATATTTTATAGGATCTCTTAGCAATATTTAAATAATGAATTAAAAACATATATAAAAAGGGCATCGCTAAAAAGTGCCAAGGCACTTGTACATAGTCTAGGGCAAACTTATGTTGAAATAATTCTCTTTCTAAAGCCCAAGATTGTATGTTGTTTAATGAGATAGCTAATATTAAAAGGTTTAAATATATCATACTTTTTTCTCGTCCATTTTTTGAACAGAAAAGTATAATACTAAAAGCGAAACCGTGAACGGCACTAATTAACAAAAAGAGATTAAAAAAATCTGCTGTAGTCAAAATAAAAAACTTTAAGAGCAGCTAAATATACAAAAAATGAATTATTGATGTAAGTAAGCTATACTCTGTACTACATTTAAACCAGCAGTTTCAGTTCTGAGTCTATTTTCTCCTAAAGAAATAGGAATGAATTCTTTGTTTAAAGACTGCTGAATTTCATCGAGTGAAAAATCTCCTTCGGGACCAATGAGAATTGTGTATTTTGATTTAGGAGAAGCAATATTTTTTAAAAACTTCTTTTCAATACTTTTTTCACAATGTGCTATGAAAACTTCTTCTGAAAAATCATTCTTTATAAAATCAGAAAAATTTATTGGAGGGTTAAGTTTAGGTAATGTAAATTGTAGTGATTGTTTCATTGCAGATTGTATAACTCTTTGTAAACGATCAATTTTTACAACTTTTCTTTCAGAGTTTTTACAAATAATAGGGGTTATTTCATCAATACCTATTTCTGTAGCTTTTTCTAAAAACCACTCTAAACGATCGTTATTTTTTGTTGGTGCTATGGCTACGTGTAAATAATAATCTCTAGTATGAGTTCTTTTTTCAGACTTAATAATTTTAGCAACACATTTTTTGTCATTTCCAATAATTACTTCGGCAAAGAAAAGAATTCCACCTCCGTTAGTAATGTGTAATATATCTCCTTCCTTTTTTCGTAAAACACGAATTATATGGCGACTTTCATCTTTATTGAAAGTAATTTCTTTTGAAGTGATTAATAAATTTGGATTATAAAAAAGCTGCATTATAAATCGAGTTTGTATGTTCTCCTTCTTTTATGAATTTTTGGGTCAAAATCTTTCCAGATTTGATGGATTGCTTGGTTTTCTTCAAGCTCTGGGGTTCTAATACAGTTTTGAATTCCTCTAGCTGAGAATACAGGGTGGAATTGTTCAAATATAATAGCTGTTACTCCTTTATTTTGATATTCAGGGTCAACGCCAATTAAATAAAAAGTAACATCTTTAGAGTTTTTTCTTGCATTCAACAAGTGGAAAATTCCAAAAGGAAAAAGTTTTCCTTTAGCTTTTTGCAAAGCTTTAGAAAAAGAAGGCATCACAATAGCAAAAGCTACTAGTTTATGATTTTCGTCAACAACAAATTTTATATACTCAGGGTTTATAAAGCTTATATATTTCTTTTTAAAATAAGCTATCTGAGCATTTGATATGGGGACATAAGTTGATAGTTTAGAGTAAGTTTTACTAAACAAGTCAAACATTTCGTCAACATAAGGCATAATCTTATCTGTGGACGTAAAGTTCAAAGGAGTTAAGTTATATCTTCTTTGAATAATATTGCTTGCCTTTCTATATTTTTTAATATCAACATTACTAAAAGAGAATATACTTTCAATATATTCTTTTTCTTTAGTAAAGCCTAATTGCTCCAAATGTTTAGCGTAGTATGGGTGATTGTACCAGGTAATCATTGTTCCCATATAATCAAACCCCTTAATAAGAACACCAGTTTTATCTAGGTTGTTAAAACCAACAGGACCTTCTATATATTTTAAGTTGTTTTCGCGCCCTATTTCTGCAACTTTATTTAACAAGGCTTTAGATACTTCTATATCATCAATAATATCAAACCAACCAAAACGTATTTTTTTTATATGTTGTTTTTCTACTTCATAAGAATTTATAATAGCTACAATTCTACCAACTATTTCATTGTCTTTTAAGGCTAAGAAAAAGCGAGCATTGGCATATTCAAAAACAGGGTTTTTATTTTTGTCAAAACTTTCTATTTCATCCTTAATAATAGGAGGAACCCAATACTTATTATTTTTATAAAGAGAAAAAGGAAACTTAACAAATTGTTTCATTCCCTTTTTGGTTGTTATTTCTTTAATTTGAATCATTTTGCAAATTTAAGGACTTTTAATTATCCTCCTTTTCTTTTTCCTTTTCTTTCTCTTGTTGCTCTTCTTTTTTGATTTCTTCTTCTAATTTTTTTATCTCTTTTTCAAGTTTTAAACGCTCCTTTTCTTTACGCTTGGCTTCTTTTTCTTCCTCTTTTTTAATCTTCTTTTCAAGCTTTAAGCGTTCTTTTTCTTTACGTTTAGCTTCTTTTTCGGCATTCTTTTTAGCTTTTTTAGCAGCCTTTTTTTCTTCTTTGGCTGTTTTTTTCTTTTGTTTTTTGTCTTCTTTAATAATCATGTCAACTAAAGACCCTTGACGTTCTCTTTTAGGTTTTTCATTTAAAAGCTCACCATCGCTAGATTCTGTATCCAGATCAACTTTTCGTTTTTCCTTTTTAGAGAATAATTTACCTGCTTTACTAAACATTCGACCAAAGAAATTTTTATTCTCGTCATATTTAACAGGCTTTTCTTTTTCAATTTTGTTTCCAAATTCATCTATTTCAACAAAATCGTCTTTATGTCTATTAATTCTATAGGATACACCTAAGGAGCTATAAATTCCAATTTCATCTTGTTGTAAGTTAGCTCTTAATGATGCGTTAAATTGTAAGTTTTCACTAAAAAGATAGGCAGCACCAGCCCCTATATTAGTTTTTTTCTCATATTCTTCAAAAATGCCTTGTATTTCAGCAAAACCAGACCAGTAGTCATTAAAATTGTAGGTACCAGTTACAATATAGGAAAGTTGAGAAAAGTCAGTACCAATATAATCATAATGAAGATTGGTAACAACATTTAATTTGTCTGAAAATTCATTTTGAAGTAAAATACCGACTTTAGGGCTAAAACCACCTCTTTCGTGATAATCAGTTAAAAAACTACCAACATTTATACCTGCTGAAATACCAATGTGTGGTATCCATCGCTTCCAGTCAAAAGAGTGTCTAGCTTTCCAGCTTCTTATTTCTTTACTTTTATCATCATATTTAGGAGCATAAATCATGTATTTTGCACCTAAACTGAATTGACTCAATCCTGTTTTATTATATGATGATTCAAAAATATTTTTAAAAGCTATTTTATCTCTTTGTAAAGAAGTATTTACATTAAACTCTAGTTTTTCAGAAAAAAAACTAGTTCTAAAAAATAGGTTTAAACCTAAAGCTTCTGGATTGCTAAAAGTTGGCGTAGCATTCATTTTTCTATAAAACAGACTTGTTTCAAACTGATAAACACCCGAACCAACACTGTATGGACTCTCAGAAAAACCTGGTCTATTTGAATTTATAACAGGTGTATACTGCGCGTTAGCAGTTAAAATAGAACAAAAAACAAAAAGGATAAGAAGTTTCTTAATCATATATAATAAATCCAAATTTTTGGGTTGTACAAACATACGTAAAAATACAATTACCTATATAATATAAGTTTTGTAAACTCTTAACGCTTCCTTTTGCTTCAAATTGTTATTTTTGATTGATTTTTTTATTTTAAGAAAAAGATGACATATTTAAATGAAGCTGGACCTGTGAATTTTTTAAAGACCATATTAATTATTCTGTTAGTTTATTACGTTATAAAGTTTTTAGCGAAACTTTTTGCACCATACCTAATAAAAAAAGCAGTAGACAAAGTACAAAAGAAAGCTGAGCAACAGTATAGAAACCAACAACAAGCATCTGATGTTGAAGTAGGGAAAACTGTTATTGATAAAAAGCCAAATAATTCGAAAGAAAGTAATAATTCTGTTGGCGAGTACGTTGACTATGAAGAAATAGACTAACCATGAACTTAAAGAAATTTTTACCGTTTGCAATAGCAATTATTGTTTTTGCAATAGCATCTGTATTGTATTTTAATCCGGTTTTAAGCGGAAAACAAATTAAACAAAGTGACATTACCCAATTTATAGGAATGTCAAAAGATGTAAAAGAGTATAGAGCAGAAAAAGGAGAAGAGCCTTATTGGTTAGATAATGCTTTTAGTGGAATGCCAGCATATCAGGTAAGTGCTTATTATCCGAATGATTTTGTACGTTATATTGATAGGGTTATTCGGTTTTTACCTAGACCTGCAGATTATCTTTTCTTATACTTTTTAAGTTTTTTTGTACTGTTAACAGCTTTAAAAGTAGATTGGAAGCTAGCTATTTTAGGTAGTTTATCCTTTGGGTTTTCTACCTATTTGATAATTATTTTTGGAGCAGGACACAATGCGAAAGCACATGCTATAGGTTATATGCCAATGGTGATTGCAGGAGTTATTTATATTTTCAGAAAACGTTACCTATTAGGGTTTGTTCTAACAGCTTTGGCAATGGCTTTAGAGATTTACTCTAATCACCCGCAAATGACTTATTATTTAGGGTTTTGTTTGTTGATTTTGGTAATTGTTGAATGTGTTGAAGCTTTCAAATCGAGAACATTACCTGTGTTCCTTAAACAATCAGCTATTTTGGTTGCAGCAATGTTAATTGGTGTTGGAGCTAATTCTACCAGACTGTTAGCAATGAAAGAATATGCAGATTATAGTACGAGAGGTAAATCGGAGTTAACAATTACTCCTGATGGGATGCCTAAAGAAAAATCTTCTGGATTAGATAAGGAGTATATAACTGAATATAGCTATGGAATAGCCGAAACATTTAACTTGATGATTCCTCGTTTTATGGGTGGAGGGACTGTTGAAGAGTTAGGAGAGGATTCAAACTTTTATCAAGTTTTAGAGCAAAATGCGGGTAGAAGTGTCGCAAAAGACTATTCTAGTCAAGTGTTAACCTATTGGGGAAAGCAACCTATTGTTGAAGCCCCAGCTTATATTGGTGCGATAGTTTTTTTCTTATTCTTTTTAGGAGTTTTCCTAGTAAAAGGACGATTAAAATATTGGTTGGTTGCAGCTACTATTTTTTCCATCGTATTAAGTTGGGGAAAAAATTTCTCTATAATAACGAACTTCTTTATCGACTATGTTCCGTTGTATAATAAGTTTAGAGCGGTTTCGTCTATTCAGGTAATTGCAGAACTATGTGTTCCATTGTTAGGGATTCTGGCATTAAAAGAATTTTTCTCTTCAAAAAATTCTTCCGAAGAAAAAGAAAATGCACTAAAGAAAGCTTTTTACATTATTGGAGGTATTTCTTTATTATTCGTACTGTTTGGTTCTAGTTTATTTGCTTTTGAAGGATTACGAGATGCGCAGTATATGGGAATTGAAAAGCAGTTACCAGGGATAATTGACGCTTTAATTACAGATAGAAAATCAATGTTGTTTAACGATAGTTTACGTTCTCTTTTATTGGTTTTAGCTGTTGCAGGAATGTTGTGGTTTTATTTGAAAGGAAAATTGAAGCAAGTATCTGTGTTAATGGTATTGGGAGGATTGATAATTTTTGATTTAGTCTCTATAGATACTAATTATGTTAACAAGGAAGATTTCACTTCAGCTAGAAGAGTGCAAAAACCATTTACAGCAACAAAGGCTGATGTAGAAATTTTAAAGGATAAAGGATATTACAGAGTTGTTAATTTTAGCGTAAGTCCTATGCAAGATGGTAGAACTTCTTATTTCCACAATTCGATAGGAGGGTATCATGCTGCCAAAATGAAACGTTATCAAGAGTTGTTTGATTATCAAATAGCTAAAAATAACATGGAAGTACTAAATATGTTAAACACCAAGTACTTTATTATTAGTGATGAGCAGTTTCAGGAAAATCCCGAAGCTAATGGAAATGCATGGTTTGTAACTTCTTTAAAAGAAGTTGATTCTGCAAATGAAGAAATTATAGCATTAGATAGCCTGAGAACAAAAACGGAAGCAGTTATAAACTCAAAGGAGTTTAAAGTAGGAGTTGATGCGTTTGAAAAAGATTCAACAGCTACTATTTCTATAAAAAAGAAAGATCTTACTGAATTGGTGTATGAATCAAATACAAGTTCAAATCAATTTGCTGTATTTTCAGAAATATATTATAAAGATGGATGGAAAGCTTATATTGATGGAGAGAATGTTCCGTATTATAGAGTAAATTATATATTAAGAGGACTCAATGTTCCTGTAGGTAAACACACCATAACTTTTAAATATGAGCCTGCAATAATTAAAACAGGAAGTTTGGTGTCGCTACTTTGCTATGGTTTATTAGTTTTAGTGCCCTTAGGTTGGTTAGCAGTATCGCAAAAAAATAAAAATAGTTAGGGTAGTTAGTTATCAAGATTTTTTATAAGCTGAAGGTGTTATACTTTTTGCAAAGCGTCAATATAAAAGTTTTTTATAAATGACTGTAACTATACTTTTGTAGGAGAGTAAATAGCTGATGTTTGTTGTAAAGAAGGATAAACAAAGGTTATGAAAAGATAAAAAAAAGAGACCTTCGATTCTCTTTTTTTGTTTAAGATATATTGAGTTACATTTGTTGTTATATAAGCAGTGTATGAGAATAGGAATGATTTTGGATAAGGTTTTTCCACCCGATCCACGTGTAGAAAATGAAGCAATAGAGTTAATAAAATCGGGACATGAGGTTTTTTTATTTTGTTTAAATTATAAAGATGAACCTTCACAAGAGATTATTAACACAATAAATATAAAACGATATAAATCAAATAAAATAGAATATAAATTATCAGCATTAGCTTACACTTTTCCTTTTTATTCTTTATTAATGAAAAGAAAGCTTACATGTTTTTTATATAAAAATACCATTGAAGCTATACATATTCATGATATTAGAATAGCTGAAGCAGCTTTTTTAGCGAATAAAAAGTTTCAGTTACCAATTGTTTTAGATTTACACGATAACATGCCAGAGGTAATGAAGTTTTATCCGCATTTACAAAAGTTTCCTGGAAAATACTTGATTTCTCCAAAAAGATGGAAAAAGAAAGAAGAAGAATTTATAAAAAGAGCAGACAAAGTTATAACAGTATCGCAAGAGTTTATCAATGAAGTAATTCAAAGAACAAAAGTACCGGAAGAAAAAGTTGTTTTAGTACCAAATACAATTAGAAAGTCGTTTTATGAATCGTATAAACTTGAAAACAAAATAATCAAAAAGTTTAAAGATAATTTTGTAATTCTTTATTTAGGAGATACACATTTAAGAAGAGGATTGTTAACAGCTATAACCTCTGTAAGCAAACTTAAAAATATAATTCCTACAATAAAGTTAGTAATAGTAGGAAAAAATACAACAGATATTAAACTAAAGAAAAAAGTTACAGAATTACAAATAGAAAAATATGTTAGTTTTGAAGGTTGGCAAAACGTTTTATTATTTCCTTCTTATATTAAAGCTAGCAGTATTTGTATATCGCCACTACACAGAAACATACAGCACGATGTTGCCTATGCTAATAAATTGTTTCAATACATGAGTTTAGAAAAACCTTTGTTGGTAAGTAATGCAATTGCACAAAAAAAATTAATAGAAAAGATAAAAGCAGGACTAGTGCATGAGGAAAAAAATGTAGAAGATTTTAGTAAGAAAGTTTTAACCTTATATAATGATGCAACTCTTAGAGATAAACTAGGAAAAAATGGAGCAACTTTTGTTAGAAATCAGTTTACTTGGGATAAGACATCAGAAGAGTTAATAAACACATATAACAATTTGTAGTTTGAGAGCACTTATAATAACATATTATTGGGTGCCTGCAGGAGGCTCTGGGGTACAACGCTGGTTGAAATTTGTAAAGTACTTACGTGATTTTGGCATAGAACCAGTCATTTATACAGTAGATGGAGCAAATTACCCAATTATAGATACTTCTTTAGAAAAAGATATACCTGAAGGTATAGAGGTGGTTAAAAGTACTATACGAGAACCTAACAATATTTTTTCAATTTTAAAAAAAAGTGAGACAAAAACAAGTGCTGGTTTTTTAGATCTTAACCCGAGTTTAATAGGTCAGGTAATGCAATATGTTCGAGCTAATTATTTCATTCCTGATGCAAGAAAATTTTGGGTAAAACCTTCAGTTAATAAGCTGAAAAAATATTTAAAAGAAAATACTATTGATGCTATTATAACTACCGGACCACCACATAGCTTACACTTAATCGGGTTACAGCTTAAAAAAGAACTAGGATTGAAGTGGATTGCAGATTTTCGTGATCCTTGGACAGATATTGATTATTTTCATCAACTACCTCTAACGGAAAAGGCTAAAGCTAAACATCATCAGTTAGAGCAAGAAGTACTAAGGTATGCTAACGCAAGTTTGGTGGTAGGGGAGACAATGAAAAAGAACTATCAAAAATTTTCAAAGAATATTCACGTTATAACTAATGGCTTTGACTCTGAAGAGAATAATAAAGAGAATGTTATTCTTGATGAAAAGTTTTCAATAACACATATAGGTTTGATGAATGCTGATAGAAATCCAAAAATTTTATGGAGAGCATTGTCAGAATTATGTAAAGAGGATAAAGAGTTTACAGAAGACTTAGAAATTAAACTAATAGGAAAAGTAGCAGAAGAAGTTGAAAAAGCTTTGGGAGTATACGAGTTTAAAAATATTACAAAAATTGCATATGTTCCGCATAAAGAAGTACAACAACACCAAAAAACTTCGCAAGTTTTGTTGTTAGCTGTAAATAAAGTACCAAGTGCTAAGGGAATTATAACAGGTAAAATTTTTGAATATTTACAGGCAAAACGCCCTATCTTAGCGGTAGGTCCAGAAGATGGTGATTTAGCAGAAATCCTTGTTAAAACTAACTCAGGAACTATTGTTGATTTTGATGATGTAGTAAAAATAAAAAAAGAAATTAAGCTTCTTTATAATCAGTATAAGAAAGGAGTTTTAGAGGTTAATTCTAAAAATATAGAGCACTATCATCGAAAAAAGTTAACAGAAAAATTATCTATTATATTAAAACAAGTCGTTAATTCTTGAAAAAAATAGTAACCATATTAGGAGCACGTCCACAGTTTATAAAAGGAGCTGTATTAAGTAGAGTGATTCAGAAACACAATGAGGTAGAAGAAATAATAGTACATACAGGTCAGCATTTTGATACTAACATGAGTGCTGTTTTTTTTGAAGAAATGCAAATCCCCAAGCCTAAGTATAATTTAAATATTAACGGGTTAAATCATGGAGCGATGACGGGGCAAATGCTAGAGAAAATTGAAGAGATTTTACTAGTAGAAAACCCGGATGTCGTTGTTGTATATGGAGATACAAATTCGACGTTGGCAGGTACTTTGGCCGCCAAAAAACTTCATATAAAAGTAGTACATGTTGAAGCTGGCTTACGTTCATTTAATATGCAAATGCCAGAAGAAATAAACCGTATTTTAACAGATAGGATAGCAAATTTATTAAGTTGTCCAACAGAAATAGCAGTATCAAATTTAAAAAATGAAGGATTTGATAGCTTTGATATTTTGATAGAAAAACATGGTGATATAATGAAAGATGCTGTGGAGTTTTATAGTAAGGTGTCAGAGGAGAAATCAACTATTATAAAAGATTTAGGTTTGATTAAAAACGAATTTGTGTTAGCAACAATTCATCGTCAAGAAAACACTGATTATAAGGAGAAGTTAACTAGTATTTTTGATGCTCTTGAAAAAATTAGTACTTCAAAAAAAGTGGTATTACCACTACATCCTAGAACAAAAAAAACGCTAGAAAAGTACAAGTTAAAGCCCAATATAACTTTTATAGAACCTGTAGGTTACTTTTCTATGTTAGAACTGTTAAAAAACTGCGCTCTTGTTGTAACTGATAGTGGAGGATTGCAAAAAGAGGCTTTCTTTAATAAGAAATTTTGCGTAATAGTAAGAGAAGAAACAGAATGGAAAGAATTAGTGGATAACGGTTATGCTGCTATAACAGGGGCTAATTCAGAAAAAATAGAAACTCATTTTCAACAGTTCTTAGCCCTGTCAAAAGACTTTAAAGAGTCACTGTATGGAGATAATGTAGGAGAAAAAATATATAAATCAATACTAAAATTAATAAAAGAATAAATTGGGAATTGTATTTAAACAATCGTTCAGAAACACTCTAATAATCTATTTAGGGTTTTTAATTGGAGGTATTAACACCTTGGTGTTATACACACGGTTTTTAGGAGATGAGTATTATGGATTAGCAACCTATGTTTTTTCGGCTTCAAACTTAATTATGCCTATAACAGCCTTTGGAGTTCACTTTACAATTATCAAGTTTTTTTCTGGATATACTTCAAAAGTAGAAAAAGATAAATTTTTAAGCTCTATAATTTTTTTACCATTATTTATAGCGATTCCAATAGGATATTTTTGGAATTTCTTTCATAACTGGATTATGAATTATGTAGTAGCAAGTGGTTCTAATGAAAATTTAATAATTGAAGACTACACAATTTATATTTATATAATAGCGGTTGCTTGCGCCTATTTTGAAGTGTTTTATTCATGGGCAAGAGTACAAATGCAATCGGTTTTTGGTAATGTTTTAAAAGAGCTATATAACAGAGTAGCTGTAATGGTTTTACTTTTGGCTGTGTATTTTCATTTGATAACTAAGGAAGAGTTTCTAGTATATATGTCGGTAGCATATATATTTAGAGTGTTGTTAATGATGATATATGCGTTTCGTTTATATACACCAAAATTTGCATTCAGTTTACCAGATAATTTTAAAGAAGTTTTACGATACACTTTTTATATCATTTTAGCAGGTAGTGCAGGAGCTATTATTTTGGATATTGATAAAGTAATGATACCAGGTAAAGAAGGCTTTGCTACTGCGGCATATTATACTGTAGCAGTGTTTATTGGGTCTTTTATAGAAGCTCCAAGTAGAGCTATGGGGCAAATTTTACAACCATTGACCTCTAAAGCACTCAATGAAAATAATCCTAAGGAAACAGAGAACTTGTATAAAAAAAGTTCTATTAATTTATTGTTGATTGGTGGATTGTTTTTTGTGTTAGTGAATTGTAATGTGGAGGAATTGTTCAGGCTGATGCCGAATAAAAATTATGGAAAAGAAGGAGTATTAGTAGTATTACTGATTTCTTCTGCAAAATTATTTTTAATGTCATTAGGTAGTAATGGTGCTATTATAAGTAATTCTAAATTTTATCGTATAACCTTGCCAGTAGGCTTAGGAATGGCTTTTTCAGTGTATTTTTTAAATAGTTACTTTTTTAATGATTTAGAAATGGGAACGAAAGGGTTGGCACTAGCAACACTTATTACAGTCTTAGTATTTAATGCCTTTAAACTATGGTTTGTAAAAGAAAAATTCAATATGACACCCTTTACCAATAAAACATTTTTAATGATTTTTATTGTCTTAATTATGTTTTTAGGGTTTAATTTTTGGAATTTCTCTATATCCGAGTTTTATCTTTTTGACTTTCCAATTCACCCAATTGTAAACATTGTTTTAAAGAGTATATTAATTATAGCAATTTATGTTTTTGTAGTAGTAAAATTATCTATTTCTGAACAGATTAACAATTTAGCTAAAAGATATATAAAGTAAAAAGACCTGCACACAAAGGGAACAAGTCTTTTCTTAATAATAAGGGAAATGAAACATTAAAAAGGGGGAAATGCTTCGCTGACAAATATATATATAAAATAAGTAAATAACCTCTTAGTTTATGTTAAAAATATAGGTTGTTTAATTCCTTTCTTTAAAAGTCAGATGTCTTTTTTCTGTTGAAGTAAATGGAAAAAATATTTAAGAGTAAATTTTTAGCTTTAAATGATTTCCTTTACTATCTTTTTATAATATAATTAATAGGAATTTTAGATAAGCAATATAAATTCTATTGATAAAATAATTAGAGGGGACTATCTCAAATTTACATTAATTTTCTCTAAAAAGCTAATAGTGTTAGATCCTTCCATAAAAAGGAGATCTAGAATAGATAAATTAGGTATAAATCCGTATTTATCATCAAACATTTGAATATAAGAATCCATTTCTATTTCAATTCCTTTTTTAGCAATAGCTAAAGGTCTAAAGTCAGCGCTTTCAGAGTTTAGTTCGTAACTAGTTGTTTTGGTGAATTGTTGCTTAATTTGTAGAGCATCAGTTACAAATAAATGAGTATCAATATTTAAATCTTGTAAGAATTTATACTTTTTGTTGAAAATAGTAAGTAAATCATTTTCAAAAAATTCAAAAAAAGGAGAGGAGCGATAAGCTGACTGTAATGACTTAAAATGTTGCTGTTGCCAAGGGAAGTCATTTTCAACTAAAGTATCTTTTGTCTTTTTTCGACCTTCTTTTGTTTTGTTTTTTACAGGAATGTTTAGAGCAAGTTTACCATTAGCGCCATAAATATAACAACGGTTACGGTAGGTTTGTTTTTGATAATTATCATTAACCTCAAAAGTAATAGCATCCGATTGATAGATTGCTGCATATTGCGAAATAGGAGCAAAGTATGTTGGGATAAAAAGTGACATTAGGCTTTCTTCTTTTTACTTTTTCTAAAACTATACACAATATAGCCCCCAATTGATAATAAAACTAACCAAAGATAAGAAACTGGTTTACCACTACCCCCAACAGTTGTAAACATTCTGTCCCAACGAATAGAGTTTAATTTAGCTATAAAACTAGGTGCATTGGCATCCCAACTTAACCAAATCATAACAGGTTTACCAACTACATGATCAAAAGGTACATACCCCCAATTTCTAGCATCTAATGAGCGTTGACGATTGTCACCCATCATCCAGTAATAGTCTTGCTTAAAAGTGTATTCTTTTGCCTTCTTACCATTGATGTAAATATCGTCTCCAAAAATAGTTAAATTGTTGTTTTCATATCTTCGAATAATTTGCTCGTAAAAAGGAATGGTTGCAGCATTTAATTCAACCGTTGCTCCTTCTTTTGGAATATATATAGGGCCAAAATTATCAGTAGACCAAGCATATCTTGGGTCGTGAGGAAAAACAGATTTATCATAAGTCCCTTTTGGAGTTAAGTGTTTTTCAATGTTTTTTACAATTGGGTTTTTAGCTATTAAAGCAGCCTCTTCATCAGTTAAATTCAATACATATTTATCACCTTGCATTCCCCATTCTCTGATGTTGTATCTCTTTACTGCGCCTTCACTAAACTTTTCACCGTTAGTGTCTACAATATGTAGCCATTGTGGTTTTGCTCTATCAGGTAATACAGTTCTCTTTCCATTAATAAATACATAACCATCACGCACTTCTAAAGTATCACCAGGAGTACCTACTGCACGTTTTACATAGTTTGTACGTTTATCAATGGGTTTATAAGTGAAATTTCCAGAATTATCTCCCCACATCGTAGCTAGGGAATCTGAAGGCCAGCTAAAAACAACAATATCATTACGCTTAATTTTTTGAAAGCCAGGAACTCGCATGTAAGGTAAAGATAGCTTGTTTAGCAAACCATCTTTATTTTTATCGTCAGATAAGAATGATTTTGTACCTAACACAGGAATAGTATCATGTGCCATAGGTGCAGCAACAGTGGTCATAGGTACACGAGCACCGTAATGAAATTTACTTACAAACAAGTAATCACCAACCAATAAGGTTTTTTCTAATGATGATGTAGGAATGGTGTAGGGTTGCATAAAGTAAGTATGCACTAAAGTAGCAGCAATAATAGCAAAAGCAATAGAACTTACCCATTCACCCAAAGGAGATCTTGGTTTTAAGCTCCTATTTTCTATATGCTCTGCATTCGTAAAATAGTTAATATAATAGATGTATAACCCTAAAGTTAGAATAGCAAGGATAGTATCAGGTCTTTTATTAAAACCAAAACTTCTACAAGTTTCAATCCAAATTATAGGAAACATTAATAAATTTACAATAGGAATAAATAATAAAACTACCCACCATTTTGGGCGATTTATTATTTGCATTAATATGATAGCATTGTATACAGGTACCGCTGCTTCCCAAGCTTTTCTGCCAGCTCTAGTATATAACTTCCAAGTACCTAAAAAATGAATAATTTGTATGAATAAAAAGAATAAAAACCATTCAGTAAATGTCATAATCTATATATTTTGTAATTCCTTATAAGGAATAAAATTCAATTTTATTTGTGTGTTTTTTGAGCTATTTGTTACGTTATTAACCTAAGTTTAACACATCTCGCATAGTAAAAACACCTGTTTTATCATTTAGCCACTCAGCAGCAATTACAGCACCCAAAGCAAAACCTTGACGGTTATGAGCTGTGTGTTTAATATCAATAGTATCTATTTCAGAATTGTAAGTCACGGTGTGAGTACCTGGAACATCCGGAGTTCTGATAGCTTTAATAGGAATATTTTCGTCTGATGTTTTTTCATCTAATTCCCAAGCCTTTTGGTTAGTGTTTTCAATAACACCTTCTGCCAATGTAATTGCAGTACCGCTTGGAGCATCTAACTTTTTAGTATGATGAATCTCTTCAATAGAAACATTATATTGTTCTAAAGTACTCATCATTTTAGCAAGCTGTTTGTTTAGTTCAAAGAAAACATTAACACCTAAACTAAAGTTAGAGGCATAAATAAATGCACCGCTTTTTTTATTACATAAATCAACAACATCGTTGTATTTATCTAACCAACCAGTAGTACCAGAAATAATAGGTATATTATTGTTAATACAATTGCTGATGTTGTTGTATGCAGAAGAAGGAATACTAAAGTCTATTGCTACATCAGCTTTTGTAATATCATAAACTTCTTTTCCAGAAGTTTTTATAATAATTTCATGTCCTCTTTGTAAAGCAAATTTTTCAATTTCTTTACCCATTCTACCATAACCAAGTAAGGCTATTTTCATCTTAAAAAGAATATTTAAATGTTAAACCAACTTTCGGTGCTTCAATAAATAAAGGATCAGGAGTTATTACTGGTTTTACAGATAAACTGTCATCTGTGTCAAATTGTAATAAGTGCGCATTAACACTAGCTTCAACAATTTGTAAAACGTATAAAAGCACACCAGTTAATAATGATAAATCTCTATTTTTTCGTAAAGTTTTTTGAGCACTTTCTAAACCAGGAGTAGAAATAAGAACAGTTCCATCCTCTCTAGTAAATTCGTCTTTTAATCCTTGGCTTCTTAGCTTAAAAGCTGTTCGGTAGCGATCATACTGGTTACTATTATCAATATAAAAATAAGCACTAGCACCCATTGCCGCCCATACTATAGGAGCTTTCCAATACTTTCCATTATAAATTTGCCCACCTCCAGGGAAAATAGCCGAATAAAAAGCAGCTTTTGAAGGAGATAAAGGGTTGTATTTGTCGCTAGTTAATTGAAGCTGTTTTGCTCTAACTGCAATAGAATCTTTTTGAGCAAAGGCATTTTGAAACAAAAAAAGACTAAAAAAAGCGAATATGATTATACGTACGTTCAATTACTTTAATAAGTTTTTAATGCGATTAAAATCTTCTTCTGAATGAAAAGGAATAGAAATTTTACCTTTTCCACGATTATTTACAGAAACATCAATCTTATGACCAAAATAATCACTGATATCTTTAACACTTTCAGAAATATAATTAGGTAAAGGTTTCTTTTTTACTGCCTTAGCAACTTTACCAGCTTTTAAGTTTTTGACTAGTTCTTCAGTTTGACGTACTGATAATTTATCACGAACAATTTTCTCATAAATATTTAATTGATCAGAATTACTATCAACATTAATCAAAGCACGACCGTGTCCCATTGAAATAAATCCGTCACGCATTCCTGTTTGAATAATTGGGTCTAATTTCAATAAACGTAAGTAGTTGGTAACTGTAGAACGTTTTTTACCTACACGAGTACTCAATTCTTCTTGTGTAAGTTGAATTTCATCAATTAAACGTTGGTATGAAAGAGCAACTTCAATTGGGTCTAAATTTTTACGTTGAATATTTTCAACCAATGCCATTTCAAGCATTTCCTGATCGTTAGCTAAACGAATATAAGCAGGAACAGTCTTGTTTCCAATAAGTTTAGAGGCTCTGAAACGGCGCTCTCCAGAAACTAATTGAAATTTATCACTAGAAAGTTTACGGACAGTAATAGGCTGAATAACACCTAATTCTTTAATAGAACTAGCTAATTCGCGCAACGCTTCTTCATCAAAATAAGTTCTAGGTTGATACGGGTTTACATCTATCGAATTTATATCGATTTCAAGAATGTTTCCTACTAACTTATCTGCATTTTTGTCTTCTGCAGAATTTACTTCTGCAGTTTCTTTTAACAATGCTGATAAACCTCTACCTAAAGCTTGTTTTTTTGTTGCTTTTGCCATGTACAGTAATTATGCGTTTTTAGTTAAAATTTCGTTCGCCAAATTTAAGTAATTTACGGCACCTTTACTCGTTGCATCGTATGAAATTATACTTTCTCCATAACTTGGTGCTTCACTTAAACGGATATTTCTGTGTACTATTGTTTCAAAAACCATAGAACTGAAGTGTTTACGTACTTCGTCTACAACTTGATTTGATAAACGTAAACGAGAATCGAACATGGTTAATAATAAACCTTCAATTTCTAATTCTTGATTGTGTATTTTCTGAACACTTTTAATGGTGTTTAATAACTTTCCTAAACCTTCTAAAGCAAAGTATTCACATTGAATAGGTATAACAACAGAGTCTGCTGCTACAAGTGAGTTTAAGGTTATTAAACCTAAAGATGGAGCACAATCAATTAAAATAAAATCGTAATCATCTTTAATATCTTCTAACGCTTTTTTTAACATGTATTCGCGTTGTTGCTTGTCTACCAATTCAATTTCAATGGCTACTAAATCAATATGAGCAGGGATTAAGTCAACGTTTGGAGAGTCAGTTTTTAAAACAGTATCCTTTGCAGAGATTGTATGTTCTAAAACCTGATATGTTCCAATTTCTATACTTTCAACGTCTAAACCTAAACCAGAAGTAGCATTTGCTTGGGGATCAGCATCAATTAACAATACTTTTTTTTCTAAAACACCTAAAGCCGCAGCTAAGTTCACAGATGTAGTAGTTTTACCTACGCCACCTTTTTGATTTGCAATTGCAATAATTCTACCCATTATAATTTATAAAGTTTGAAAGAGGTAAATTTACAATTATTTATCATTTTTAAAAGAGAAAGACGTTAATAAAATTACAAAAGCCACAGACTTTTGATTCTGTGGCTTTTGTAATTTTATATATTGTGAATTTATTATCCGTTTAACATCACAGGCATAACAAGCATAGTTACTAATTCACCTTCTTCAGTTCCGTCAATAGGAGTTAAAATTCCAGCTCTATTTGGTAAACTCATTTCAATTAAAACATCGTTAGAGTTTAGGTTGTTTAACATTTCGCTTAAAAAACGAGAGTTAAACCCAATTTGCATATCATCTCCTTGATAATCACAGTTTAATCGTTCGTCAGCTTTGTTAGAATAATCTAAATCTTCTGCAGAAATATTTAACTCAGTTCCCGCCATTTTTAAACGAATTTGATGCGTTGTTTTACTAGAGAAAATAGACACACGACGAACAGAGTTTAAGAAAGAAGCCCTGTCTACTGTTAATTTATTAGGATTCTCTTTCGGTATAACTGCTTCGTAGTTAGGGTATTTTCCATCAATTAATCGACAAATTAATACTACGTTATCAAAAGTAAACTTAGCATTGGTGTCGTTGTACTCAATAATAACATTATTTTCTGATCCACCTAAAATTCCCTTTAATAAGTTCAAAGGTTTTTTAGGCATGATAAATTCGGCTGATTTATCAGCAGTAATATCGGTACGTGTATATTTTACTAATTTATGAGCATCCGTAGCTACAAAAGTTAACTCTTTCGAATTGAACTGAAAAAATACACCACTCATCACTGGACGTAGATCATCATTACCAGCCGCAAAAATAGTTTTAGAAATAGCTGTAGCTAAAATATTTGATGGGATTTCTGTACTACTTGGAGAAGGTAATTCTACAGCTTTAGGGAATTCATCTCCACTAAAGTATGCCATGTCATATTTTCCTTGTTCAGAAATAATCTCAATAGTATTATCTCCTTCAACCTTAAAAGTAAGTGGTTGCTCAGGAAATGTTTTTAAAGTATCTAATAACAAACGAGCATTAATAGCAATCGCTCCAGTATCAGTACTTTCTACTTCAATAACAGAAGACATGGTAGTCTCAAGATCAGAAGCAGATATTTTTAATTCGTTTTCAGATAGTTCAAATAAAAAGTTATCTAAAATTGGTAACGTGTTATTGCTATTTATAACTCCTCCTAAAACTTGTAGTTGTTTTAATAACTGTGAGCTAGATACGATAAATTTCATTTAGTAATTTTTCTATTTATTAGACTTACAAATATATCTTAATTTGATGATTTTAAAAATTATTTTTTTTAAAGAGCTCAATAAGTTTAATTGAATTGATAATTTAATTGTATTGTGCCATAAAAATTCCCTTTAGGAACACGTGAGCTTTTGAGTTTTTTAGTGTGATAATTGATGGCGTATCCAAAATTAAAACGATTACTAGTAAAACGAATTCCAAACTCTGTTGTAAACTTAAAAGGCTCTACTTCAAACGTAACTGGGCTGTCGTCGTTTAAAAAACTTCCTTCAATAGTTGCGTCATAAACAACATAATGAAGCATTGGTTTTAGGTATAAAAAGACTTCCGCCTTATTTTCGAAGCTAGTGTTTTGGTTATTTAAGTTTCCATGAAAAGCGATGGAATTTGTAATGCTCTCTAAAGGCTTAAAACCAACACGAGTATACAAGCCTGTTGATAAGTCAGTGTAAACAGTACCTAACCTAGCAGAGTTTATCCAGTTAAGGTCAAAAATATTATCTCGGGCTATTTTTTTAATATAATCAGTATTTAAATTAAGAGCAAATGCATTTTTTATTTGGTACTCCCATCCTGTAGCTTCTCTAAAACCATACATTTTATGGATAATTCCTTGCAGTTCTTCACTTAAAGAAGATGAACCGATGGTACCTATTTGAATGGATGTTTTTAAAATAGATTCATTTGTGTAAAACTTGTTTATACCAAAACTACCATATAAATAACCAGCAAAAGGACGATCATGCTCTTCAATAGTTTCAATAACAGCTTTGTAGGGAGTGTACATATGGTGTCCTAATTGAATTTCATATATTTTTTTATCAATATTTCCAACTTGCTTTTTACTTAGGAAGCGGTATGTTAAAAAGGCTCCGTTAGTATAATATCTGTCTTGATAAGTAGAAGTATATAAGTCATTATCATTTATAAAACTAAACTCCTTAGCGTATTTACGTTGTGAGAATGTATGAAGAGAAAATAAGATAAATAAAAGTAGTATATTTTTTTTCATAGCTGTAAATATCGTATTATTTTAGCACAACCTTGGTTAAATTATTAACAAGAATAACTAAATAAACTTATGAAAGAAAAACCTGAATTAACAATTGAAGACTTTGAAAGTGTTTCGACAAATGAAGAATTGTTGGCTATTATTGAAGAAAAGGGAATTTCTATTACAAAAGTTAAAGTAAAGCTAAATTATGAAGAAGAGCTGAGGAAGTTACAAATAGAGTTAGTAAAACTTCAGCAGTGGATAGCAAAAAATAATAAGCGAGTTGCTGTAATCTTTGAAGGAAGAGATGCTGCAGGAAAAGGAGGGAGTATTCGACGTTTTATGGAGCATATGAATCCGCGTTCTACTCGTTTAGTAGCTTTAAATAAACCAACTGAAGTAGAAAAAGGGCAATGGTATTTTCAACGATATATTAAAGAGTTGCCTAACCCAGGAGAAATTGTGTTTTTTGACCGTAGTTGGTATAATAGAGCAGTGGTTGAGCCAGTGATGGGATTCTGTACAGATGATCAATATAAAAACTTTTTAGTACAGGTGCCAGAGTTTGAACACATGTTGTATGAAGACGGTGTTGTGGTTATAAAGTTTTGGTTGTCAATTTCAAAAGAAGAACAATTACGACGTTTCAATTCTCGAAATAACAATCCTTTAAAACGCTGGAAATTTAGTCCTGTTGATAAAAGAGGACAAGAATTATGGGATACATATAGTTACTATAAAAATGAAATGTTTAGTAAAACACATACGGCTTATAGCCCGTGGATAGTAGTAAAAACAAACAATAAAAAAGAAGCTAGAGTAGAGTGTATGCGCCATGTATTATCTCAGTTTGATTATGATGGAAGAGAAGAAGAAACAACAGTTTTAACGCCAGATCCAAATATTGTAATGCGTTATTATCGTTCAGTAAAACATTTAGATTAAGAATGGGAAAGTTAACTCAAAGAGACGTAAATAAATTAAATACAACAAGAGGTTTAAAAGCTTTATTATCGAAATCTTTTAATTTAGAAAGAGCAATCCGATATGTTGATTATGAGCGAAAATTAAAAAAGTTACAAGTTGAAATAATTCGTTTACAAGCCTGGGCGATTCAAGAAAATGAACGAATTATAGTAATTTTTGAAGGAAGAGATGCTGCAGGAAAAGGTGGAGCGATACGTAGAATAACAGAACGTATCAATCCTCGTCATATGCGAATTGTAGCGCTTCCCAAACCTAATGAAGATCAAAAAACACAATGGTACTTTCAGCGATATGTTGAACAGTTTCCTAAAGCAGGAGAAATTGTGTTTTTTGATAGAAGTTGGTATAATCGCGCAGTAGTTGAGCCCGTGAATGGTTTTTGTACTCAAGAGGAATATGAGATTTTTATGAATCAGGTAAACGATTTTGAACGTATGATTTTAGAATCTGGCATTCGGTTGGTGAAAATTTATATGTCTATCAATAAAAAAGAACAAGCAAAACGATTCAACGATATAAAAAATAATCCATTAAAACAATGGAAAATGACGCCTGTAGATGAAAAGGCACAAGAACTTTGGGATGATTATACAGAATATAAAAAAGCAATGTTCTCTAAAACAAATACAGAAATATCTCCTTGGAAAGTTATTCGAGCTAACAGAAAAACAGTGGCAAGGGTAAATGTAATTAATTATATTTTAGAAAGAATCCCTTACGATAAAAGTATAAAAGTATAACTAAGGTAACCTTTGTTCTACTTCTTTAAAAATAAAAAACAATTCACCAGCAATTTGCTTACTTGTTTGAAGATAAGTTTCTTCGGTTAAGTCAGTATTGTCTGATTTTTTTGGGTCGTTATAAGGTAAATGAAAACGCTCGATAGCATCAGGAATGTATGGACAGTTTTGATCGGCATTATCACAAGTAGTAATTGCAATAAAAGGAAAACTATTTTGAGGATGATCATATAACTTTGAAAAACCTAAGATAGATTTCTTAGTTCCGTTAAAAGATACTAAATATCTAGGATTCTGATGAGAAAAATCAACAACACTAAAAATAAAGCCAGTTTTTTGTAAGCTTTTAACTGTGTTTCTGTGAAAAGAAGTAGTTTCTGTTCCACCAGAATAGGTAAACATATTCTTTAAATTAAAATATTCAATAGCAAAGAAGCTCCATACCTGAGTAAACTGACTTCTACGAGAATTATGAGTACAAATAAAATTTAAATTTATTTTTTCTCTATCAAGATATTCTTCAAAAATAGTATCAGCTATTTCAAGTAATAAATCTTTACGGTCTTCAGTAAGAATTAATTCTTTTCTTGCTTCCTCAAAGAAATTTTTTGTGTTGATATTCTTAGTGTTTATCATTTATTTGCAGTTATTTTGCAGAGTGAAATTATTTGTAAAAATACAAGCTAATGCCCTTTTAGCTAATTAAATAAAGGTTAAGAATGTGTTTAGAAATAGGAAATAAAGTAGCTGTTATAGATGCTAACATTAGAGGAGTAGTAGTGAAATTAAATGGAGATAATGTTTTTGTATTAGATGATGAAGGTATGGAGTATTGCTTTACAAAAAAAGAACTAGTGAAGGTTGAAGTCGATCAAAATGAGCTAAGCAAGTATTCTGATATAAACAACCCAATGCTGAAAGCTAAAATTCAATCAAAAGAAAAAAAGAAAAAAACATCTTTTGTAAAAGATAAAAAAGAAGTGATAATGGAGGTAGATTTACATGCTGAAAAGTTAGTGAAATCTACAAGAGGAATGGATAATTTTGATATTTTGTCATTACAAATTAATACAGCAAAGCATAAATTAGAATACTGCATATCAAAAAAAATATCTAAGTTAGTTTTGATACATGGAATAGGAGATGGAGTTTTAAAAACAGAATTAAAATACTTGTTAAATAATTATCCAGTTAAATATTACGATGCTTCTTATCAAAAATATGGACAAGGAGCTACAGAGGTGTATGTTTTTCAAAATGGATAATTCATTTACAAAACGCCTAATGAGTTTAACTATCAACTAGAAAATCTTACTTTTGTGTTATGAATTCTATATACTTAGACAATGCCGCAACAACACCTATGCTGCCAGAAGTTATTGAGGTTGTTCAACAATCAATGCAAACAAATTATGGAAACCCATCATCTACGCATCAATATGGAAGGAAGGCTAAAGCTGCGGTTGAAACAGCTAGAAAAAATATAGCGAAACATTTTAATGTGTCTTCAAGTGAGATTATTTTTACAGCAGGAGGAACTGAAGCGGATAACTTAATTTTATTTAATGCTGTATTAAATTTAGGAGTAGAACGAATTATTACTTCTAAGATAGAGCATCACGCTGTTTTAAACACGGTGCAGTTTTTAGAAAAAAAGTATAAAATAACTGTTGATTACATTGAAGTAAATGAAAACGGGACTGTTTTAGTAGACGATCTGGGAGACATACTAAATAAATCAAAGAAAAAAACGTTGGTGAGTTTGATGTATGTAAATAATGAGATTGGCAATTTATTACCAATTGACAAAGTAGCGAAATTATGTAAAGAGCATAATGTTTATTTTCATTCAGATACGGTACAAGCCATAGGGCATTATGCCATTGATTTACAAAAAACACCAATAGATTTTATTGCAGCAAGTGCTCATAAATTTCATGGACCTAAAGGAGTAGGATTCGCTTATTTTAAAAAAGGAATTGGAATACTTCCAATGTTACATGGAGGTGAACAAGAAAAAGGAGCAAGGTCAAGTACTGAAAATGTACATTCAATAATTGGTATGGAAAAGGCGCTAACTATTGCTTGTGAAAACCTAAGAAAAGATGAGGAATATATAAAAGGGTTAAAGAAGTATTTTATAAGAAAAATAAAAGAAATAATCCCAAGTGTTATGGCTAATGGAGAATCGATGGAAGAAACAAGTTATACCATACTAAATTTACGATTTCCTGTTGAAGATAAAATGTTGTTGTTTAATTTAGATTTATCTGGAATAGCTGTATCTGGAGGTAGTGCCTGTCAGAGTGGTAGTAGTAAAGGATCTCACGTGTTACAAGAGTTTTTAGGTGAAGAGGAAGAAAAGAAAACATCCGTACGATTTTCTTTTAGTAAATTAAACACAATTGATGAAATTGATTATGCGTTGAACCAGTTAAAAAAGGTATTAAAAATAAAATAATTTTTTTTATTTGTTTTAAGAAAATTTTTATTTTTTTGTGTTAAGTAAAAGTTAAAAAATATTGATTCTGTTATTGATATGTTTTATTGATGATAAGATTGTTTGTTATTTTTTTTTATTATAACGTGACTTAAATTGTTAATTTTACGTCTAATGTTTTAGTGAGAGTAAAAAAAGTTTACTTTTGCACATTCAAAATTTTAGAGGCCCCCCACAAGAAATAAGTTGTAAAAGAGCAACTTAATGTTTTTTTTGTGTGGGGTTTTTTATATCCCACCGTATTGTTTATTAAAAAATAAAAAGCCTTGAAGAACTTTAAGGCACAACATTGTATATAAAATAATATGTATTAATATGAGGGAGAGTTACATTTCAAATAACTTTACAATAAGAAAAGGTATTAAATTCTTTTTAACCTTAATTTTTTTAAGTGTAATTGTACACGTAAAAGCTCAGGTAGTAGTAACACCTAATCCTACAGCTGTACAAATAGCAACAGAATTACAATCAGCAGGTGTAATCATAACAAATCCTGTAATCACTAGAGGGGCAACAAACCAAATAGCTCTTTTTACAAATGGTGATGGAGGTGCTAACTTAGAGGTTGATAGAGGAATCGCTTTTACAACATCTAATGTTAATCAGGTTTTTGTTACAAATAATCAAACAGGACTATCTGTAAATGCTTCTGGAACAAATTATTCAGATACCGATTTAACAACAATTGATCCAGAGGCAACTAGGGATGTAGTTGTTTTTGAGTTTGATTTTAGAGCATTGCCAAACTATACAGGAGTTCTTTTAGAATATCAGTTTGGATCTGAGGAATACCCAGACTTTGTAGGATCTCCTTTCAATGATATTTTTGGTTTTTTTGTGACTGATCCTTTAGGGGTAGATCCAACAATACCAAATACTGCTCCTGGTGCAAATCTAGCACAGGTACCTAGTACTGCAAATCCAGTGGCAATTAATAATATAAATGCTGGTTTTAGAGGGAGTTCAGGAGGAGTTGGGGACTACCCCGGTATCACTCCTGATTTGTCGCAAGGTGCATTATATATTAATAATGGGCATGTTTTAGATAATGATACAAACCCAAATAATGCTGGCCCTGTAAATAATAATCCAGGAACCACTCCTATAGGCGTAGAGTTTAACGGTATTACTAGAAAATTAACCGCAAATATAAACTTAACACCAGGAATAACTTACCATATGAAAATAGCGATTGCAGATGTTTTTGATTCAAGTTATGACTCTGGTGTGTTTATTACAAAAGTAGGAGGTGTACCTATTATAGTTGCTGAAGATGATTCGGGAGAAGTTGTTAGTACTAATGGAGGGGTAGCCGTAGTAAATGTTTTAACAAATGATACAGTAGCAGGTATAACTAATCCATCTGCATCAGGAGTAGAGCTATCTGAAGTTAGTTCTGAAAATTCAGGAATAATATTAAATACAAATACAGGAGAAGTTACTGTAGCTTCTGGTGTACCAGCGGGGGTATATGAATTAGTGTATAGTTTATGTCAGCCTTCAACAAATTGTGATACAGCAGTGGTTACGGTAACAGTTTTAGCAGATAGTGATGGAGACAATGTTGCGGATAGAAATGATTTAGATGATGATAATGATGGTATTTTAGATACAGAAGAAAATAATTGTATAGGATCTATAAGTTATGAATTCTACAACTCTTACCCTGCATCTAATTCAGTAGATGATATACCAACTACAGGGGCTTTAGCTATAGGAACTCGGTCTAATTTCAATGTAGACCAATTATGGGCGCTACATACCCCAGGAGATGATGAAACATTTAGTGTTAGATATAAAGGGTTATTAAGAATAGATACTGATGGAGTTTATACATTTTATACAACATCAGATGATGGGTCTAAATTATTTATAAATGGAATAGAAGTTGTTGATAATGATGGATTACATGGTAGTCAAACCAGAAATGGTCAAATATCTCTTAAACCAGGAGTACATGAACTCGAAGTGTTATTTTATGAAAGAACAGGAGCTGAAAGTTTGTCGGTGGAATATGCAGGACCATCTATATCAAGAAGAAATTTACCATTCTCAAGATTAAGCTGTCTGTTAGATTCCGACAATGATGGAATACCAAATCATTTAGACTTAGATAGCGATAATGATGGATGTTATGATGCTATAGAGGGAGATGAGAATGTTCTTAGTTCTCACTTAAACTCTGACGGTAGTATCAACATTGCTGCTAATGGTGGAGCTGACACAAATGGTGTTCCTGTTTTAGTAAATTCAGGAAGTGCAGACATAGGAGGAGATAAAGGGCAAGGAATAGGAACTAGTACTGCAGCCAACCCCGCTCCAGATGCAGGAACATTAAGTGGAGGAAATGTGGTTTATGTTAATAATAGTATAACATTAACTTCGGATGGAAATTCGGGTGGGGTTTGGAGTTCATCAAATCCTTCTAGGGCAACAGTTAACGTTAGTACAGGAGAAGTTTCAGGGGTGCTAGCAGGAACAGTAACAATTACTTATACAGTTACTTCTATAGGAGGATGTGAAGATAGTTCAGATATATCTATAACGGTACGTATCCCACCAACTGTAACAATAGGAGATGTAACGGTATCAGAAGGAGATGACGCGATTGTTCCAGTAACGTTAAGCAATCCAAGTGTAGAAGATACTACCGTAGAAGTAACGGTTGATGGTGTGGCTTATTCAGTGACAATTTTAGCAGGAAATACTACAGGAAGTGTAACAGTTCCAACGATAGAAGATACTGTATCAGGAGAAGCTGACGAAGTTTTCCCAGCAACAGGAGTTGTAACAGCAGGAGCAACAGGAACTATAACGGATGGATCGGTAACAATAAATGATGATGATGGAGCCCCAACCGTAGCAAGCATTACAGACGCAAGTGTAACAGAAGGAAGTGCTGTAGAGTTTGACTTTACGTTAAGCAATGCAAGTGCCTTAGCAGTAGACTATACATTTACCTTAACCAATGGCACCGCAGGAAGTTCAGACTATACGACGACCGATGTATTGGTAACCGTACCAGCAGGCGCAACAAGTGGAACGGTAAGTGTACCAACGACAGAGGATACTATAGATGAGTCAGATGAAACCTTTACTGTAGCCAACGGAGGGCAAACTGCTACAGGAACGATTCAAGATAATGATGGAGCCCCAACCGTAGCAAGCATTACAGACGCAAGTGTAACAGAAGGAA